>JAFAWA010000066.1 GCA_019242155.1 Terriglobia bacterium | reverse complement strand
CTGGACGGTTCCGGAGGCAAGCGGGCACTTCTGCGACGCCGGCGGACGTTTCGGCGCACATTCGTCCAACGAGAGTTTCACACCTGTCTATTACAACCGGGTTCTGTTCATAGCGCATTTCAATGCAGGTGTGCGCGCGGTGGACGTACGGGATCCTTTTCACCCTAAGGAGATCGCCTACTACATTCCCTCGGTCACGGAGCATACGGATAAACGGTGCACGGGTCAGGGCGCGGAGCAGCAATGTAAGACTGCTATTCAGACCAACAACGTGGAAGTGGACGACCGCGGCTATATTTACGCCGTGGATCGAGCAAACACGGGGATGCACATAGTAGCATTGACGGGGGCGGCGCGCGAGGCGGCGGATTTTAAGAGTGCGGCGGGGACGGGTCAGCGTTAGGGCCTGCTTAGTTGTCACGTTGATTCCGCTGTCCAGGAGCCCAAAGCGGTGTCCGCGATGAGGGCCTGAGCTGATCAGCGTTCTTTAAGCAGCGTTTTGATATTTCCCTCCACGTCAGCCCTATCAACCACGCCGACGTAAGTAGCGGCGATTCGGCCGGCTTTGTCGATCAAGTATGTCGTTGGGAATGCGTCGATGTTGTAGGCTTTCAGCACTTGATAATCGCCCATCACGAGCGGGTAGTTTACGCTGTGCGCTTGCACAAATGGCTTCACCTTACTCCAACCCTCTTTGGCATTCTTGAGGTCTTCATATACGACGTCCATCGAGACCCCGATTGCCTCCAGGCCCTTCGACTTGTATGCACGCTCGAACTCAATAAACCAGGGGATCTCAGTCTTGCAACCCCCACATTCGGTTGCCCAAAAATCGAGCAGGATGATTTTCCCGCGATACTTCGAAAGAGAGATACTTCTGTCCGAGGCATCGGCAAGACGAAGGACAGCAGCTAGCTTCCTACTCTTGCCGGCTGTATAGCAGCGCAAACCCCAGGAATTTCGGCAGCTCGCCCAATTCCATGTAGCGCTAGCTCAAGGAGAATGATTGCGAACGCGGTAATGATTCTGTTCATCGGGTTGTTCTCCAGAAAAGGGATTTCTAGTGCTCAGCCATCAATGTCGCTAACTCGGTCTCGTAGGTGCTCTTTTCAATTAGCCCGGTGTGGATCACAGCAATACGCCCCGCCCTGTCAATCATCAAAGTCGTCGGCAACGCGTTTAACCCTCCATAACTCTCCGCGATCATGTCATCGCCGATCATCACGCGGTAATTGACTCGACGTTGCTCGAGGTAGGGTTTGACCGGAGTCCATCCGTTCTCATCCATCGCAACGCCGAGCACGACAAATCCGGCATCATAGTATGTATGTTGGAATTCCATGAACCAAGGAATCTCGACTTTACAGGGCGCACACCATGTGGCCCAAAAATTTAGAAGTACAACCTGCCCTCGGAAATCGGAAAGGTGCAAAAGCTTCCCGCCGGCATCTGTGAGGCTGAAATCCGGCGCAATTCGACGCTCGCTCGGCTGTATGGCACGGTTCGGGAGACGATTGACCCGATGCAGTGCCTTCCAGAAGAACTCTCGTACTGTGCCCGTCTCGGCGATGCAAGCACCGACGCAGCGCTGCGCCAGCACGCGTGTAGCCGGAAACGCCAAGAGGCCTGAAAGGAGGATCGCTCCCGCCGCAACTAATGCAGCTCTCGTTCGGCGCACGCGGATAGAATTGCGGCGGTGATTCATTGCTGCGAGCGCGATCGCGACATTTGGCTCCCAATCCTCAGAACGGGTCAGCGCGGCCATGCGCTCCGCAACCCATCGGTCGAGTTCGGGCCCTTTATTCGGATCCATATTTCTTGAGGTACTCCTTTCTGAAGGTCTGCAGGGCGCGGCTAAGCAATTTCCCGACAGAGAGTGGGTTCAGGTCAAGAGCGGAAGCAAGTTCGCCGTACGAGAAGCCTTCGGCTCGCAGGAGTAACAGTTCGGCTTGGCGGGTCGCCATGCTTGCTAAGACGCTACGCACTCGCTGCTGTTCTTCTCTGGCCAAATGGACCTCTTCCGGATTCGGCACGCGTCGGAAAGTCCGCGGCAGCAGGCGCTCATATCGATCTCGCCGTGAGCGCCTGCGAAGTTCATCCAGGGCCATGTGGGCCGCTGCACGATAAAGCCAGCCTTCGGATTTTGAGCCACTACCGCTCGAAGCCCATTGTAGGAAGACTTCGACCGCGAGTTCCTCTGCTCGTGCCCGGTCATGAACGATCGAAGCAATTGCGCGCGCAACACCGCGGTAATGGGCTGTAAAGACGGACTCAAGATCCAATTGGACGGTAGCTTTGGTCTCATCTACTATTTCGCTTGCGTCCACGGAAGGATAGCGTTCGAGCGGCCAATTTTGTGACAAGCCTCTCGAACCAAGTTATAGTATCCCCAGATATGGGCAACGTTTCGATGGCTTGTTGATGCGAGCGGATCCGCTTAGGCGGATGGCTGCAGTGCTACCCAAGTGATTACGTTTTGTTAGGCATGATCTTGGCGTGAGGGCGGGGCGAGGCCTGGGTGGCGAAAGAGAACAACGCGTGTTGGCCGGGTTGCCACACTATTGCGCTTGAGCCGAACGGGACATCGCCCAAATGTCTCCCTTCCGCTCCATCAGAGAGATCGCAATCCGGTCTTTCGCGGCTGACCAACCACCGTGGCCGAAATAAAATCGTCCATGAAAGTGCTGAACTGCAAACGGGGCGCCAAGGGGCCGCCGCGAACGGGCGTCGATCCGTTGACCCCATAGACAGTTAAACCCATCGCGGTTCGAGGTGTAATACAGCGTGTTCCCGTCCGAGGACCAGTTGGCGTAATCATCTGAGCCGGCTTCGGCGATTGCGATCCAATCGTTCTCAGCAGGCGGGTTCGCGCGATTGATAGGAGCGAGCATGATGCGGCCTCGCCCGAGTTCCCGGCGTACGGTAAAGCTGACCCAACGCTCATCCGGTGAGAACCGCGCGTAGAGAACCGGATACGTGGGATGTTTGATGACGGTAGTCTGCTTACGGGAAGCCGTCTCCAGCAGGTTGATCTGGTATGGGTCGCCGCCGAAGACCAAGACCTCCCGGCCATCCCGGGACCAGTCCGTTGCGCGAAGGCATCCATCACAAAGTTTTTCAGGCGGCCCTTCGAATGTCGAGGCATAAAGGCTTCGCTTGCCCTTTTCGTACACGGAAAATGCGATATGGCTGCCGGAGTCGTTGATCACCGGAAACCGCTCCGTGAATTGAGACCTGCTGATATTCACCTCTTTCGCCGTTTTCAAGTCGCGCGACCAGATGCTTTGTTGCCCTGACTGATAAGAAGCAAAGGCTAGATAGCGGCCGCCGCGAGCGATCGACACATTTTCACGCCATGAGTTGCCTGCTGGTAGCCGTTCTATCTCACCTTTTGGCTTACCGGCATCCAGATCGAGGGGTAACAGCCACATGTCACTCCTGGTCTCCACGTTTGCGAAGACTCTGGCTTCGCCGTTCCAACAGGAGGGTGTTAACTCGTTGCCGGGACCCGAGGTCAGGCGTTTTAGTGGGCTGCCGATTCTGCCGGATTTGGGCGACAAGTTCCCTTCCCATATATTGGCGGCATCGCCAAGCAGGGCCGAGAAAACGACGGTGCCGTCGCGCTTGCTCCAACATCCCGGCGCCGGAATATTGGGTACAGGAGTCCGCCAGGAAGCATGGGGTTGCATTCCGGCGCGGATCATCGCGTCGTGCATTCCCGTTCGGATCGTATCGCTGCCATTACTCGAGACTAGCCACCAGTCAATCGCAGAACGATCAAACCCTTTTGCCGCGGAATATCCAACCACCAAAAGGTGTTTCCCGTCTGGCGCCCATACCGGATAACGCGCCGACGTTAAGGACTGACCAACCTCTCGCGGCTTTCCACCCACAATCGGCAGCACCCATACGGATCCGCTGCCGGGCAATGCCGCCGCAACGCTTTCGGTGCCAATCCAATATGCGATTTGCGAGCCGTCGGGCGAAAATCTTGGATTCAGACCCTTCCGTGTCACCAGGCGGGCCTGGCCGCCGAATGCGGGGATTTCATAAATACCCCCTTCTCCGCGGTTCGATCTAAAAACAATCCGGCTGCCGTCCGGAGAGAAGTCGGGAGTGGTGTTGCCGGCGCCGTCGAAGGTCAGACGAATCGGCTCGCCACCGGCAAGATGTCTCACATACAGATCGGTCTGCCCCTCCGAGCCGTTGTCCGATGCATATGCGACTAGTTTGCCGTCCGGTGATAGGGCGGGTGTTTCGGCGAGTCCGGAATCGGCCGTGAGCCGGCTGAACTTCCAGATACCCTCGGCACTTCCAGGCTTCTCCATCTTGAAGCTCAGGGCCAGAACGGTCGCAAAAGCCACGACGCCAAACAAAACGCAAAGCCACTGCCGCGGAGAATTGTGTGTGGTTTTGGTGGGTTCGAGCGGAACGGAGAGCGGCTTGGGCAAAGGTTCCAGCACGCCGATGAAACGGTAACCCTTGCCCGGCATGGTTTCTATATAACGGGGACTCTCAGCGGAATCGCGAAGCGCTCGCCGGAGTTTGTTCATCGCGGCATAGAGCCCCTGCTCAAAGTCAACGAAAGTCCCGTTGGTCCAGATCTGGTTCCTTAACTGTTCGCGCGTTACGATTTCTCCCGGGTGTTCTAGGAGGAGTAAGAGGAGCTGAAACGACTGACCAGGCAAACGGACCGGGATGCCGCTTTTGAGCAGCGAGCCCGCGCCGGCATCCGCTTCGAAAGGGCCGAACCGTAATCGCCTGGGTGTCGCATTGAGCGCCATACACGGGCACGAGGTAATTGATAGTATACCGCTGTAACTGCCGTTCAGAGGTTCCGAAAGGTGTTGAGCTCTCAATAGTTTAGCCGGTGAGACACATTGCAGGCAGAATGGAGGGAGACCGCGAACCGGCTGACGGTAACCTCTGGCTGGAGGACCTGGATGACTTTTCGACCGTCGCTTACGATTGCCCTGGCGGTGAGCCTCGTGGCTATTTCGAAGTCGCAAGCAGATCCAATGATCTATGTGGTAAGTGCCGGCCTAACCGGAAACGGTGTTTTCGGCACGATCGATCTGAATTCCGGCGCTTACCAGCAGGTGGGCCCTGGTGAACCGGATGGATACTTTGGCTTAGCTTCTGGAGCAAACGGCTCGTTGGTGTCATTAACGTACGCGAGCAACCTGGATTCCATCAATCCCACAACCGGCATTCCAACTCAGGTTGGGGCGACTGGCCTGCCTGGTTGTGTTGTGCCGGATCCGTCGTGCTCTCCGAACACCGCGTTCGATTTAGGCGGTTATGAAGGAAAGGTCTACATGACTGATTACAGTAATAACCTGTATGTAGTAGACCCGTCGACCGGCTCGGCTACGCTAATTTCCAATAAGACCGGGGTTGCCCCGTTCCCCTTCGTGCCGGGAACCCAGAATGCCGACGGGACATACAATTTTGTTGATCAGGCTCTGTGGGAGGGTAACGGAAACCTGTACGAAACGTACGATGCCTTCGTCTTCGATCCCACCACGTTATCAGCGACAAGTATCGTCGTCGCGCCGGAGTTGTATCAGATAGATCCCCTAACCGGCCAAGCCCACGCTATCGGATCGACCGACCTGGGCATTGGAGCCGTCACTGTAGTGAACGGAGTCAGTTACGCCTTGGACGACCTGACGGGCCAGATTGAAACAATCAACCTGAGTACGGGAAACACCGCTGGACTAAGCTCGTTTGATCCTTCTGCAGGAGTGATTCAAGGTGCTGTGACAGCTACGCCCGAGCCGTCTACGGCCGCGCTGACGACTGCGGGTGCCATAGTATTGCTTTTCCTTGGGCAGCGCCGAAGAAGGAAATCCCAAGCTTCAGCAGCCGCTCGGGCGATACTGGTGACGTAAACCAAAGCGACAGCCGGGCGGGCGGAGACGCTATTACCGTTTCGTCAGCTTGCCGAGTTCGGTCCATGGCAGGCAGTTGAGAACGTCGTGTCTGGTGAGTCCGGCTCTGCGGGCCTGATCGAGTCCATAGTGTAGGAGGGCGAATTCTCGCGTGCTGTGCGCGTCGGTCGATACCGAGATCTTTACGCCTGCTTGCGCAGCGGCGCGGGCATATGCGGCCGAGAGGTCGAGCCGGTCGGGGCTCGAATTGATCTCGAAGAAGCAGCCCTGCATGCGCGCGTGCTCGATCACTCGGGGCATGTCGAGCTCATATCCCGGACGTTTCAACAGCAGACGTCCCGTGGCATGCCCCAGAATAGTGAAATTCCGGTTGTCCATGGCCCGCAGGATGCGCTCGGTTTGCTGTTCCCGGTTTAGGCCGAACCGGGAATGGATCGAGCAGACGGTGTAATCGAGCTCGCGCAGGAGATCATCAGGGTAATCGAGGGCGCCATCGGCCAGGATGTCGACTTCGGCGGACTTCAGGATTTGAATGCCGGGCATGCGCGCGTTCAACGTATCGATAAAACGTATCTGCTTCCATATGTCTTCCACCGGCATGCCGCGGGCAATCTTGAGGCTTTGGGAGTGGTGGGTAATGCCGACGTATTCGTACCCCCGGTCGCGCGCGGCGAGGGCCATCTGCTCGATGGTGTGCGCGCCGTCGCTCGAGGTGGAATGGGCATGCAGGTCGCCGCGGATGTCCGTGATCGAAACGAGGTCGGGGAGGGTGCCGGAGGCGGCGCGAGACAACTCATCAAGCCCCTCGCGAAGCTCCGGCTCGATATATGCTAGACCGAAGTTTCTATAGAGGCCGGCTTCGGTGGGCCAGGGGGCGGCTGCCATTACATCCTTCGCCGAACCGGTGATGGCGAACAGCTTCTCGAGATGCGCTTGGGAGCCTGTCGAGGCGATCATCTCGAAACCCCACTCATCCCGCGAAGCGTGGCGCAGGTGTATCAGAACGCCTGCCGCGACGGCGAAGAGGGCTTCGCGATGGCCGGAGGTGATTAGCGGGGTTCTGCCTCCGAAGCGGCGAAAGTTTTCGAGGGTCCTCGGGAAATCCTCGCTCTCGACGACGAACGAAATCTCTTCGACGATTTCAGCCCGACGCCGGTAATCGCCCGCAACCTCGGCGCGGAGGACGGCGCATTTGTCTAGAAGAAACCGTTCCACCGAGGCACGGACGTCGTCGGCGTGATAGAGCAGCATGACGTGGGACTCGGTGAGCCCCTGCCGGACGTGCTCGGCCATGCGTTGTCCCAAGGCTTTTTCGATGGCGCCGTCTTCGAGCTTCTCGCGAAGCGCGTCGATTGAGGCAATTCCGAGCTTCTTATAAATTCGCAGAACGCGTTTGGGATCGAGGCGGGGGTGCTCACTGATGCCGGCCAGTTCGGGAGTTGCGCCGGCGCGCAGTTTTTGAAGCTTGCCAAGGGTTCCTGTGGTCACGATCTCGCGGATGGAGGCCGCGATAGCATCTCCGATTCCGGCGTATACAGTAAGGTCGGCGCCTTCCCGCGCGAGTTCATCGAGGCTTTCCGGCAACGTCCTGATCCACGCGGCGGCTCGCCGGTAAGCCTTGATCTTGTAGGGGTTCTCTTTGCCCGCAGCCATCAACTGCGCGACACTGGTGAGCCGATCGGCGATCTCGGCGTTGCTTAACACCGATGCGGCATCCGAGTCTGATCGACGACGCCGCTCATCAACTCCCCTTCCGGACCAGGTTGCTGAACCGAACCGCCGATGAGGGAACTACCTTGGCATCCGCCATGGCGCGGATGTGCTCGATTGCCTGATCATGTTCGCGTTGGCTGCGGGCAGCGCAGCAGTCGGTAGGAACGATGATTTTGTAATCCCTCATCTTGGCATCGTGCGCCGAGCACAGAATGCAACTGTTGGTGGCGAGTCCAGTGAGGATTAGGGAAGAGACGCCCAAGTGGCGCAGCAGCACGTCGAGCGGCGTCTGATAGAAGGCCGAATGCATGGGCTTCAGCACGAAGTAGTCTTGATCATCCGGCCGGAGCATCTGGACGAAGTGTCGTCCGCGCGCTTCGGGCCGCAGGCAATGGGCAACCAGCTTGCCGGCATTAGAACGCCATTCGCCCAAATTGTCGTTGACGTAGAGGGTCGGGATACCGGATTGGCGGGCGCGTCTCTTCAGCCGGACAAGGTTGGGGGCCATCGCCTCGGCCAGGCGGAGCGTGCGGGCTCCGTCAGGAAAATCGAAATCGGTAATGACGTCAATCAGCAGGAGTGCGCCAGAGACTTTGGACTTGTGCTGATTCCCGTCAGGCATGGGTCCTCACGGCGCGAGCGTTTCGGGGCGCTGATTGGGCATTATGCCTTCTTCTCCGCCTGGACGTAGAGTACATCAAATGTGTTGATGGGTAATGCAATTCTGTTTAGCACCGCCGGCACAGAGATGGATGTGCCGCTGGATAAGTAGTTGACGGCGTATTGCAGTGTGTAGCCCAAGGACCTCCGGCGCCCGCAATGACCGGCTTCGTGAACCAGGAAACCTGCGGAAGTCAAGGTCGATTCCAAAACAGGCCGTGAGAAATAGGAGAGGTGCCACTTGTGATAGAAATGCCATCGGCGCGCGAACAGTTTGGCCGGAATGCTCTTCACATCGGGAGTACTGACAAGAAATACGCCGTGGGGTTTGAGCAGCCGGGAACAGGACATAATGAAGTCTCTAGGCCGTTCCACGTGCTCCACAACATCGAGCGCGGTGAGTACATCGAAAGCCCCGGGCCACGTTTCGGCCAGCTCCTCGACGGTGGTATTCAGAAAGTATGGAAAGTGTGACAGGTATTCTCGATATAATGCCGGGGATGGCTCGAGGCCGTACGCCTCGATGGAGCGGGCTCTCAGGAACTTAACGAACTTGCCGCTTCCGCAGCCAACATCCAGTACGCGGACGCCGTCGCCCGCGCATAGATGCAGTCTCTTCAAAAGGTCAGTGAAATTAATTGTGTCCTCGGGTGTCTCTTCCAGGTATTGTATGTATGCCTTATCGAAGTCATCATGAGTCGCCATTAAGTTTGCATTCACCGCCGGAACCTGAAACCGAAAGGAGCAATCGAGACACTGGTAAAACGGCTCGCCGCCTTTACGAAAAATCAGGCGAGTGCGGTCGGACATGCAAAGTCTGCAAGTCATACGTGCAATGCTAACACGCGAAGCGCCGCCGTCAGCCATTGAAATAGCGCCGATGCTACACTGTTCGATGCGTTTGACGATGCGTTTTGCAGCCCTCAGTTTCTGCTTCGCCGTGCTCCTTAGTTTCTCATCCTGCGCGCCTCCGATTCAGGGATCCGGCCGGAATAATCCGAAGGACGGCTTGCGCTACGTCTGGATTGCCAACGGATCGTTTGAGCAGGGCTGCTCCAAATTTGATGAGGACTGTGTCTCTAATGAAAAGCCGGCGCACATCACGACTATTTCAAAAGGATTTTGGATTGGGCAAACGGAAGTAACCGCGGCTGCGTACAAACGTTATAGTGCTGCGACACATCGCCAACTGCCTCCGATACCGACGTTCGGCGACACGGTGTTAAATGCGGGTTGGGCAAAGGCGAACCTGCCGATTGTGAATGTGAATTGGCAGGAAAGTAAAGAATATTGCGAATGGATGGGAGGAAGGCTGCCGACGGAAGCTCAATGGGAATACGCCGCCCGGGCCGGCACCGCGGCGGCCACATACGGCGATGTATTGGAAGGCGCATGGTTCGGCGATAATTCGGGTCTGATGCGCATTGACGCCGTCGCTGTGAAAAAGGCAAACCCGGCGGGTTATTTGGGATACCTATCCCAGAATAAGAGTACCTTTCACGAGGTTGCTTTGAAGGGCCCGAACTCCGCAGGCCTATACGATATGTTAGGTAATGTTTGGGAGTGGACGGCTGACTGGTACGGCGAGCGTTACTACGACGGTGCCGAACGTTCTGATCCGATGGGCGCGCCTAATGGTCAAGCTCGAGTCCTGCGCGGAGGGTCCTGGGTAGACACTCGTAACACGATACGGCTTTCGATTCGGGGCAGACGTGAGCCGGGGACGCGAAGCGTTGACACCGGTTTTCGTTGTGTTTGGTAGATTCTATGGCATATGACACGGTCAAGTCTTTGCGAAGGGGGTCCTTAGTTGAGCGAGCCGGTGGTGTCCACCTTTGGTTCACCAGGCTTTCCAGGCGGGAGCAGATCGGCATGGTCACGATTCTCTCGCTCTGGATTCTATTGATTCTGCCCGCAGCCTTCTTGAATCACTTCTTTCCACTGGATCAGGGAGGCCTATTTGAGGTCGGCGCAGCCTTCCCGGCCGGTCCTGTAGATGACGGTGCTAAAGATGCCCTTCATTTCATGATCAATCCGTACTTAGGCAAAGGGCGATACTTTCCGGTTTATTGGTTCTTTCATGACGTTCTGCTGTTTCGGCTATTCTCGACCCACACGGCCGGCTACTATCTTGTTCAAAGTGTATTGTTCCTTGTGTCGGCGCTGATCATAGGCAGAATTCTCGCGAAGATTACCCCAGGTGCTTCGGTAATGGTCTGGTTTGGTGTGGCCATATTCCTAAGCTCGCCCAACGCAGAGACTCTGTACACGCTGTTTAAGGCCGAGCCACTCATCTTATTCTTCATGGGTGTGATCTTCGCACTGTTCTATTTTGAATCGAGCGAGTCACGCAATCGATCCATCTTCCGGTATCTCACGATCGCAGTACTCTTTACATTGTCAATCTGGTCAAAAGAGACATCTCTGGCGCTGTTTGTAGTGCCGGTTACGGGAATTGTAGCTGCGGCCTTTCTAAGGCGATATGGCTCCTTGACTGACTGCTGCAAAGTTGAGGTGCGCCGCTACTTACAGTTGCTGTTTGCCTTAGGTTTGGGATTCGGATTGTCGCGAGTTCCGTATGTGATCTTTGCGCGGGATGCTGGTCGGTTGAACGCTACCTATACAACGTTCGCTGTATCGCCAAAGCTGGTCGTCGACAATCTTTACTTCTATGTGTCACAACAGCCCGATGTCATTGGCATCGGTATTGTCGCGTCACTCTGCATTATCTTTTTAATGAAGCGTTTTCTCTCGCATGCTGAGTTTTTGGAATCCAGGACCATATCCGGTTTTGTCTTCGTGGTTACCATGTTAGCCCTGGCTTGGTCATATACTGCCGCGCTGATGATCTGGCGGTGGCCGATGGCCTACTATCTCTTTATTCCGAGCCTGCTATTCAGATTCGCCGCGGCTTACGGCCTCTTTTACGTGATTGAGTGGCGCCTGGTGCGAAAGTGGAGGTGGATGCTTTTGGGGGGGACGGGAGCCGCATTGTTGGCTTATTCGGTCGTGTATCTGTGGTATTCGGCGGGGAGCCAGGTTGCGTATTCCCGGATGTACACAGAGGCACTTCGCCAATACGTATCCATGTCGGGGCCTAACGACTCGTTGTTCTTCGAATCCTATCCTTTCTATGCGGAGCAGGTCGGGGCCACGGCTTGGATCTTAAAGCTCGCGTTTCATGCTTTTCGGCACATACAAGGAATGGGGGATTTGGTTAATCCCGCGTTAATCACCAGCGATATGCGAAGTTTGCTGTCGGTTTCAGACGCTTATCTCAAGGCCAATGAGAAGAATTGGCCTAAGAAAGGCGACTATGTGATGGTTGTGACCGGAAGGGATCTGGGAAGTTGGCAGGTTCGGGGAGTGTCTCCATTTTACAGTGACGGGTCAGATCTGCAGCGAGACGGCGAGTATGACATGGAACTGGTGCGCGCCAACGGACTATACTTTCCAGCATTCTTCGTAAATGTGTGGACCCACAAACCGAGTATCCAACCCCTATATAACGGGTATCAGATATACCGTGTTCGCAGCGGCCCGCGGTTTACATGGCTCGGAGAATTCCCTGACGGCTGGATCGGAAGGCAAGCGAGACTGACGCTCTATCCCGAGTTTGTGTCTAAAGTGGTTGTGTACATCAGCACTTCGAAGTATGATCCCGTTAACAGCGTCACAGTTTCTGAGCGCGGCCGGCTCGTTCGTAAGGAGATACTACGCGAAGGCATAGAGCAGGCAATAGAGTTAAAGGCGGGAACGGGCCGCGAGCCTACAGTATTTCAGTTTGAAGTAGCTAGTACCTTCTCTCCGAAAAGACTACATATGAATGACGATATCAGAGAGTTAGGCGCGCGGATTCGGCTGGAACCATTCGGTCCTTCGGGCCGACTGAGGTGATCGGGGTTCTAAGGAACCCAGTTGCCCACGGTCTTCCATCCGGAATTGAGTCCCTCCGCTGTAGCGGCATAGCCATACACATTCTTGGCTCCTGTGAAGCCAGCCTGAAAGCTTACAGCCAGATTAAGGGTCAGATTATTGCCCGAGCGTTGGATATTAGAACCGGCGCCGCTGACCGCGCACTGGCTGTTTTGCACGGTATTGGACGAACCGAAAGCGATACCGCTGCCCCAGGTGGTAGCACTATCATTGGCCAGCCACAGGAGATTATGCACCGGGTCGACCTGGACATAGCAACCACTGGTCCCGCTAAGGGCGCTGTTGATCAGAGTGATTAGCGAGTTGAGATCGGCGGCTCCTAAAGGTGCAGAGAAGACGAAGCTGAAGGTCTGGCTGCTGCCGCTGCCGGAGGAGGGAGTCACCGAAAGCACTTGGGGCGGCTGGGGCCCGGAGACAGTCCATGTGCCTAATGCGGCCCACCCGGAATTGAGTCCTTCCGCGGTCGCGGCATAGCCATACACATTTTTGGCTCCTACAAAGCCGGGCTGGAAGCTCAAAGCCAGGTTCAGGGTGAGACTGTTGCCGGAGCGCTGGATACCGGAACCGGCGCCGGTAACTATGCACTGGCTGTTTTGCACAGTATTAGAGGAGCCCAAAGAGATACCACTGCTCCAGGTAGTAGCACTATCGTTTGCCAGCCATAGGACGTTATGCACCGGGTCCACCTGGACATAGCAACCACTGCTCCCGCTGAGGGCGTTGTTCACAAGAGTGATTAGCGAGTTGAGATCGGACGTTCCCAGGGGTGCAGAGAAGACGAAGCTGAAAGTCTGGCTGCTGCCGCTGCCGGAGAAGGGAGTCACCGAAAGCACTTGGGGCGGCTGGGGCCCGGAGACAGTCCATGTGCCTAATGCGGCCCACCCGGAATTGAGTCCTTCCGCTGTAGCGGCATAGCCATACACATTCTTGGCTCCCGCAAAGCCAGGCTGGAAATTTAAAGCGAGGTTCAGGGTCAGATTATTGCCCGAGCGTTGGATATTAGAACCGGCGCCGCTGACCACGCACTGGCTGTTTTGCACGGTATTAGAGGAACCCAAAGAGATACCACTGCTCCAGGTAGTAGCACTATCGTTTGCCAGCCACAGGACGTTATGCACCGGGTCGACCTGGACATAGCAACCACTGCTCCCGCTGAGGCCGTTGTTGACTAAAGTGATTAGCGAGTTGAGATCGGAGGCTCCCAGAGGTGCAGAGAAGACAAAGCTGAAGGTCTGGCCGCTGCCGCTGCCGGAAGAAGGGGCTACCGAAAGCGCTTGGGGCTGCTGGGGCGCAGAGACAGTCCACGTCCCCAATGCGGCCCACCCGGAATTGAGTCCTTCCGCTGTAGCGGCATAGCCATACAGATTCTTGGCCCCCACAAAACCGGCCTGGAAGCTCAATGCCAGGTTTAGGGTCAGATTGTTGCCGGAGCGCTGGAGACTGGAACCGGCGCCGCTGACCGTGCACTGGCTGTTTTGCAAGGTGTTGGACGAACCCAAAGACATCGGATTGCCCAAGGCGGTCCCGCTATTATTGATCAGCCAGAGGAGATTGTGTATGGGATCCAACTGCGCGTAGCAGGCATTGACGCCCCCGGAGTTGCCGGTCACCAGTACGAGTACGGAAGTGAGGTCGGAGACGCCAGAGGGGTCGGAAAAGGTAAAGCTAAATGTCTGTGTAGATCCCGAGCCGCTCGCCGGGGCGACCGAAATGACGCTTGGGAGCAGGTTCCAGCGGACAAGGAAACCGTTATACGGCGCCGGAGCAACGGGCTGGACGCTTCCGGTGGTAGTGGGAAAATCTGGAGAGGCGGTCTGGCCGGCGACAATCGGCTCACCGGTTGGAGAGAGTGTAATACCGAAACAGCGATCGTCACCCGAACCACCGATATAACCGGCTAAAGGGAGTGAAGATCCATTGGAATTTAGCTTGGCTAGAAAGCAGTCGAAAGCTCCCCCGAAGCCTGGCGGCGCGGTGACCGGGAAATCGGCGGAAGTCGTGTAACCCGAGATCCAGACGGAATCGTCGGCGGCGAGCGCAATTGCCGTAGCCGAGTCGCTGCCTGACCCTCCTAGCAGAGTGGCGAAGACGATGGCGCCGTTCGCCGAATTTAGCTTCACCACGAACGCATCATAGTTGCCTTGAGAGACGGTCTGAAAAGCACCTGCAGTCACTGGAAAATTCGGCGACAAGGTGTTGCCGGTCAGAAAAAGACTGCCGGCCGAGTCTAAAACCAAAGCGTTCGCCGTATCAGGACCGGAGCCGCCCAAGTACGTCAGCATATTCCACGCTGTGCCGCTTGGATTTAGGCATGCCAGCAAAACGTCGCCATTGCCGCCATAGGAGGATTGGACTGCATTTACCAACGGGAGGGTTGTTGAGTCGGTGAACCCGGCGATACAGGCATCACCTTTACTGTCAATGGCAATGCCCGCGGCGGTATCGTTACCGGTGCCGCCCAGGTAGGTCGAGTAGATGAGATTGGCCCCGTTGGAATTTAGCTTCAGTAGGAAGGCATCGTAGAATCCCCCGTGAAACGTTGGCTGCGGCGCACCCGCTGTCACCGGAAAGTTGGGCGACGCGGTATACCCGGTTACGTACACGCCGCCGGCATCCACGGCGATACCGGTGGCGATGTCGGCTCCGTTGCCTCCCACATATGTGGCATAAGACAGTTGACCGGCCGGGGTGATCTTCGCAATGAATACATCTTGGCCGCCGTTTGAGTTCGGGCCGATTGCGTTGCCCGTGGTTGGAAATCCGGCGGCTCCGGCCACACCCGCGACCCAAACACTTCCAGCGGCATCGAGCGCGATGCCTCTAGCGGAATCGTTGCCGGTGCTGGAAAGAATGGTTGTGAAGATTACGTGTGCGCCATCGGAGCTGAGCTTGGTGACAAATGCGGCTTGAGTAAGCCGGACGCCTGTTCCCCCGCTAGTCCCAGGGAAATCAAACGACGCCGTTTCGCCCGCGACGTAAAGGTTTCCGGTCGAGTCCGATGTGACGGCATTGATGCCATCGAATCCGGAACCTCCCAAGTACGTTGAGAATTCCAGTACCGGATCGATCCTGAGCGCGCGGCTGGGGTCGTGTTTACCGAGTACGAAACTCACGAGGCCACATTTCATTTGAAACCTCGCCTTGACCAGAACCCTTCGGCCTTCGACATCCTGCCATGCAACGGGACGGCGGTATTGAAGCTGTCCCGAACTCATCGTGACCAGAAGGTTGCCATTCCTGTCCAAGACAAGACCCTGCGGTCCATGAAACCGCATACGAAGCTTATTCGGATCAGCCCCCGGCCGCAAAAGAAATTCATATTCGAGGAGGTTGCCCTGGGAGTGCCAGAGCATATCCGCGCCCGGGTAGACATTGCGGCAAGTGATGCCAGAGTAGTGCGGGGCCTCGATAGGGAAATCGTTTTGCGTTCCCGAGTAATACCGGGTGAATGATCCCAGGGATTCTTGTCCGGAAACCAGATCCGGCTGCGAACCAGGGAGTTGCATGCGTATGGACTCAGCCGCACCCGTTGCCGGCTTGAAGTGATACCTCGCGGAGCAATCGTTTTGGAAAGCGATCGTAAAACCTGTAGCGCGGGCGATAAACACTGCCCCGGCAGGCATCTGCCCCCGGTTAGGTTCGAACCAGGGCTGGACGGCGCCGTAGCAATCCAAAGCCGGCGCGAGTGAGGTTACGATAGCGATCAGAAGCCATTTTGCCATTACGTTTCGGCCACAGGATCAATCGGCTGAAACGGGTGAAAGATTTAGGGCAAGGGCAAACTCGGGACTGAGGCGCTGGAGAGTTACGTTGGGGTTCTATCTTGCGGCGGCTTTGCGCCCGCTGTAGGCTGCCAGCACTTCGTCAACGGTGCCGTTCATGATCACTTCGCCGCCGTCGAGCCAAATTGCGCGGTCGCACAGTTGCTGGACTAAGTTAGTAACGTGCGACACGCAAACCAAGGTCTTGCCGGCGGCCCGTAGTTCCCGGATCTTGTCCGTGGATTTCTTTTGGAACGATTGATCCCCAACCGACAGAACTTCGTCGATGAGCATGATCTCCGGGTCGCCATGCACTGCCACGGAAAATGCAAGTCTCATGATCATTCCGGCAGAATACGTCCGCAGAGGCTCGTTGATGAACTCGCCGATTCCGGAAAAGTCCACAATCTCGTCGAAGGCGGCCAGGGTTCTTTTGCGGGATAGACCTAACAGCGCGGCATTCAACCAGACGTTCTCAGCCCCAGTCAGATCGTGATGAAACCCAGAACCGAGTTCCAGTAAGGCTGCAACGCGTCCGCCGACATAGACGGCGCCCTGATCCGGCTTCGTCAATCCGGCAACGAGCGCTAATAAGGTGCTCTTGCCGGCCCCGTTCGGACCTATGACGGCAAGGCTTTCCCCCTGCTCCAAACGGAACGTAACATGCTTCAGGGCGTAGAACCGCTCTTTGTGCGCGGGCCCCAGCCAACTCGCAAGGTGGTTACGTAATAAGGCCCGGCCGGTGACACGCGAAAAGGACTTCGAAGCGTTGTGGAATTCTATTACCGCCATGGCTAGTGTTACAGATAGTTATAGAAATCCGATCTTAGCTTGCGAAAGACGATCACGCCGGTACCAAAGGTGACCAAGGATACTGAGGCGAGTTTGATTAGGGTGGAATACACGGGCGGTCTCGCTTCCAGCAGAATATTCCTCAAACACAAGACCAAGGCCGCAACCGGATTCAACTGGTAGACCTCGCCGTACCTATGAGGAATCACAGCGAATGAGTAGAAAATCGGGACCAGCCAGAAAAGAATTGTATTGCAAGACTCGACGACGTAGCGCATATCGCGTACATAAACGTTGAGCGAAGCAGTAATTAGCGAAAGCCCACTTACGAACACCACTTGCATCAGAAGCAGTATCGGCAGCCATACCCAATGCCGGTTGGGGAACTTACCTAGAAGAAACAGCATTAGGAACAGAAGACCGAATTGGATCACGAGATGAAGGCAGTTAGAAAGAACGGCAGCTAAGGGCATTACTTCTCTGGGCACTGGTACACGTTTTATCAGGTGTGCGTTGTCGACGAGTGACGTGGTTCCCGAAGTCCAAGCTATAGCGAAGAAACTATATGGAATGATGCCGCACAGTACGAATACGCTGAAGTCCGGGATGGTGTTGTTTCGGAAGACGCCGGTGAAAACGAAAGTGAGCACACCCATCATGACCAGCGGATTTAGCAGAGACCAGAACACACCCAAAGACATGTTCCGGTAACGGATTTTGAAATCCTTTTGGACCAGATTAGCTAACAGGAAAAGATAGTCACCCTTCCACACTTTGAGGACCTCTAGAATCAAACCACCGGGAACTGAAGCGTTCTGAACTCTGGTAAATGAGTTTCAGTGTAGCACGTTCGTTTTAGGGTATCTGGCGGAACTCCTTGCAGAGGATAAATTGTGCGGAGTCTATCACAGGCGATCAGTTGTGGTCGACGACCGGGTCGACCAGAGCCTGCATGACGGCATTCTCGAAATCCGGGTTCATTGAGCGGTCCGGGCCACTGGCCTGAATCATGAATAGCCCGACGATCTTCTCTTTGGGATCGACCCAAA
>JAFAWA010000502.1 GCA_019242155.1 Terriglobia bacterium | reverse complement strand
GGACCGGGCTTCGTCGAGACCGATCTCGGCGTGATGAAGAACACGAAGATCAATGAACGCGTGAGCCTTCAGTTCCGCGCGGAGCTGTTCAACATCTTCAATCACCCGAACTTCAACGTACCGAGCTCGACCATCTTCAACGCGGGCTCGGCGCAAACGAACTATCAAGCGACCCTGAGCTCCACCGCCGCCCAGATCACCTCCCTGGTCGGCGCCGGCGGTCTCACCAACGTCGCACGGCAGACGCAGTTCAGCCTGAAGCTCCTGTTTTAATCGCGGCTGTAAATGGCGCTTGGCGCGTAATGCCAAATGCATCAGACTAACCTGAATGCAGCTCTCATCCGGCTCCCGGTTGGGGCCTACGAGATCGTACGCCTCATTGGAAAGTGCGGAATGGGCGGTACATCGGGCGTACGATTCCCGGCTCGCCCGTGGTGTCGCCATCAAGCTGTCAGCTGAACAATTCAGCCATCGCTTCGAGCGCGAAGCGCGTACTGTCGCCGCGCTAAAGCATCCGCAAATTTGCCGCCTCTATGATGTAGGGCCTAGTTATCTCGTGTTCTATTTCATCGAAGGGCAGCCGCTGAAAGGTCCACTGCCGCTCAAAAAAGCGCTCGAGTACGTCAGGCTCGTTTGCGATGCGCTGGATGCAGCATACAACAAAGGAGTCACGCACGCGACCTGCAGCCGGGAGAGATCCTCGTGCCCAGGAAGGAGCCAAACTGCACGACTTCGGGTTGGCAAATAAGAAAGCCCGTGAGTGTCGCCGAAGAGACGGTTACTGCGGCGGTGACGGCGCAAGGCCAGATTCTGGCAAACTTCATTACATGTCGCCACCGCAGTTCCAAGGCCGTGGTAACCAGAGCCGCACCAGAGCCACCCAGACCGGACCAGCCAAAGCGGAGCAGCCACACTGGAGGCAGACCGGAGCAAGGCAGACCGAAGACAAAGGCAAACCTTAGCAGTTGCCGAGGTATCCTGGTGGGGTTAAAATACGAGTCTTCTGTGCCATCAGAATGCGTTGCGAGGGTGGCGTCCGTTAGGGACCGATCAGAAGAGCAGAGTGTGACAAGATTAAGGGCAACTCGGCAGATAAGGAAGATCCTGAGACAGCTTCTGGTCGGTGTCCTCTTGGCCTTTGCCTTGAATGGCATGGGATGGTTGATCGGGCACCTCAGCCTTGTTCGCCACCTTCGCGCGGGAACGTACGACTGGCTGCAAAGCAAGCTGTATCCAGAGAGTAAAGGAAGGATTCCCGTCGCTGTAGTCGATATCAGCAACTTAAGACCGGTCGCGGTTTCGAGGGGAGTCGAGGCGACACCTCGCGACAGGCTCATCGTTCTCCTTAAGGCGCTCATAGGTCTGAAACCCAAGGCAATCGGTATCGATGTGGATTTCTCGCCGGACAAAGGGATATACACAACGCCGAGTGATCCCTTCTTTTTCAAATTCTGTCTTGATCAACGTGTCCCGATCTTTCTCGGCGTATACGAATCGCAAACGCAAGAAAGAGTTCTCAACCGACCAGAATTCAAGAAGCTTGCTGCTAGCATATTGGTCCCGTATGAGACCTCTCGGATTGCACAGTGGCTCCGATCGAATCCGAAGAGTGAGGAAATGCTCACAATGGCCGGTGCCTTGGCCAAGGCCTTTGGGTCTCCTGTTCCGAAATGGCCAGTTGCAGTGCCATTTGCCTTCGAATTGGTTAGCAAACGACAATTAGATGGGACAACCGGAGTTTCCGTAGGTGAGTTTTACGTAGACTTCAGCGGGCTAGATGCACTTCGGCAGACGAACACGGTAGCTCTGGAATCGAGGTTTTTTGAAAACCAGCAACTCTTAACCGACGTCATGACTTCCCACCGAAAGATGCTTGAGGGAAGTATGGTCTTAATCGGAGACGCGGAGGCACCGTCGTCATTAGATGAGTTTAAGGTATCCGGTCAGCGTGATCCGGTTCCAGGTGTTTACATAATCGCGAGTGGAGCTTACACTCTTTTGAATGCGCCACTTTATGGGGTTAAGGAGCCTTGGGCCGCACTGATCGACTCGATGATTGCTATAGGTCTCCTGCTGATCGTAGCTATTTTGAAAGCAGTCGTCCAAAAACCACTCGACAAGAAAGCGGAGAGGCGTTTATTGGCTTACCTCACAGGAGTGAGCGTTGTAACACTTTTCATCATCGCGGGTCTTCTGATTCAATGGACAAGAGTTGTTTGGGACGATTTTCTGCTGGTTTCGATTATACTCATTCTGCATCCATCCGCTGAAGAAGGAATGCACAAACTATGGCGCCTATGTGGCGGAAAGCGGGATGTTCCAATCGCTGAAACACACCCTGAGTAACACTATGATGCTGAAGCGCTTGCTAGTTTGTACATTAGCCTTCGTCGGGTACCTGAGTGCACAACAGAAGAAGAATGTCTGCGGCTTGCTGGAGACCCTACAGGGACGTGTCAACTGGAGGTCCGCCGGTTCTCAGAAGGACCTGCTGTTGGCTGTTGGGCGAGACACAGAACGCCTCCTATACGAAGGGGACCGTCTCCGATGCGGGCCGGGCGGTCGAGCTACCATAAAGCTGGCAGACCGCCAGGTGAATCTTCACGAAAGCGGTGAATGGGTCGAAATACGTTGCCCTGAATCGGAGCGGTCGAGCGGACCGGAGGAAAACGACCGAGTTCGGCGTCAGCTAGAGATCTTCGCGGACTACGGAAAAATTGGCGGCAGAAGAAGAGATTTTGACTCGATCCTTTATTTTCCTGCGAATGGAAGTTCAATTCGTGCGAGCGAATTCAAGATTCGCTGGAATCCGGTACCTAATATGGGCAAAATTTCCTTGCAACTGCAGACCTCGCGCGGGCAAATGTTGTGGGAGGAGGGCGGTGTCGAGGCAGGCTCAGGTTCGCTCGACTCTAAAGCGGCTCGACAAGCGGTGATTGAGTATGTCTCGAAGGGTGGTTCTAGCCGTCTGCAACTTAAGTTCATATTTGTGAGTGGGAGGCAAATGGGAGTGGAATTCTCCATCCTTTCCCCGCATCTGGAAGAAATGGTTGATCAGGATCTAACGTCGGCAAGCGAACACGAAAAGGGAATTTTCCTTCACCTCGCGCGTTCATATATCCTGTCCGCTTACCAGATGTATAACGATGTTGCCGAGGAATACGATGCTGCAGTGCGCGAAGCTCCTGAGAGTCTCGACCTGTTACTGGCAGATCTACGGGCACAAATGCAGGTCGGCAATGCGGCACGGGCGAAGCATTTACAGGCGGTTCTTGCACGGACCGAGAACGGGCGTGCCCAATAACTCCTCTGAATAGTTTGACTAGAAGGAGCTATATTTTGAGCGGGCTCGTGGGACTGGGTGCGTTCGACGGCATCTTTGCTCAAAACAGGAGGCCTCAAAATTCACGGGTCGCTTTGGCCATTGGAAACGGCCAATATTCAGATGCGCCACTCCATAACCCGGTAAATGATGCGCGCGCTATGGGGGCTGCCCTCGAAGGGGCCGGCTTCGCCGTGCAGTTCGCGTTCGATGCGGACGAAGCTCAGATGGAAAGGAGTGCATCGGCCTTTTACAGCAAAATCAAGCGGGATAGCATAGCACTCTTTTACTATGCTGGACATGGCATGCAAATCGAAGGGCAAAACTACCTCCTGCCGATCAACACACGTTCAACTAATGCAATTGAGATCAAATACCATAGCCTCATAGTGGACGAGGTTCTCGAGAAAATGGCCGAAGGCTCCCCGGTTCTGAGCATTGTCATTCTTGACGCTTGTAGGGACAATCCGTTTGGTTTTCGTCGTTCTGGGGTTCGAGGACTCGGGAGCGATCTGAAGTTTAGTGGAGCGGAGCTTGTCCTATATTCCACTAGCCCTGGGCAAACAGCAGAAGATAGTCCTGAAAGCACAAACAGTTTATTTACTTCAGCGCTTCTCCGGGCAGTGCAACAGCCGGGCCTAAACTTGACCCAAATAATCTCTCAAGTGCAGGATCAGGTCAGCGAGGAATCCTCTAAAGTACAGCAGCCTTGGTTCAGTTCGAATGCTGGAGGGGCGGCCAATGCTTTCTACTTCTCACCGCCTTCTAGCCCCGAATTGGATCCTTTTTCTCAAGTCCTTCACACAACTGTTGCGGGTCCTCTCCGAGATAAGTACGCGCTGGTGGTCGGGATCAGCAAGATCCGGAGTTCCGAAGACCTGAACTTACATGGCCGGGTGGATGCTGCGGACCTTGCAGATATACTGGTCGATCCCAATTTCGGCAGGTTTCGCCGTGAAAACGTTAAACTTCTCCTTGACGAGGACGCGACCACTTCGAACATTAAGCAGGCGATGGCTCTTATTTCGACGCGAGCGAGATCGAATGATTTGGTAGTGATGTACTTCAGTTCCCTTTCGGTTCCCCGGGAACTGGACCCGGTTGGCGCAATTTACCTTCTCACCTGGGACAGCAACCCGTCTACTCCAGCCACCCGTTACGCAACAGCAATGTCGATCGTCGATATTGCGGAATTCGCCCGTAAACGATTGCTTGCTGATCGCTCAATTATCCTCCTAGACGCGAGTCACTCGGGTCCGGGGTCCTTTTGGCTTGAATCGGGGCAAATTACCGCGGAAAAGCCGGTGTCCGAGATGCCTCAACGTGGAAGAGTATTCATTAGCGCCTGCAGAGAAGATGAGGTTGCGTTCAATGATGTGGAGGGTAGGAACAGCTATTTCATGCATTACGTACTGGAGGCACTGCGTTCGAGTCGCGGCAGACTCTCGGGATTGGATCTCTATAATTATGTTGCGGCACGACTGCCCAGTGCCGTTATGAGGGAAACTGGGCGTCGGCAACACCCGGTGTTGCTGATGGGTGGAATCGAAGCTCCTTATACGATTAGTCAGGTTCCATCTTGAGACGGTGCTTAACGCGACTCCGACCTTATTTCATCAACAGTTTGAAGATCGATAGTGCGAATCCGATAACGATTGGCGGCCACCCGGACGCGGGCCTGAGATAGGGCGCTATGGGGTGTAGACATCTTCCTTGTGAAGGCTACATCTGCGGACGAGTGAACCGGCCGCAACTCACTAGCCGCCGGTTAGAGAGGAAGCCGAAATACCGAATCCGAGGAAAGCCCGCGGCAAGTTACCTTGCAAGAAGCGGCAGGAACTCTCTTCGAGAGCGTCATCAGGAGGCACTCACCGGGGTGTTTGCGGCATGCCAGGGAAACGGGGTTTGCTTCACGAATCCACGGGGATGGTAAACGAATTAGTAGAGGCCAAAACACCAGTTTGCAACTGCCCGGGTCACTCCAGTTGATTCTCCAGCACCGGCAGTATAATACCGGGATCATGTTTCCGGCCCCACTCTATGCGCCATGGCCTCCTCCCCGCAGGACCGTAAGCTAAATCCAAACGATCGGGGGCACATATGCTTAAAATCGCAGCCCTAAGCGCGGGAGTAATCACGCAATGCTCCGCCTGTGCTCTGTGCCACACGGCTAATGCGGCCCAACTCCGCGCAAATCTATTTTCCGCCGATTTCTGGCCTACCCTCCTGAAATGTGTCCTTCCCTTTCCGATTCTGCTGGGCGTTGTGGTCTGCATTTACTTTCCTTTTCCCCTGCCGTCCATTTCCTCTGTAAGGAAGTGAAATGCCTGCTCCGTCCGAAGTAAATACCAGGCCACTGCTGGCCGCCGGAACCATCCTGGGAATCGGGATGGGGGGATTCGTCGACGGCATCCTGTTCCACCAGATCCTACAGATTCACAACATGCTCTCTAATGTCATAGTTCGAAACTCGCTCCTCAACGAGGAGATAAACATGTTCTGGGACGGTCTGTTTCATGCCTTCACATGGCTGGTCACTGCCCTCGCAGTCTGGATGCTCTGGCACGCGGCGAAGCGCCATGATCGACCCCTGCTCGGCAGGCCGTACTTCGGCGCGGCATTAGCCGGCTGGGGCCTGTTTAATGTCGTCGAAGGAGTCATAGATCACGAGATTCTCCAGCTCCATCACGTTTACGAAAATGGAAATCATCTGCTCTGGGATGCCGTTTTCCTAGGCTCCGGCCTCTTCTTGATCGCCGTTGGCTGGCTCCTCACCCGTCGCCGCGAACTCCCGATACGCGACTGAGGAATAGCCCGCGGAGTTTACACCCAACGTCTTCGGTACGAATCCGTTCAGCGAGGCGTGGACGTCGCCTTACGCAGGATCGCGGCGGCCGCCGGAAAATCCTTGCGGTTATTCGCTATGTAGATGCCGCCCGCAACCATCAAAGGCGTCCAGCCGAGACGATTCTTTGCGTCCACCTGCGCACCTCGTTCAATGAGGTACTCGACAATCGAAGGCTGGTTACAGATCACGGCACCGTGCAACGCCGTCATGCCGTCGAAACGCATATCGCCCACGCCGAGGTTCAGCAGATCTTTGATGTTGTCCGGATAGCGTAGGAGTGTGTCCTCCGGGCTTCCCGTCATCGGGTAGTCGCCGAACTTCGTCCGCGCGTTGACATCATTGCCGAGTTCGATCGCGAGTTTTACCGCCTCCAGACGTTCCGCTTCCGAAACACCGGAGAACGGCCCCGGCGATTCCCCCTCATAATAGTCGAGGCAGGCCGCGCCCATCAGCGGTGTCACACCGTATTTCGTCGATGTTTTGGGGTTCGCACCGGCGGCGGCGAGGATGCGCATCATCTCCGCATCGCCGTTTCGAGCCGCCAAATAGAAGGGCGTGGCGCCCATGTACGTCAGGTAGTGGCGGCCGATCGCTAGTTCCGGCGGATTGCGCGAAAGCCCGCCCCCGGGGGCAAAGCGGCCTTCTTCCGAAACTACAGTCACATTCGGATCGGCGCCCTTCGCCAGCAGCTTTTTCAGCATGTCGATGTGCGACATCCGGCCGGACGGCCTGGCGACGGGCTGCGGGTCTAAACCGGACATCGCGAAGTCGGGCGGGGCCCCGGGCTTATGCAGCCACACAACCACATGCAGCGGATACCCACGCGCGTCACGTACATTCGGATTGGCCCCGGCATCCAGGAGAAGCGAGGCTAGCTCGAAGTCCGCATTGAGAACCGCGATGTTGATGGCGGCGGTCGGAGGACCGTTGTTCGCACCGGGAACGGCGTCGTTGGCATCCGCGCCGTGCTCGAGCAGAAACTTCACCGTATCCAGGCGATTGTTGCGGACCGCCAGCAGCAAAGGCGTGAAGCCCGCCTTCGAACGCGCCCGAATGTCCCCGCCGAACTCCACCAGCATTTCTACCGCGGCCGTATTGCCTTCGCCCGAGGCGAACATCAACGGCGTCTGGCCTCGGAACGACTCCGCCGCGTTGACCTTGGCGCCGTGGCGGATCAGCACACGAACCGCATCGGTATTGCCGTTGCGCGCTGCCGTCATCAAGGCCGTCTGGCCTTCTTCGGAGATGCCGTTGGGATCGGCGCCTGCCCCTAGAAGGCGCTCCAGAATGGCTGCATTTCCGGTCTCCGCCGCCACGTTCAGAGGAGTCACACGGTAGCGCGACATCACGTCAGGCTTTGCGCCGGCCCCTAGCAGAAGCTCCATAATCTGCAGATTGTCATTGTGCGCTGCCCATATCAGCGGGGTAGAACCGTCCGGCCCAGGTTCATTGGCATTCGCACCGGCTTGCAGCAGTGACCGCACGGAGGCGGCATCGCCGGCCTTCACCGCCTCGCTGAGGGACCTCGCGGTGTCAACTGCAGTGGCCCCGGCGAGAAGTAACGGCATGACAAGGGCTGCCGAAAGCGAACGCGTTCTGACGTTTACGATCTTCCGCATATTGGTCTGGTCCCGAAGCAAATATACTATATCTGTGATGGTCCGACCATGCCGCGCTTCGTTTGCCGCTCTCGCCGGAATCGTCTTGGCCGGTTGGTCGCAGGCGCAGAACACTCCGGCGCCGGAGATTCAGGCCCCGGACGGCCGCGCGGAAACGGCGGCGATGCTGAACCGTTATTGTGTGGCGTGCCATAACGCAAAGCTGAAGACCGCCGGGTTGGTGATCGATACGGCGCAACTCGACCATGTGGATACGAGCGCGGAAATGTGGGAAGACGTAATCGGCAAGCTGCGCGCCAACGCCATGCCTCCACCGGGCGCGCCCCGTCCCGAAGCTGCCGTGTACCAGCGTGTGTCCGGCTATTTGATGGGCCGGCTTGCCGCGAATGCGGCAGCACATCCCAATCCGGGCGTGGTGCTGCCGGTGCATCGCCTCACACGCACCGAGTACAAAAACTCCATACGCGACCTCCTGGCTCTCAGCGATCTGCCGAAGGAAATGGACTACGGAACGCTCCTGCCGGCGGACAACGTGTCGAGCGGTTTCGACAACCTGGCAGACACGCTGTTCGTCTCACCCGTGACGATGGAGCGCTATCTCGATGCGGCCCGCAAGATCAGCCGGCTTGCCGTTGGTGATCCCGAGATGGGCGTGCTGGTGAACATTCATCAGACGAGTACGCGCCGGCCGCAGGAGGCACGCGACGAGCAATTGCCCTTCGGAACGCGTGGCGGGACTGCCATCCGCAGCTACTTTCCCCTCGACGGAGAATACGAGTTCCAGGTAGAAGTGACCGGACTGCAACGCGACGCGCATGAACTGGAGCTCAGCGTAGACGGCGAGCGCAAAGGGCTGGTGAAGCTGACCGGCCGCAGGGCTACAGATGACGATCCCTCCTCGCCCGCGCATCAGAAGTTCCGCACCGCTGTGAAAGCAGGGCCGCGAACCATGGACATAAGCTTTCTCGAGCGCAGCGAAGCGCTCCAGGAGTCGTTTCTGCGCCCGCCCGGACGTACGCGCGGCGCACTGCCCTCGGTCGTAAGTGTTACGGTTACGGGTCCATACAACGTCACGGGCTCGGGCGAGACGCCCTCGCGGCGGCGCATCTTCATCTGTACGCCTGGCAACGCGGCTGAAGAACCGGCCTGCGCCAGGGAAATCGTTTCCACGCTGATGCGCCGGGCCTATAGACGCGCCGTCTCTGACCGCGATTTAGCCCCCGCGATGAAGTTTTATGAGGCCGGCCGCGCTGACCGGAACTTCGAATTCGGCATCGAGCGCGCGATCGAGCGCATGCTCGTGAGCCCACAGTTCCTGTTCCGCATCGAAGAGGAACCGGCGGGCGAGTCTGCAGCGCAGCCTTACCGGATCAGCGACACAGAACTCGCGGCGCGCCTCTCCTTTTTCCTGTGGAGCAGCATTCCCGACGAGGAACTGCTCACCGCCGCCACCAGCGGAACCCTGCGCCGGCCGGAAGTCCTGAGACAGCAGGTCAATCGAATGCTCGCCGACTCACGGGCCGAAACGCTGGTGACCAATTTCGCCGCGCAGTGGCTGTTTCTGCACGACGTGGAAACCAAAGACCCCGATCTCTACCTTTTCCGCGAGTTCGATGACGGCTTGAAAGGCGCGTTTGAACGGGAGACGGAGCTCTTTCTCGACAGCATTCTGCGGTCAAATCGGAGCGTGCTCGAACTGCTCACCGCTAACTACACATTCGTCGACGAACGGCTGGCCAAACACTACGGCATTCCAAACGTGACCGGCAGCCACTTCCGCAAGGTGATGCTGCCGCCCGGCAGTCCGCGCGCGGGCCTGCTCGGTCAGGGAAGCATCCTCGCCCCGACCTCATATGCAACCCGAACCTCCGTTGTGCTGAGAGGCAAGTACGTTCTGCAAAACCTCTTGAACACGCCGCCCCCCGCGCCGCCGCCGAATGTCCCCGCGCTCAAGACGGAGAGCGGCTCCGGAAAGGCACTCTCCATGCGCGAAGCGATGCTGCAGCACCGCGCCAACCCCGCATGCGCGGGCTGCCATGCCAAGATGGACCCCATCGGCTTCGCGCTCGAGAATTTCGATGCCGTGGGACGCTGGCGTTCCGAAGACGATAGCGGTCCGATCGATGTCGTGAGCACGTTGCCCGACGGCACCCGTGTCGATGGGGTAGACGGCGTGCGGCAACTGCTGTTACGCGATCCCTCCCTGTTCGTCGAAGCGATGACCAGCAAACTGCTGATGTACGCACTCGGAAGGAACGTACAGTATTACGACGGTCCGGCCATCCGCGCCATCGTTCAGGAAGCGGGAAAGCACAACTACACCTTCGCGTCCCTGATCGAAGGTGTGGTCACAAGCGACCAGTTCCAGATGCGTATGAAACGGGAGCCAAAACCGGTACAATCGGAGGCCAGGCGATGAACTACATCACAAAGAGATCTCTTCCCCGCAGGACGTTGCTGAAGGGCCTTGGCGCGGGCATCGCCTTGCCCATGCTGGACGCCATGGTTCCCGCCCTCTCGGCCAAGTCGGCGAGCGCGCCGCCGCGGCTTGCGTTCGTCTATGTCTCCCACGGCATCATCTTTTCGCAGTGGAAGCCGCAGCAGACCGGCAGGAACTTCGAACTTTCCCCCAACCTTCAGCCGCTCGCCCCGGTTCGCGATCAGGTGAACATCTTCACCAACCTTTCGCATCTCGAAGCCGACACCAAGGGCGATGGCTCCGGTGACCAT
>JAFAWA010000494.1 GCA_019242155.1 Terriglobia bacterium | reverse complement strand
TATCCCGGCGTTGAGTACGAGGACTTTCCGCTTCCCCCGGATTGGAGCGAAAAGACCGAATGGGCGTTCGCCCGCCTCATGTATCCACCGATTCCCGGCTTCGGTTATCGCTATGGGCGTGACTGGAAGCAAGGCTCTTCGAATTGGACGATCGACTATCCGCGTTCGGACCGTCATCTTTCCGCGGCCGTGCGTCGGCTGACGCGCCTGCATGCGCGTTCGGTCGAGCAGCCGGTCGATTTAGATGAGAACGAGCAGTACGATTGGCCGTGGCTCTACGGCGTAGAGGTAGGGCACTGGGACCTCACGGATTCGCAGGCACGCGGGCTGCGCGAGTTTTTGCTGCGCGGCGGTTTCTTTATGTGCGACGACTTCCACGGCACTCAGGAGTGGGCAGTCTTCCTGGCCAGCATGAGCCGTGTCTTTCCGGACCGGCCCATAGTGGAGATTCCCAATCCCGACCCCATCTTCCATACCGTGTACGATCTTGACGACCGCTACCAGGTTCCGGGAGCTCAGTATTTGTATTCCGGCCGGGTCTACGAAAAGGACGGCACGGTAGCCCACTGGCGCGGGATTTACGACGATAACGGCCGTCTCATGGCGGCGATGACATTCAACATGGATCTGGGCGATTCGTGGGAGCATGCGGACAATCCGCAGTACCCCGAGCGGTTCTCGGCTCTCGGATTGCGCATCGGCGTGAACTACATTATCTACGCGATGACGCACTAAACGCCTCGCGAACAAACTGGAACCCGCTTTGAAATAAGCACCTGACTAGGGATCGTGCATGGCTGAGATCAGGCAGGCAACAGTGGCAGACTTGGACGTGATTGTTCCGCTCTTCGATCACTATCGGCAGTTTTATAGGCAGCCGAGCGACCCAGAACGCGCACGGCAATTTCTACTGAAGCGTTTTGAGCATAATCAGTCGGTAATTTTCATCGCGGCACAAGATGGCGCCGCAATCGGGTTCACTCAACTGTATCCGAGCTTCTCGTCTGCCGCTATGGCTCGAATTTTCATCTTGAATGATCTGTTCGTGTCTCCCGAGGCAAGACGGCGTGGAATAGGAACAGCCCTCTTGCAGGCGGCCGCCGAGTACGGCCGGCGAGTCGAAGCCATTCGGCTCGTCCTTTCAACCGAACTCGCCAATACGAATGCTCAGTCCGTATATCAGAATGCGGGATGGGAACGCGATTCCGTTTTCTGCAGTTACCAATTGACGCTCTGAGTCCTGCACCTCCCGCAACGGGAGCTTACGTGGGATAGCACATGTCTCGCAACAGCCTGGCGCCCACATAGGCACTTCTGTACACTATTCGGAATGCTCCCGAAGCTGCAATTCACCCGCCGTCAGGTGCTGGCGGCCGGGACCGCTGCGCCGCTGGTCCTCTCCGCGCAGCCCGGAAACCGCCCGAATATCGTTTTCATACTGGCCGACGATCTGGGCTACGCCGACCTTTCCTGTTATGGCCGGCGCGAGTACCGCACCCCGAATATCGATCGCATCGCCGCCGCGGGCTTACGGTTCACACAGGCCTACGCCAACTCAGCCGTCTGTTCCGCAACACGAACCGCGTTAATCACAGGACGCTATCAATACCGCCTGCCCGTGGGTCTCGAAGAGCCGCTCACCGCCTTGAGCCGACAGCGCCACGTGGGTCTGCCGCCATCGCATCCCACACTGCCGTCGTTGTTGCGGAAGGCCGGCTATGGAACGACGCTACTCGGCAAATGGCACCTGGGCTGGCTTCCCGATTACAGCCCTCTCAAGAGCGGATACGATCATTTTTGGGGTTTCCGGGGCGGCGCGCTCGATTACTTCACCCACAAGTCCGGACCCGCCAATACGGATACTGCCGATCTCTGGGAAGATGATGCCCCGGTCGAGAAGACCGGCTACCTCACGGACCTGTTAGCGGAGCGCGCCGTTTCGGTAATTCGCGATTCCGTCCCGACCAGGCGTCCATTTTTTCTGAGTCTGCACTTCAATGCGCCCCACTGGCCATGGGAGGGCCCGGGCGACGAAGCGGAATCGCGCCGAGTCACCAACCTAATGGACTTCGACGGCGGCAGTTTAGCAACCTACGGCCGCATGGTAGGGCAGTTGGACCGCGCTGTCGGCCGCGTGCTAGACACCCTCGAGAGCACCGGCGTCGCCGATACTACGATCGTCGTCTTCACCAGCGACAATGGCGGGGAACGCTTCTCCGATACCTGGCCATTCACCGGCAAGAAGACGGATCTTCTGGAAGGCGGCTTGCGAATACCGGCATTGATGCGTTGGCCCGGCCACATCCAAGCCGGTTCCCAAACGGATCAAGTGGCGATCACGATGGATTGGCTGCCGACGCTCGTAGCCGCCGCGGGTGCCCAACCGGATTCCGCCTACCCGAGCGACGGCATCAACCTCCTGCCGGTGCTTGCGCCCAACGCCGCTCGAGTTTCCCGGAAGCTTTTCTGGCGCTACAAGTACAACTCGCAACGCGCAATGCGCGACGGCAATTGGAAGTGGCTCAAGATCCAAGAGAACACGTTTCTATTTGACGTAGTTGCCGATCCGCTCGAACGCGCCAATATGAAATACCGTGAGGCCGGTGTCTATCGAAGGCTCGTCACGGAATACGAAGCCTGGAACGGCACCATGCTGCCGGAAGACCCGCGATCGAGCACCGCGCCCTTGGGGACGGGCAAACAGTTGGCCGATCACTACGGCGTGCGGCCGAAGTAGGCAGGCGGGGTTCCTGTAAAAAATCTGACATATAATTCCGAGGAATGCCAAAGCTGCGGCTTACCTTGGCCTGCTGGAATTATGACCGTACACGCGCGCTTCTCGAGGATCGCATCGAAATTGAGGGAATCGAGCTGAACTATCTCAATCTTCCGGTAGAAGAGACATTCTTCCGGATGCTGCGTCAACACGAGTTCGATGTCTCCGAAATGTCGCTCTCTTCCTACACGGTTTCGCTCTTCAAACAGCCCCAGCCGTTCATTGCGATTCCGGTGTTCCCGTCCCGCTACTTCCGTCACTCCTGCATCTACGTGAATCGCGCGAGCGGCATCGCGCACCCCAAGGACCTCGCGGGCAAGCGCGTCGGCACTCCCGAATACCAGATGACCGCGCCCGTATGGATTCGCGGAATTCTGAGCGACGAATACGGAGTTCCTGTAACCAGCCCAACCTACTTCACCGGCGGTGAGGAGGAGCCGGGGAGGCCGGAAAAGCTGGCTCTGGAGCTTCCACCGGAAATCCGGGTGCAGCCGATTTCCGAAACGCAGACGCTTGCAAGAGCGCTGGAGAGCGGCGAACTCGATGCTCTCTACACGGCGCGCGCGCCCTCCACATATCGGGGCCCGGAAGGCCGCGTGCGGCGGTTGTTCGAGGACTATCACGAAGTGGAGCGCGAATACTACCTCAAGACCAGGATCTTTCCGATCATGCACACCGTGGCCATCCGGCGCGAACTATACGAGAAACATCCGTGGGTGGCGCAGTCCCTGTTCAAGGCGTTTCGAGAAGCGCAGCGAGAGGTGTACAGGGATCTGGAAGAGACCGCGGCGTTGAAGTTCATGCTTCCCTGGCTGCACCGCCATGTGGAAGAGACCAAGCGGCTCATGGGTGCTGACTTCTGGGCTTATGGGTTAGAAGCCAACCTGCCGGTTCTCAGTACCTTTCTGCGCTACCACTTCGAACAGGGCCTCTCGAAGCGGCTCCTGGGGCCGGGCGAACTGTTCGCCCCGGAGACACTCGAGTCGTTCAAAATATGACCCCGCGCTGGTGGACGCTCGGGCGGGGCGATGCGGACGCGTTGATTGCGAACTTCGGCTTCAACCTGGCCCAGCTGATCATTCCGGTATTTCTGCTTGCGCCGGTGGGGATTTCGCGCGAGTTCAGCATCGCCCATCTGCTGCCCGGCTACGCGTTGGGTCTTCTCGCCGGTTCCCTCGGCTTTTTGTGGCTGGCGGCAGGACTCGCGCGGCGTGAGCATCGCGGCGACGTCACGGCCCAGGTCTACGGCAATAATGTACCGGCGATCCTCGCCTACACGCTCTCGATCATGCTGCCGGTCTACCTGCAGACGCACGATTCGGTTGCGGCCTGGCGCATGGGCGCGGCCGCCGTACTGTGGACCGGTATCATTAAACTCGCCGCTGCGCCCTTTTCCTCGGTCATCCGCCGTTACATTCCGGTTCCTGCTTCGATGACGGTGTTCGGCGCAGCCATGTACAGCTATCTGGGCATGGTTCTGCTGCAAAGGATCTTCGATCAACCGTTGGTGGGTATGGCCGCTCTCGCGATCGTCATGGCGGCCGTGCTGGGACGGGTGCCGATCACGCGTTGGAAGCTACCGCCGTTCCTGGTGGCGTGGACGATTCCGTTGCTTGTAGGCGCGGCCGTCGGCTATGTCCATCCGGTGTGGCCGGGACTTACGCCCGCACTGCCGTTTGCGGGTTCCGCTGAACCGGTGAAAGCACTCGTCGACGTATTGCCGTTTCTGTCGGTAATCGCCCCCATGGCGATTTATCAGGTGCTGCAAGACATCTCCGCGGTGGAGGGCGCGGCGGCGGCGGGCGACGACTATGACGCGCGCTCTGTGGTCGCTTGGGACGGCATCGGGACCCTGGTGTGCGGCCTCGCCGGCAGTACGGTGTGTCCGGTCGTGTATGCCATGCATCCCTCGTACAAGGCCATGGGCGCGCGGCTCGGCTTTGCGCTATGGACACCCGTGGTGGTGCTGGCCGTCGTAACCGCGGGCCTCACGCTGTTTATTGCGCAACTGTTTCCGTGGTCAATCCTCGCCGCAATGGTGGCTTATGTTTCGGTCGGTGTGGGAATGGCGGCACTCAACCGGGTAGACCGCAAGTATCACTCGGCGGTGCTTCTGGGCTTCTTGATACCTGCGGGCGCGGTGGTGAGTTCGGCTGTAAACTCGGCACTCCCGGCATTGAAGCTCTCGGCCGTTAACCCAGCGGTTCAAAGCTCGCTGAACGATTCGATTTATTGGGGGTCCGTACAGGGTCTGGGGAATGGCTTCCTCTTTCTGGTTCTGATCGTCGCCGCGGTGGTTACCGAATCCATCGATCGCCAGTTCGGCCGCGCGGCGGTGTGGTGCGTAATCGCAGGCGTGTTCTCCTGGCTCGGACTGATGCATTCTACAGTGGCACGCTGGGGCGCCCAACCGATGTATGCGGCCGGCTGGCTCTCGGCAGGTATGATCCTTTACTCGGCGCGATGGTGGCGAGGAGACGTGCCCGCCAAATCGTGATTGACCGCTATTGGCTTTCGAGGGCCTTATGGCGCACGTCGATGCCCTTCACGAGGAACACGACGTCCTCGGCGATATTGGTGGCGTGATCTCCGATGCGCTCGAGGTTCCGCGCGATAAAGATCAGGTCGATAGCCGCGGTCAGCACGCTCGGATCGCGCTGCATGATTTCGAGCAGTTCCGCGTAAATAGAGTCCCGCAGAGCATCCACTTCGTCGTCGGAGAGAAGCACCGAGTGAGCCAGGTCCGCGTCGCTTCGCACAAACGCATCCAAACACTTGAGCAACATTGATTGGACCAGTGAAGCGATCTTCGGAATATCCGTCATCGGCTTCACGAGCGGATGGTGCATCAACGAGAGGGAGCGCTCGGCGACGTGCACCGCGAGATCGCCGATCCGCTCCAGATCAGTATTGATCTTCAGGGCGGCGGTCAGCAGGCGCAGATCGCGCGCTACGGGCTGGCGAAGAGCGAGCAGACGTGTCGCCAGGCCATCGATCTCCATTTCCATGCGATTGACCGCAGGCTCGTCCCGAATCACTTCTTCAGCCAGAGAACGATCCTGCTCAACCAGCGACCGGACCGCGCGGTGGATCGCAGATTCAACCAAGCCGCCCATCTGCAGCAGCTTCTGGTTCAATTCCTCAAGTTCAATGGTGAAGTGTCGCAAGGTTCTCCTTACCGATTATCCGAAGCGTCCGGTGATGTAATCTTCAGTTTCCTTTTTTGAAGGATTCTTAAAGATCACGTCGGTTTCGTCGTACTCGATCAACCTGCCTAACAGGAAAAATCCTGTACTGTCCGCTACCCGGGCGGCCTGCTGCATGTTGTGAGTGACGATCACCATAGTGCACTGATCTTTGAGACTGAACATCAGCTCTTCAATCTTCGCGGTGGCAATGGGATCGAGCGCGGAACAGGGCTCGTCAAGGAGCAGCACCTCCGGATCTACGGCCAGCGCCCGGGCAATACAGAGGCGCTGCTGTTGACCGCCGGAGAGCGCGTAAGCGGACTCGTTCAGCTTGTCTTTTACTTCATCCCACAACGCGGCGCGGCGAAGGCTCTGCTCCACTTTATCGCGCATCTCGCCCCGATGCGCCATTCCATTGATCCGCAGGCCGTAAGCGATGTTTTCGGAGATCGACTTGGGAAACGGGTTGGGCCGCTGAAATACCATCCCGACACGCCGGCGCAGACTCGTCACGTCTACACTCAAGACATCCTCGCTATCCAAGAGAATTCGCCCTTCGACACGGGAATGGCGGATGGTCTCGTTGATGCGGTTCAGGGTTCGCAGAAACGTAGACTTGCCGCAGCCCGAAGGACCGATCAATGCAGTGATTTGGTTCTGGTGGACGTCGAGCGAGATATCATGCAGAGCTTGGAACGTGCCGTAATAGAAATTGATGTTGGACGTTTGCAGCTTGGGATTGGGCTTTGGCATAGGCGGCGGTATGGGGGCGGTTGGCGATGTGGGTGCCGCTTTCGAGCTGGGTTGGGGTACAGCGTTCATATTTGTCCTCGGCTATCCGCGTGGAACAGAAATACCCCGCGCGAGTACGAGCCGCGCGGCGATGTTTGCGATCAATACCATGGCAATCAGCACCAGGCCAGCGGCCCAGGCTTGCCGGTGCCAGTCCTCATAAGGGGAGATGGCGCGGTTGTAGATCATTACCGGCAACGACGCCGTGGGTTGGTTCAGGCCTCCCCAGAACTGATTGTTCAGGGCAGTAAAGAGAAGCGGAGCGGTTTCACCGGCGATACGGGCGACACCCAGAATCATTCCGGTGACGACTCCCTTGCTGCCGGCCGGCACCACTACGGTAGCAATCATTTTCCACTTACTCGCGCCGAGCGCCAGCGCGCCCTCCCGCAGCGACATAGGAACTTCGCGCAGGAACTGTTCAGTCTGCCGGGTGACTATAGGGATCAGCATGACAGCCAACGCCACCGACCCTGCAAAGGCCGAAAAATGACGCATTCCTACAACTACGAGTGTCCAGGCCAGAATGCCGACGATGATCGACGGCACGCCATTCAACAGATCCGCCGTGTAACGAACCACCGCGCCAAAAGCCTTGTCTTCGAATTCCGCCAGGTAGACCCCGGCCATGAATCCGATAGGGATGCCCATTACCGAAGCCAGTCCCACAATTTCAAGCGTGCCCAGGATCGCATTGGCCATACCTCCGCCCGCTTCTCCGGTCGCTTTGGGTAGCTGTGTGAAGAAGTTCCAATCGAGCGACTTGGTTCCGTTGATCAGCAGATAGGCCAGAATAACGAACAGAGCCGAAATCGAAATCAACGTGCACACCCCAGTTGCGGCGAGCATCACCTTGTTGACTGTTTTGCGCCAGCGGAGTCTCATATCAAGGCCTCTTGGAACCTTTGCTGGTTGTAGCAATGATCAATAAGCGAGCGAGGGCGTTAATCACAATCGTAAGAAAGAACAGAACCAGCCCCAGTTCCACGAGCGCGGCCGGGCGAACGCTGCCCGAGGCTTCCGAAAACTCATTCGCAATCACAGCGGCGATCGAATAGCCGGGAGCGAGCAGCGATGCGCGAACTTCCGGAGAGTTTCCTACGACCATGGTTACGGCCATAGTCTCGCCCAGGGCGCGAGCCAGCCCCAAAAAGATCGAGCCGTAAATGCCGAGTTTCGCGTAGGGCACCACGACATCCCAGGTCGCTTCCCATTTGGTGGCGCCGAGCGCCAGGGCGGCCTCGCGCTGCTCGCGGGGCACGGCCAGCAACGCTTCACGCGACACCGAGATGATGAACGGGAACGTCATGATGGCCAGAATGATACCGGCGGTGAGGTAGCCTACGCCGAATGCGGGTCCCTGGAAGATCGGAAGGAATCCCAGGGTAGCTTTTAAGAAGGGTTCAATATAGAGCCGCATTATCGGTACTAACGTGAAGATTGCGAGCAGGCCATAAATTACGCTGGGAATGGCGGCCAACAGTTCGACAAGAAACGTAAGTGCGTTAGAGGGTCCGGCGGGCGCCAGTTCGGAGAGAAAGATCGCGGCGCCCACGCCCAGGGGAATGGAAATCAGCAGTGCCACAACCGACGTGACCACTGTGCCGTAGATGAACGGAAGGGCCCCAAACTCATCCGTGACCGGATTCCACGCGGTGGATGTGATGAAGCCCCATCCGAATTTTTGGCGGGAAGCGGCGGAACCGACCCAAAGTTCGAATACCAACAAGACAACCAGCAGAAAGACTATGGCAGCGAAGAGCATAGTAAGCAACCGGGCGGCGACGTCGCCCGGTTGAACCACCTTCGCAGCTCTTGGTATCCCGGCTACCTGGGGAGCAGCCATATTGGGCCGGCAATTCGCACTTCGGCGGTCACTTCACCTGCGCGATTTGCTTCTCCTCCTTGGCAACTATCTCGCTGGGTAGCGGTGCATAGGTAAGGCCGGAGCAGTCCTTCTGGCCGGCGGTCAGCATCCACTGCAGAAAGCCCTTGACGGCTTTCGCTTTGCCGGCATCGGGAATGCTGCTCGGGATCAACAGCCAGGTAAAGGTGGAAATCGGATAGGCGTTCTTTCCGGGAGCGTCTGTAATCGATACTCGAAAGTCGGCCGGCATGTTTTTAGCCGCGCCCGCGGCCGCTTCGGTGACGCTCTCCAAACTCGCTTTTACAAAGTTGCCGGACGAGTTCTTCACCTGGGCGTAGGGCATCTTGTTCTGTACGGCGTAAATCAGCTCGACATAGCCTATGGAGCCCGGGGTCTGCTTAATCAGCCCGGCGACGCCGGGATTTTGAGCCCCGCCCAATGTCTGCCCGGGCCAGCTTACGGAGGTGTTCGCGCCCACTTTCATTTTCCATTCGGGGCTAACCTTGGAAAGGTAATCCGTGAAAACAAAAGTTGTACCGCTACCGTCCGTCCTGCGAACTACAATGATATCGTCTTTCGGGAATTTCACGCCCGGGTTGTCCTTAGCCAGGCGCGGATCACTCCATTTTGTGATCTTGGCCAGGTAAATGTCCGCGATTACGTCGGGCGAAAACTTCAGTTCTTGCGTTATGCCGGCAACATTGTATGTTAGCACCACCGCGCCCATCACAGTGGGGAAGTGGAGCGGCGGAACCTTCATAGCTTTGATCTGCTCGGCCGTCATGGGCATATCGGACGCGCCGAAATCCACGGTTCCGTCGGTTAGCTGCTTAATACCGGCTCCGGAACCGACTGCCTGATAATTGATCTCTACACCCGGGTTGGCGCCGTGGTATTCGCCAAACCACTTCTGATATATAGGCGCGGGGAAGGTTGCCCCCGCGGCGTTGATCTTCTGGGCGTGCGCCGCAGCCGCCGACAATAGCGCCGCGGCAGAGATTGCCAAGATTGTCTTCATCGAACTCCTCCTAAATTTTCTCATCCGAAATGTTACGGTCCCGTTAAGAGTTCACGCGGTACGTCTGTTAATATCCGATCGTCGGGGCGGCGCCGGGCAGCGTGTAGCGCAGGTCGAACCACACAGCGTGCTGTTGCGCTTCTTTTGGGTTGTTCGCCGCTACATACCAAGGGCGGCGGAAGAAGTAAGCGTAATCCAGGTAAAAGGAGATCTGGCCATACTTGGGATCTCTGTAGAGGACCTGCGTAATGCCGATGGTTCCTTCCTGCAGCGTACGGTTATGGCTATTCGGCGATCCAGAATAGCCGTAACCGATCAGCGCCGTACCGTTGGCGTCGAGCGCCGTGTTGCGTCCCGCATAGATACCGCCGTAATAACCGTAGATTAGAGATTTACCGAGCGTCCACTCAAAGCCGTCCACGGTGGAGCCCGAATGGACGAGGGAGGGGCTGCCGTTCGCGCGGAGGATGAAGTTAGGTACTTCGCCGATCAGATACCGGCCCGCACAAGCGCTCCAGAAGAAGTTCTCAAATACGCGGAAATTCTTCACGATTTCGAAGTTGCTGTTGAAGGAGCCGCCGCCGCCGCTCTGTGTAAAGAACTTCTGCGCGCCAGGACCGGTAGTGTTCGGGTTAAAGGTCTTGACGGTATCGAAAACGCCCGCGATTTCGAAGTGGACACG
>JAFAWA010000387.1 GCA_019242155.1 Terriglobia bacterium | reverse complement strand
GGATATCGGCGGTTCCAGCCCAAACCGTTACATCTGCATCCGCATGATTTCCTGGTATGCGCTGACGACCTTATTTCGGGCCTGCATAAAGAGATCAAAGCTGAGCTGCGCACGCTCCGTCGCCAGGATAGTGCTGTGGAGCTCCTCTCCCTCGCCGGAAAGAAATTTTTCCACCGAGGTAGAGGCCTGCTGTCCCGAGGACTCCACGCTGCGAATGGCGGATGCTAGTGCTTCCTGAAACCCACCCGCACTCTTAGCGCCACCCGCGAGGCTGATTGGCTCGGCGAGTACCGGCGCGGAAATGGGAGAAATGGGCGCAGTCATGGGTTTACTTCAACAGGTCCAGTGACCGTCCGATCATATCTTTTACTGCCGAGATTGCCGCAATATTGGCTTCGTATCCACGAACCGCCCCCATCAAATCGACCATATCCTCGGCGGGATTGATGCGGGGAAACGCGACATATCCGTCGGCATCGGCATCGGGGTGGCCAGGCATGTAGCGGCGGTCCGGATCGCGGGTGTCCGTCACAATGTCGGATACTGCAACACCACTGGCCCCTTCCAGTTCGGAATGAAAGACGGATGCGAAGGGCGAGCCGATCTCCGTCGACTGAAAGACCGCATCCTTGCGACGGTACGGGCCGCCTTCGGGGGTCCGCGTCGTTTCGGCGTTGGCCAGGTTTTCGGTAAGCAGTTCGGCGCGCGTACGCTGGGCTTCCATTCCCGAAGCGCCGATGGATAATACGGAGAAGAGGCTCATGAATTCTGACCGCCTCCGGAGATCGCCGATTGCAGATTATGAATCTCACCGCGCATGAGAGCCGAGGCGACTTGAAAGCGCATGGCGTTCTCAGCCAGCAGGCGCGATTCGCGATCGAGACTTACGTTGTTGCCGTCGTTGCGTACGGGCAGGCCCGCCACCTGTACCGGGGTGGGCGCCATTCCGGTCGCCGACTTGAATTCCGATTGAAAATCCAGGTCCTGCGTGCGGTAGCCCGGTGTGTCGGCGTTAGCGATATTGGATGCTACGAGCTTCTGGCGCGCGCTGAGCACGTCCATATACCGTTCGAGCTGGCTTGCAATTCCGTCCAACATGCCACTGCCGGGAGGGCAACTCGATTGCCAGAGGTAAGATGTTCGGAATCAACGAATCGGCGCTGCCCGATGCGGCAAGAAAATGGCGCTGCGGCAGGTTTTTGCCGCTCTACTGCCGTGCTATGCTCGGCGCAAGATGCCGGGACGGGCAAAGAAAACGGCGCGGCGGTGGTTCGTGAGGGGCCGCGTGCAAGGTGTGGGATTTCGCTACTTTGCGCAACGTGCCGCTAACCAATTGGGGCTGACAGGCTACGCGCGGAATCTGGAGGACGGGCGGGTAGAGGTCTACGCCTCAGGTACCGAGCACGAGCTCTCCGATTTCGCGGCCCGGCTGCATCGGGGCCCGGCTCACGCGCAAGTGTCTGGAGTGGAGGAGCAACCGGCCGAAATCCGCTCTTTCGGTTCGTTTGTCATCGAACCATAACTGGTACAATCTGTTCTCCATGCAGGATCTGAAAAAGCTGATACGCGAAGTGCCGGATTTTCCGAAACCAGGCATTCTTTTCTACGACATAACGACCCTGCTGAAGGATCAATGCGGCTTCCGCGGGGTGATCGACGGATTGAAGCAGCATTACGAGGGAGCGCGCGTGGATGTGGTCCTCGGAATTGAAGCGCGCGGTTTTATTTTTGCGCCTGCACTGGCCTATGCACTGGGCGCCGGCTTCGTGCCCGTCCGGAAACCAAAAAAGCTTCCCGGCGAATGCGTGAGCGTCAGCTACGAGCTGGAGTATGGTACCGACAGTCTGGAAATGCATAGGGACGCCATTGCGGGCGGCCATCGCGTTCTGATTATGGACGATCTCCTGGCGACGGGCGGCACGGCGGCGGCGGCGGCGCGCATGGTGACCAGCGTGGGCGGCACGGTGGCGGGCATTGGTTTCGTGATTGAGCTCAGCTTCCTGAAAGGACGGGAACGGCTGGCCGGGTTCGACGTTTTCTCCTTACTCCAGTACGATAAATAGAATGGCTCGGCAGGCAGTCCGCCAACCGCTCGAGCGGAGTGCCCGGGTGCGCGCTTTGGCCAAAATTAACCTGGATCTACGGGTTTTAGGCAAACGTGCCGATGGATATCACGAGCTGCGCACGGTTTTCCAGACAATCTCACTGGCAGACCGGCTGGAGATCTCTTTCGTGCCGGGGCGGAAAAAGCTGGTCGAAATCATCGACCCGCTCGAGATTCCCAAGAACTTGGCCGGAGAAGCTGCGGCCATGGTACTGGACGCGATGGGGACGAAGGGGCGGGTAAGTATCCGGCTGAACAAGCGAATTCCCATGGGAGCGGGTCTGGGCGGCGGGTCGAGCGATGCTGCGGCGGTGCTGCTGGCATTGCCGGCGCTGGCCGGCCGTGAATTACCGCTGGCGCGCCTATGCGAACTGGCCGCCGCTTTGGGCAGCGATGTCCCGTTCTTTCTCTGGGGGGGTAGGGCGATCGGTATCGGCCGGGGCACCGAGTTGTTCCCCCTGCCGGATGGACCTTCGCGGGCGGGCATATTGATCACACCGCCGGTTCAAGTTTCAACGGCGGAGGCTTATCGCGAGTTAAGTGGTGGTTTGACAACCGAGTTACAGGACCGTAAAATAATGGGTTTCCAATCGTTGGTGTGGGACGGAGGTGTCTCCCGGGAAGTCCAGAACGATTTCGAGCCGGTGGTGTTTGCCCGGGAGCGAAGTTTAGCTCGTCTCAAGGGCCGGTTGTTGCGAGCCGGTGCCGGGACGGCCTTGATGAGTGGGAGCGGCTCGTCATTATTTGGGTTATTTGCTGATAGTGCTTCAGCCCGAACTGCGCTGAACAGTTTCGGTCGTGATCGGGCTCATCCAATATCGCTGGTAAACCGCGCGCAGTACCGTGGCATTTGGTGGCGCGCGCTCAAGGAACACATCGAACCGAAGACATGGCCGCCCCGAAGCCGCTACGCGCAATGACTCACGATCGTCTCAAGATTTTCACCGGGAATGCCAACCCGGCCCTGGCGGAGGAGATTTGTGACGCCATGGGGCTACGCATGGCTGAGGTCAGTTCGGAGCAGTTTGCCGACGGGGAACACTACATCCAGGTGATGGAGAACGTGCGAGGCGCGGATGTGTTCGTGGTCCAGCCTACGTGCACGCCGGTGGACAGCAACCTGATGGAACTGTTGCTGATGATCGACGCTTTAAAGCGCGCCTCGGCGGAACGAATCACGGCGGTGTTACCCTATTATGGGTATGCGCGGCAGGACCGCAAAGACAAGCCGCGAGTGCCTATCTCCGCCAAATTGGTGGCGGGTCTATTGGAAACCGCGGGTGCCGACCGGGTGCTGACCCTGGACCTGCATGCCGCGCAGATCCAAGGGTTCTTTGATATACCGGTCGACCATCTGTTTGCATCTCCCGTGCTCATAGAGCATTTTCGCGCGCTCAGCCGGCCGTCTTTGACCGTGGTGTCACCGGATGCCGGGGGTGTGGAGCGGGCGCGCGCCTTCGCCAAACGGCTGAACTGCCCCCTCGCGATTATTGATAAGCGGCGGGAGGAGGCCAACGTCGCCGAGGTGATGAATGTGGTCGGTGCGGTAGAGGGCCAGCACTGTCTGTTAGTGGACGATTTGATCGATACCGCGGGAACGATCGTGAAGGGCGCCGAAGCGCTGATGAAAAAAGGGGCGGCGGGCGTTTCGGCCTGCGCCACACACGCGGTACTTTCCGGACCAGCGGTGTGCCGGATCGCGGAATCGCCGCTAGAGGAAGTGGTATTTACCAATTCGATTCCGCTCTCGGACGCGGCTCGGGAATGTGGGCGGATCAAATCGTTGTCGGTCGCAAGGCTGTTGGCGGAGGCCATCCGGTCGATTCATGAAGAGACTTCCGTGAGTGTATTGTTCATTTGAGTAGTCAGGGGCAATCGGACTTCGAAAAATATCGAACCCACGTCAGCCCAAAGGAGTAGTGAAGTGAGAAAAGATATTACTGTTGCCGCGGACGTT
>JAFAWA010000257.1 GCA_019242155.1 Terriglobia bacterium | reverse complement strand
GGATCAGAATTTCGCCCGCCAACGTCAGGAGCGAGTCGCCGCGTTCGCTGCCAGTCCAGTGAGGGAACCGGCACACGCCGGATCCGCCTACCCGGCCGCCGCCGAGGACCTGCAGCGTACCATGGCAAGATATCTGGACGGAAACCAAGCTACTAACGAGACGCCCGGAAAGCTTCTAGGTCTCGCGGCCCCTCATGTCAGCCCGGAAGGTGGCTGGCAGTCGTACCGCGCGGCATATAGCCTGCTCGGACCTGAATACCGCGACCGTACCTTCGTGATTTTGGCCACTTCGCATTACGGCGAACCGGAGAAGTTCGGCCTGACACGCAAGCGCTTCCTAACGCCTCTAGGCGAAGCCTCTGTCGATACCGAGCTCATCGGCGGCCTCGAAAAACAGGCCGGTGACGCAGTTCTGATGGAGGACTACTGCCACTCCTTCGAGCACACCGTGGAACTGCAGTTGATATTTCTGCAGCACCAGCTAGGGGCGGGTGTAAGGATTCTTCCTATACTTTGCGGACCCTTTGTGCGCGGGCTGTTCGGCGGAACGAGTCCTGAGGAAGAGGACGGTGTACAGCGCTTTTTTGGGGCGTTGAACGAGCTTCGCGAGCGGGAAGGGGAGCGTCTGTTCTGGATCCTCGGAGTGGATATGGCGCACATGGGAGTGCGCTACCAGGACGACTTCACCGCCATCGCCGATCAGGGAGTGATGAGCGAAGTAGCCGCCCGCGACCAGCAGCGGATCGCATCCATCGCTTCCGGTGACGCCCCCGGGTTTTGGGAACTGGTTTGCCAAAACCGCGATGACCTGAAATGGTGCGGCGCGTCACCCTTCTACACTTTTCTGAAATCGGTGCCGGGTGCCCGCGGCGAACTTCTGCGCTACGAGCAGTGGAATATCGATGAGAAGAGTGTGGTCAGCTTTGCCGGGATGGCGTTTCGGCCAAGCTAGCAGCCGCCGTATAGTCGCTGGCACGCGTCCGCTAAGAAAACCCGCATGCCGCCCGGCAACTGTGATGAGCTGACCTACTGAGCCTTCACCGCCGTATACAAGGTCGGAGCTCCGGCGAAGTTCCCGAGATCAAAACTCACCGGAACCGCGTCGTTATCAGGAATGTTCGGCACCACAACATTAAACTGGTAAAGGCCGATATAGCCGGGAGCGAGCCCCGCATATTGCACATTCGCTCTCGTCTGGCCGAAATAGATTTCGAGCGGCGCCACTAGTTGATTGCTCTGTTGCACCGTCTGGGACTGGCCCGGGTTGGGAGCGACCGCGCCAAACCCATTGCCGAAAAAGCTGATCAGTTCTCCCGGGTGAGCGGGGCGTGAAGTGAGCCCGGAAAGGTTAGCGGTCGAAGGCAATACGTAGGTAGAGGTGCCGTTCACCACCGCCGCTAAATACTCATTACCACCAAATTGGAAGCTCTGGCACAGGCCCGGTTGGAACGAATTCACGGTGACTGTGGCCGCGGGGCTGGTTCCATTGGCATCCGTTACGGCCACGGGCTGTTGGCCCAACCCGACACTCAAAGGCACCTGCGCATTCACCTGAGTCGCGCTAATGTACATGACTACCGCGTGCTGGCCGCCCACGGATACCTGGGTGCCGTCGAGCGAAGTGGGGCCAAGCGTTCCTACGAAATCGCTCGCAGCCCACTGCCGCGTGTCGGCCGCGAGGCCCGTGCCGTGGATCTCTATCCACGCGCCCGGCGCCACACTCGAGAAGCCTCCGCATGCGGAAGCGGTGACGATGCTGCTGATCAACGGCGGCGTCACCGTCGGGCCGCCGTTCCCGGGAGTCAGCAGCCGGATCACATTGTTCTGAGTATCGGAGATATAAACCGTGCCGCCTGGTCCCAACGCAATCCCTTCCGGAAAATTCAGCTCGGCACGGGTGGCGAGGCCTCCATCGCCCGTGTATCCCGGCCGGGACGTGCCGGCGATCGTAGATATCACTCCGTTCGGAGTAACTATGCGAATGCGCCAATTATAGGTATCGGCGATATACACATTGCCTGCGGCGTCTACCGCAACATCCTTCGGATAATTAAGCCGCGCCTTAGCGGCCTGCCCCCCGTCGCCCGCAAAACCTGACACTGTGCAAGTGCCCGCGAACGTCGTGATGACATTACCGGAAACTTTGCGGATGCAATGATTGCGCGTATCGGCGATATACAGATTGCCGGAAGAGTCCACGGCGATTCCCTCGGGGTCATTGAGCGATGCGCTGGTGGCTATGCCGCCATCCCCGGCATATTGGGCCGTGCCGTTCCCTGCCACTGTGTTGATAGTGCCCGTGCCGTTGTTTCCAATCACTCGTATTCGATGGTTCAGCGCATCGGCGATATAGAGATTTCCCGAGCTGTCTAAAGCGAGTGCGATGGGGGCGTTCACTTGGGCCCCTGTGGCCGCCAGTCCATCCCCGGAAAACCCGGCTCCCAGCGTGGTGCCGGTTATGGTGCTGATGTTGCCGCTCGCGGGCGCTTTGCGCACCGCTGAGTTAATAGCGTCTACCTGCGAGAAGAAAACGTTGCTCGAAGAATCAATCGCTACGCCGCACGGAAGTGAGATATTCGCCTGCGTTGCCGGCCCCCCATCTCCCGTATAACCGTTGGTCCCGTTTCCGGCTACGGTGTTAATGGTGCCCCCGCTTACCTTGCGGATGCGCGCGTTCGCCTGATCCGCAATGGTTAAGGTCCCGGCATTATTCACTGCAATTTTGCAGGGATTGTTGAGCTCCGCCTGCGTCGCCGAGCTGCCGTCGCCGGCGAAACCGGTGGTGCCGTTCCCCGCCACGGTAGAAATCGTGAATAGCGGAACCTGCGCCCAAATCCGCGAGTGCGCGAGGCAACACAAGGCGGTGCACGTGTAAACAATTTTGCGAAACTGAATATCGATCACTGATGACTCCACTGAAGCAGTAAGGACTGGATGAGCCAGAAAAATCAGGTTTCCATCCCCGCGGGCTTCCCCCGCTATCAGATTCCGTCTAAACTAGTGTAACCAAATCTTGTGCGCGTGCTTCATAAAATCACTGGGGTATTCTGTTCTTAGTCTTGTCTTCATCATCCAATAGAGGTCTATGAATGAGAATTCGACGCTGTCTGTTGCTCGCAATTATTTTGTCTTCCGTAAACGCCTGGGGCCAGACATCCGCGGGATTCGGAGCAGTTACCGGAACCGTATTGGATGCGCAAGGCGAGGGCCTTCCTGACTGCATCGTGGTTCTCTCGAATAAGAATCTGGGGACAGAGCGTACCATGAGCACCACTGACGACGGCATCTTCCATAGCTCCACTGTGGTTCCCTCCGAAAACTATGAGTTGCGCATCTCTCGCAAAGACTTCGTTACCTGGAACTCGGGTCCATTTACTATCTCCACGGGTCAGGATGTCAGTTTCGAAGTGACTCTTCCAGTCGCGGAGAATGGCGGCGGACCTCAGGCCACCGGCGGCGCGCGCCTCGTGGATAACACGCTCAACGGACTAGGCGCGGTAATTTCGCCCCAGCAGATGGATGTCACTCCCCTAAGTGGGCGAAGGTTGACTCCTTTGGCTCTACTCGCGCCGGCTGTAACTGAGGCAGACGCATTACCCGGTGTGCTTGTGTTTCACGGTGTGCCTTTTTCGAACATACTTCTCACCGATGGCCTTTCTACTATCAATACTTACCTCACCCAAAAGCCAGGTCTCGCAAAACAGTTGCCACAAGATTCCGTCGAGGACTTCCAAGTGGCTTCCGCCGATTTCACTCCCGAATACGGCGGCACCATGGGCGGGATCGTCAATGCCGCCACTCGCGCGGGAACTAACGACTATCACGGGGAAGTCTACGACTATTTTCGCGACCGTTCCTTACAGGCTGAAGATCGTTACGCCGCCGGCTATGATGTTCGCCAACTGCAGCATCAGGGCGGCGCGGAGTTGGGCGGTCCAATCCGTCCCGGCAAGATCTTCTTTTTCGTGAATGTCGAAGCACTCTACCGCAAAGCTCAGGGTCTGAACCGAATCACCAATCCGCTGATTGCCGATCTCGCCGGCGCGCGAGTCTCGTCTTCGAACTGTCAGGCTACCGCGGCTCAGTGCGCTCTCGCTGCAAGATTTCTGCAATCGCAGATGAACGTACTCGAGCCATTATGGGAACACTCCGTCCGTGGTGTGGCTCGCGTCGACTATCGCCGCAGTGAGCGCAATAACCTGCGCCTCGAAGGCAATATCCTTCAATGGCACGCGCCTACGTTGGCCGAAACGGAAGCGGTCGCGCCTAACGGTGGTCTGATCGGAGATCCGAACATGCGGGAACAGACCCGCTACGCTAAGCTCGGCTGGACCGCCAACGGGACGTCCCAAATCACCAATGACCTGCGGCTTGGATTCTTTCAGAACCGCATCACTCAGGACCCCACGCCGGCCGGTCTGGCGACCGGCCCTTTAGGAATTACGATCGCCGGTACGACCGTTGGCGCAACCCAGCCCTACTCCGTCATACTTCCGGCGGAGAGACGGCTCGAAGCACAGGACAACGGCTACTGGACGATCGGTCCCCATTCCATAAAAGTAGGTGCGGATTACTCCAAAACCAGAGACTATATCAACTCACTTGCGAATGCGGATGGTTTGTATACTTATCCGTCACTCACAAGCTTCGCTCAGGATTTCGGACTTACCGGTCTTCGGAGTTACACGTCATTCAGCCAGACACTAGGGACGGCATCGCGCAGCTTGACTTACAATCTACTGAGCGCTTACGCGGAAGACACCTGGAGGGCGAACCGGCGCATCACCGTGGATTTCGGCTTGCGCTACGATCACCCGCACTTACCCCAACCTACCCAAGTCAATACGAGCTACTTTCAGACGGCCACTATTCCTACTCCGTGGTTAAATCTGGCTCCGCGCGCTGGAGTTGCATACATGGTTAACAGCCGAACGGTAGTTCGCGCCGGATTCGGCTTCTATTACTCGCCGATCTCCGGGCAACTCCTGGATGCTCTCTTCTTAGGTAATAACATATACCAGACCACTGCCACGGTAAATCCGAACCAGAGCGGCTCGCCCGTATTCCCTAACATTTATCCGGCAGCGACCAGCTTTCCGAGCGGGACACAGAACATCACATACACCACATCGGCATTTCGCAACCCATATTCGCAGGAGACTTCCATAGCTCTCGAGAGACGCTTTTCGGCTGATACCACTCTCACTCTGAACCTTCTGCACAGCCGCGGTTTTAGGCTATGGACGACCGAGGATTTCAACCAAGCCAACCCGAGTTCCGGTCAGGCAACTACCGAGACCTATAACATTCTGAATGCCTCCGGGCAACCCGCCGGGACTTATGCGCTGCAGTATTGGATTGCCAGAAACAACGGGGCTTTCGCGCACGTATTTCAGACGGAAAACGGAGGCTCCTCCTGGTACAACGCGGCGTCGGTACAGCTTCGCAAGCGGCTTTCCCACGGCTTCACCGCCATGGCCACGTATACCTGGTCGCATGCCATCGACAACGCCGGTCAAAATCTTCCCTTCGGCGCTGGCATTTCAAGTTTCATCAATGCCGCTTACACAGCGGACCGCGGAAATTCGTCCTTCGATCAACGCCACCGCGCCGTGATTCAATGGTCTTGGCAGCCTGCTCTTGGCCAGAACTACTCGGGAGTCACGCGCCGCGCGCTCAACGGCTGGTCGCTTTCGACTCTCACCACCCTCGCGTCTTCGCAGTTCCTAACGCCGATCGTCGTCGTCCAGGGGCAGCAGTTCTCCGGCGTGTCGATGAACTACACCAGCTCTCTGAACGGCTCGGGCGGCTGGGCGCGCGTACCCTTCGAGCAAATCAACAGCCTTCCCACAGGGCCTGAATATAATGTGGATGCGCGTATAGCCCGCACTTTCGCAATCACCGAGCGATTCAGGGCTACCGTACTGTTTGAGAGCTTCAATCTCTTTAACACGCAGTTCAACACCAGCGTAAACACCGTTGCGTTTACGGCATCGCCGGTGGTCCAATCCGGCCTTCTCAATGGACCCACAACCGGTACTCTCAAGCCTGTTCCTGGCGTGGGCGCGGGCAATGCCTCCTGGGGCTACCCGGATGGGACCAACGCGCGCCGCGTACAACTGGCGATCCGCGTCGTATTTTGATGGCGGCCTAAAACCACCAGCGCGGTGGACATCAGCCACCCAGTAAGCGACGATACCGCCGTATTTTCACGAATTTGCGAGTTGGTCCCTGGTTTGCATTCTTCCCGGCGAAGTTCGACGGAGGATGCAATGAAACAGAAATTAGCGATTCTTGTTCTGGTAGCCGCGAGCGCCGCCCTGGCGCATGCGCGCGTAGTTGTGGGATTCGGTTTTGGCGGTTGGGGGCCGGTCGCACCAGTGGTCGCCTATGCTCCGCCGCCACCGCCGCCCGCATATTACGCAGCACCGGCGTATGCCCCGGGCCCGGGTTATGCCTGGGTCGGCGGTTACTATTATCCGATAGGCGCCCGTTGGGCATGGCGCTCCGGCTATTGGGCTGCGCGGCCCTTTGCCGGCGCAGTCTGGGTGGCGCCGCGCTGGTCTGCCGGCCGTTGGTACGCGGGCCGTTGGCGCCGGTAAATGTGCCTAAGGGGAGGGGTGCACTGGCGCCCCTCCCGCGTAGAGTCACAGAAAACTAACCTCGCTGCGCCAAACCCCTCTTCCAGTTCCCCTCTCCTTTGCACCTGCAAGCTTGAACTGCCGCTGACGGTCGAGTACTCTGTCTAGAGCAAACTTTAAGGAGAACCATGCGTTACGCAAGAGTATTCGTTATTGCGGGAACTCTGCTCGCGGCCGCCGCCTTCATAGGCGCTCAGGATCGGGGCGGGAAGAAGGGCGGGTTTCAGCTTCCGCCGATGATTCACATCACCATCGCGGATTTTCCCGATGGCGGGCATATTCCTTCCAAGTACACGTGCGCGGCAGGGCAGGGAAGCCCGTCGCCTGCGATTTCCTGGTCGGGCGCGCCGGCCAATACACAGAGCTACGTGTTGATCATGCATGATCCGGACCCGGTACTGCAGGGTTCGGCGACCAACGATGTGTTGCATTGGGCCATCTTCGATATCCCGGGAGACGCCAAGGGTCTGCCGCAGGGAGTGAAGGACGGGAATCAGCCGGATGGAGCCAAGCAGATCAAAAACCTGGGCGGGGGTATGGGGTACATGGGGCCCTGCGCGCCTCCCGGACACGGCGACCACCACTACACCTTCGAAGTCTATGCTCTGAACGCCAAGTTGGGCTTGCCGGATTCGGCATTGCGGGCTGACCTATTGAATGCCATGAACGGTAAGGTCATCGCCAAAGGCGTATATATCGGGATATTCGGACAAAAATAGTACGCCGCCGCGAGTTTTCGAATGAGCGAAGCTAACGGAAGTCCTTCGTCACAGCGCAAGCTGCCGTTGGGCGCAATCGTCGCAGTCTTCCTTCTTACACTCGCGGCCTGGCTGTTTTTCGACGGCATGGGCATGCCGCTCGAAGGGCGTTCTACGACCGTCGTGGCGGCGATCATGATCGCGATTGTGATCGCTGCGCGCCGGGTCTGGACGCGCACCCGCCTGGGCCGCGCGAAGGGAGACAAACCGTGAGGCTTGTCCTATGGGCCGGCTTGCTCGGGCAGGCGGCGATCTCGGCCGCTCCGCTTCCCGTCGTTTGCAGCGTGGATCTTCCGATTGTCGAACCGCGGCAGCCCGTTACCGCTAGTGTTCTCACGGGCACATCCGCCCCGGGTGCCCTAACTTACCAGTGGAAAGCGAGCGGTGGTTCTTTGGTGGACGCTACCAAGAGCAGCACCGAGTGGAACTCCAATGGAGCGCCTGCCGGGCCGTACACGCTTTCTGTCACCATCAATGCACCCGGCGAAGCAGCAGGCTCTTGCTCCGTCGTGGTTCTTGTCGGCAAGGAAACCAGATCCGGACCCGGGCCCGCTTCCCCCGCGGCGCTAACCCGCGAACTGCGCAGAGCCACGCTGCTCCCTGGAGAAAAGGAAGAGGAAACTTACGGCCTCTACAGCTACATGCTGCTCGGATCCCGAGTGACCGATGCCAATAAGAAGCGCTACCAGACTTTCCTCAACGCGTTTGCCCTCACGGTGGCGGCGTACGAGCGGCTCAAAGAACAGAGGTCTCCGCAACAGCTCAACATGGTCTATTTCCCGTGCCTGAAACGGCCCCCAGAGACGATAACCGGCAACGCGCTTCTCGAGATCTACGATTTCGACCGGTCACTCAGACTGCTCGAGGGCTTACACCGGCCGCATTCGGGAGACGGCCCTTACATCGTCTCGTTTCCTCGCCCGTTCGAAGCAGCCATGCGCGCGGGGGATAAGCCCCTGTTTGAAGATCTGAGTACCGTGCCCGAATCAATGATAAAGCCCTGGGTGGACCAGTTTCGCATTCAGACCGCGCAGGAAGACTGGACGCGCGGAAATTTGGGCGGTGTGGCGCTGCGGATCAGGACATATATCGAGATCACCGCCAACGCCTATCCGGAAATTCTTAAGTCGATCCAAAGCCTGGTATCGTTTTGACGATGTGCTGTGCGTGGCGGATCGCGCCTCTAATTCTTCTTTCACTCACCGGCTTTGCCCAGAACGGCCGCGAAGAGGCCGAGAAGTTGATGGCTTCGGCGCGCGCGCTGGCATCGGAGAAGAACCCCGATCTACTCCATAAGTCGGGCGCGGATTTCGAACGCGCCGCCGGGCTGTGGAAAGAGGTCGGCGATACCGGCAAACAGATTGAAGCACTGTACGGCGCCGCTTGGACGCATTATCCGCTACGCGAATTCTCCGCGATGTCCGCGCTCTTGGACTCGGCCGTCGATTTGACCTCCGGCGGAAATTTCGCTGCTGCACGCGCCGAGCTACTCGCCAGTCGGGCTGTGGTTCACAACGAACTCGGGGAATACCAAAGGGCGATCAATGAATACGGCGCGGCCCGCGAAATCCAGCAGATGATGGGCAACACGCAGGCCGTAACTCAACTTACGGATTTTCAAGCCAACTCGTGGCGTATGCTGGGCAACGCGGCCGAAAAATCGCAGGACTTAAGCGGTGCAGTGGAAGCGCACCGCCAGGCAGCCGCGCTTTTCGAGCAGGCGGGAGACGCCAAGCGCGCCGGACAGGAGTATCTGCACGTCGGTCAACTCACAGAGGGTGTAGGAAACGCAGCTACCTGGGAACAATCCGCCGCCTTTTTTACTAGCTCGATTCCGCTTCTCGAAGCCGCTGCGGACCGGGCCGGCCTGGCGAGCGCCTGGTGGGGTCTGGGCAGCGTGACCGATTCCATGAATCAGCCGGAACGCTCGCGAGATGCCTTTCTGAAAGCGCTTCCTTATCTGCCCGATCTGCACAATCAGAAGGCGGAAGGGATGGTTCTGCGTTCCCTGGCCGATCAGTACGTGAAACTTGGAAATGTTCCTGAAGCAGCCGGCTACTTTGAGCGCGCTATTCCGCTGTTCGAAGCTACACAAGATGTTCTTAACCTGTACGTCACCCGAATGAAGTTGGGTAAAGCCTACGAGGCACTGAGTGAGCCCGCCAAAGCATTGGCCGCGTACAGGGCGGCTGCGGCGGCTTCGCATAACGCAGGCGACAAGACCGCGGAAGCTACGGCCCAAACCACTATTGGTCAATTGCATCTTGCCGCGCGGCAGTGGGAGCCCGCTCTCGAGGCCTTCACAGCGTCGCAAAAAATTCATGAGGAACTTGGCGACAAAGCAGGTGAGTCACTCGATTGGCAAATCATCGGCGCGGTTTATGCCGGCCGTGGGCAGTATCAAGAGACGCTCCGTGCCGCCCAGAAATCGCTCGCGCTACTAAATAGCGCCGGGGGCAGCCGGAAGGCAAGTACGCAGGCACTGATTGATATCGGCGATAGCTACAACGCCTTGCATTTGAGCGGACCGGCCATTGAAAACCTCGAAAAGGCGCGCGATCTTGCCGATAACGACACCCAGATGGCGACGGCGTTGGTGGAACTGGGTGAAGTCTACTACGGCCTTACCAGGCTCGATCGGGCGTTGGAACTCGAGAACCGTGCCCTCGAACTAGCGCTCAAGCTGGACGCCCCGGCGTTTGTTTCGCGAATCAGAAACTCGATCGGCCTGACCCGGCAGGCCGGAGGCGAAGTGACGGAAGCGCGCAAGATCTTTGAACAGGGCCTTGCGGATGCGAGACAGCGCCGAGATGTTCAGCAAACCTATACATCGCTGCACAATCTGGCCCGGCTCGAGCAGGATCTCGGCAATAACCGGGCATCGGTGAAACTCTTCGAGGAGGCCCTTCAATTAGCGGAAAACGACCGCATGGAGACCGCGTCCACGCTCGATGCGCTCGGTACCGGATACCACCTGCTGGGTGAGGACGAAAAGGCCATTGCTACCCTCGAACGGTCCCGAGCCGAATGGCGCGATCTTGGTAACCAAAACGGCGAGTCGATCTCCCTGAATAATCTGGCTCTGGTTTATGCCGATATAGGGCGTCCGCAGCAGGCCCTGGACGCAATGAACAATGCGCTGTCCAAACGGCGCGGCCTGGGCGACGATGCCGGCGTGGCAGAATTGCTGCGAGGTGTGGGAGGCATCTACCAGGCCCTTGGAGATTTCGACCGCGCGGCAGCCTACTTCACCCAGGTCCTCGAAACGCAGAAGCGATTCGGTGATGAGCACGGGCAGGCGCTCACCTACAACAGCTTGGGTGTGGTTGAAATGAACCAGCAGCGAGCCGGGGATGCGCTCGCACATTTCGAACAGGCAATGCCCCTTCTCGAGAAGTTCGGAGACCGCCGCGGCCAAGTTACGGTGCTTTCGAATATCGCCAATGCGCGGCTCAACACGAAGAACCTGAGCGAGGCCGAGGCGCAGTTCAATACGAGTCTCGGTATCGCCCGGGAGATTGCGGATCTGAACGGGCAGGCGCTCGCGCTGCACGGTTTGGGATCGGTTTACCAGGATTCCGACCGATTGGATCGCGCACTCGAAACATACCGCGAGAGCGTGGCATTGTGGCGTCAACTCAGGAATCCGGTTGCCGAATCGAAGGCCCACTCTCTAATTGCGAAAGTGGAGCGCGAACAGGGAAAGATCGAAGCCGCCCTCAAAGAGGCAGAGGAGTCCATTCGTCTGCTGGAGGTCCAGCGCGGAGAACTCGCAAGCGAAGATCTCCGTGCTTACTTCCTGGCCGCGACGGAAGCCCCCTATAACGTTCAGGTCGAGCTGCTGATGGACATGCACCACGCGCATCCCGGCCAGGGCTGGGACGCGCGCGCGTTCGAGGCGAGCGAACAGGCGCGGGCGCGGAGTCTACTGGACCTGATCGCCCAGTCGCATCTCGATCTTCACCAAGGCGTCGATCCGGCGCTCCTTGCGCGGGACCGCGCCGCGCGAGAGGCTCTGGCCGCAAAGGCGGTCGAACTACAGAAGGTCAAGCCGGAAGGCGATGACTTCAAACAACTGCAAGTCGACGTGGCGGAGCTCACGGCCGAAAGAGAGCGCGTCGAAGCCGCTATGCGGGCCGCGAATCCGCGCTACCGGGAACTCTCTGCGCCGCGGCCGTTGAACCTGCGAACCATTCAATCGCAGGTTCTGGACAGCGGCACACTGCTGCTCGAATATTTCCTGGGTGAGAAACGCAGCTACCTCTTTGCCGTCACGTCCGGTGCCCTTCGCACTTATGAGATGCCCAGAAGAGAAGATGTAAGTAACGCGCTCGCAGATCTGGCTGCCGAGCTCCAGAGTTTCAGCCTCGATCGAACTCTGCTGCACCGGCGTGCTCAGGAACTCAGTGCCATGCTTCTGCGCCCGGCCGCTTCGCTGCTTCAGAAGAACCGTCTGTTAATCGTAGGTGACGGCGATCTGGCACAGATTCCTTTCTCTGCGCTGCCCAACCCCACGACAGGGGAACCGTTGATCGTTACCAATGAGATTCTGACCGAGCCGTCCGCCTCCCTGCTGCCGGCTTTGCGCGAGAAGGACGCGGCCCGCAAAAAGGCCTCTCGAGAGCTCGCCGTCATCGCCGACCCGGTTTTTCAGCCAACCGACGCGCGGATGGGCGCCGGAGTGTCAGGCGCGCTCCGGGATGGACGCACCCCAGAGGTCTTGGCGGCCGCTGTGCACAATACCACGCGCGGCGGCAAGACCTTGGAACGCCTGGAGCATTCCGAAGCCGAAGCCCGCGCCATTCTAGCAATGACGCCGCCGGATCGGTCGGTCGCGCTGCTGGGTTTTCGAGCGAGCAAAGCCAATGTTGCGGATGCCCGCCTGGCAGATTACCGTATGGTCCACTTCGCGACCCACGGTATGATCGACCGGACGCACCCGCAACTATCCGGCCTGGCGCTTTCTCTGTTTGACGAAAAGGGCCAGCCGCAGGATGGATTTCTGGATCTGAACGCCATTTTCGACATGAAACTTGCGGCCGATCTGGTTGTGCTGAGCGCCTGTGAATCGGGGGAAGGGAAGGCGGTGGGCGGAGAAGGCCTGATGGGGCTCACTCGCGGCTTCTTTTACGCGGGCGCGAAGAGTCTGGCGGTCAGCCTCTGGAGCGTTGACGACGAGGCCACCGCCGAACTGATGAAGCGTTTTTACCAGGGCATGTTGGGAGCCCGGTTAAGCCCCGCCGCTGCGCTCCGTGCCGCGCAGCGCTCGATGATTCTGGATGCTCACTGGTCCGATCCTTACTACTGGGCGGCCTTCACTCTCGAAGGGGAATGGCGCAAGCTTTGACTCGGCTGGGATGGGTTCAGACCAGGTGTTCCATCTGGGACACCAGGTAATCCCGGTCAAAGGGGCCTGACCGGTAGGTCCGCGCGTCGAAAAACCGCCACCATTTTTTGTCTTTTTCGAGCGTAAAATAAATTAATTGTTCTTCAATTATCTGCTTTTCGAGCAGTTCCTGGTTAAACGCGCGAATCGATCCCTCCAGGGTGTACGGGAGGCGGAAATCCTCGGTTGAAATCAGCTCCGCGGTGGTTTCAAATTCGATCTGCAGAATGCGGCCTCGGGCGTTGATTTGAACCAGGTTAATACCATCCTCCCGGAACGTGTCTTCTGCGAAAACGGGCGGGTCGAGCAGAACCTCCCCGCGCGATAAATGCTGGTTAAGCGAGGCCACGAAATCCGCGCAGATCGAATGTAATTCCACCGCCGCTTTGCGCCGCAACTCTGCCATCTCCCGCGCATAGCTCAACCGCGCCTGGTCCTTATCGGCCAAAGCGTCGATGGTTTCGGCCAGACGTTTTATTCGCGCATCGGGTGCTAGCATCAGTTCGAGAAGGCCACGGCGGTCCTTCCCAGCATACCGGAACCTACCGATGCCTGCCGGGCTATTCGGGCCCGGTGTTCTCCCGGGAGCCGGACGCCAGCAGATCGGCCACTTCAATACGCAGATAGTAAAGCACTTGATCTGCCTTTTCGAGCGATAGCAGGCGCTTTCCCTTAAGTACATTGTGCAGGTGTGGCTGGGAGATCCCGGTGGCGCGCGCCAGGCTGCGCTCCGTGATCGCGCCGCTCCGGACCAAACCCTGCAGGTGCCGGATCAACTGCAGTTGAAGCTGCTCAAAGTTTGTAACCTCATCAGGCATATTTCCCACCGAAATAGAGGAGTACGGTATCTAATTGTAGCCAATTCGGCTCTCAAAAAAAATCTCAAAAAAATGTGACTTTCTTTCCGCAGAACAAACTGAGTAGTTCCTGTAACTTAGAATATTATAGTCCGTACTATTACCTCTAGTATCTAAGGAATAACGGCACCGGTTGCTTGACGGATTTCGCCGTTGCGATAGATTTGAGGAAGTTTAAGTATGGCGATGAGCAATTACTTAGAACGCCTTTCGCCAGGAGGACATTCTCTCAATGCAGTGGAATAGATCGAAGGTAATTGGACTTGCCAAAGTCTCCTGCTGTTCCTGCCATGGATACGGCTTGCGCGTGGTCCATAAGACCCGGGAAGTACCGTGCCATTGCGTGTTTCGCTCCA
>JAFAWA010000035.1 GCA_019242155.1 Terriglobia bacterium | reverse complement strand
GCCGGCTCCGAGATCCAAGTCGGCCGGTACCACGCGCGCGGGAAAGCTGTCGCCGATGAGACGAATGGTGACGCCGCTCGATCCTGTCTTGAGAGAGGTGAGGTCGGCGCCCATCACGACCGGTTCAGCGGAGGCGCGAACCAGCGTCACGTCGAAGCCGAATTCCTGGTAGTCGCCCCAGAACCATCGGCCCTGCGCCTCGTTCTGGTTGGGATTGAACCAAAGTGCTTCGCGCGTTTCGTGCGAAAGGTCGTCGGGAGCCGTTCCGGGCTTGGTGGCGGCTGTGGAACGGCCGCGCCAGGAGTATCCGGCATAGACGACGCCGCTCCCGCTACGAGTCAGCAGGGAACCGTCTTTGGCGGATTTCAGCTTAATCCGCGTAGTGAATTCGTCTTCGGCAGCGCCCTGCTCAATGGCCATTTCGCCGTAGAAGCGGCCGCGGCCTGGGAGCCGGGCGGTTACAAGCCAACGTCCGGCAAGCTTCGGCGGACGCATGCGGGCATGCCACGCCGCCCAATCCGGGGTATGCAGAGGAGCATTTTTTGCCAGGAAATCCATAGCAACGTCGAGGGGCTCAGGCTGCGCTTCGGCGCGAGCCGCGCCAGTTCCCGTTCCCGCCCGCGCGGCGCCCCCGCGTCCTCTTCCGTTTCCAAAAGCCCCGGACCCGCGGTGGAAGATGTTATCGGCCTGCGCGTAAAGGAAGCTATGCATATTAGTAAGCAGTTGCCAATCGGCTTTGCTTCTCCTCCAGGAAAGTGCGCGGCCGAAGGCGTGGCAGTTGGCGCAGGCATCGTGGATGGTGTCGTTGGGGATGTTCGTCTCATCGACCATGCGGTGTTCGGGCATATACATTACAGGCTTGGCTTCTTCCGGCGCCAAGCCATGAGAGGCGGCCAGGTATTTCACAATCGACCGCGCTTCCTGCGGAGTGATGCTCAGCCCATTGAGGCGCACCATGCGTTTGATCGCTTGCTCCCAACCCTCGGGGGTGGTACGTTCCCAGGAGATCCGCGACAGATTGCCTTTCGCATCCTTGGTGTGGCAAGTACCGCACTTTGAAATGGCGAGCGGGTCGGTTACCGGGATGCCTTCTTCCGGCGGCTCTTCGGCGGCAGTTGCCGCAGCCCTGCCGCGTCCGCCCTGTGCCGAAGCTATCGGCCGCAAGCTGACGATCACGACAATCAAAGTAAGAAGTATTCTGATCACGCCGTTTCCTCGCTAGTCAGTGTGATGATCGGCGGAAGCACCGGGTACGACGAAGTATCGGCGATGCTCACGCCCGGAAATGCTCTTCGTGGCTAGTTGTCAACTCCAGGGGGAGTGTCCGGCGGGGGACGGGAAGGCGAACGTGGCTAAATCAGCGGATCACCGGCAGCTCAGAGCGAACCGCGAATGTTTGAACCTACCATGACGGGCACAAGAGTTCAAGGGTCCTGCTTGATTTTTTGTATTTAACTACTTCGACTCACTCTATTTAATTGGCAGGCCGCGGTCTTCCCGGCTAAAATATCCGCAGCCCACTCTTTCCCCGCTATGCCGACGGGTCCGCACGTTGCGGAGGTGTGAGCATCCCGAGAATCCACTTAGGAGGAATACCAACGTGGCACACCGAGTTACTCGAATCGCATATTTGATTTCGGCTGCCGTGCTCACAGCAGCGGCACAGACTGGCAACTGGAACCCCGGTGCGGCGGCAAGCTATCTCGACAGCCGCCAAGGGTGGTGGCAAAGCTGGCCGCGGGCCCAGCGCGACCAACAGACGGCTTGTGTCTCGTGCCATACGGTCCTGCCGTATGCCATGGCCCGGCCGATATTACGGGGGCGTCTGAATCAGCAGGAATTGGCGGCGCCTGAGCGGACACTGCTGGGGTTCATCGAAAAACGTGTCGGCCTATGGAACAGCACAGAGCCGTACTATAAGGCGAACTCCGGCCCCACCAAGCCGGCCGAATCGCGGGGCACGGAGGCTGTGCTGAATGCGCTGATCCTTGCCGGCTATGATGCGCCCACGGGACACATGCGCGATGTCACGCGTGCGGCGTTCGATCATGCCTGGGCGCTGCAGCTCGATTCCGGCGCGTGGGATTGGCTCAATTTTCATTATGCGCCTTGGGAAACCGACGACTCTCAGTATTGGGGGACGACTCTGATGGCCATGGCCGTCGCCATCGCACCCGAGAACTACGCCGAGGCTCCGCAGATCCGGAGCGGCCTGCAAAAGATGGAACGGTGGCTGAGGACCGGGTTTTCACAACAGCACCTTTTCAACCGCGCGTTCCTGGTATGGGCATCGTCCCGGAATGCCTCGCTCGTAAGCGCGGTGGACCGGAAGGCGGTCTGCGAGGAACTTCTGTCACGGCAGCGGGAGGATGGGGGTTGGAGCCTGGCGTCTCTCGGCCCTTGGCAGAGAGTCGATCATACCGAGTCCGAAAAGCGCAGCGATGCATACGCCACCGCGGTCGCTTTACTCGCTTTGCAATCCGGAGGCTCACCGGCGGGCATCGAACGCGCGCGGACCTGGTTGATTCGGAATCAGGAGCGCACGGGCGGTTCCTGGCCCGCGTGGTCACCGAATAAGGAACGCGACCCTGCCTCGGAGATCGGGCAATTTTTGCGGGACGCGGGGACAGCGTACGCGGTGCTCGCGCTGGACTCAGTGCGGGTCGAATAACGCGAGGTCCTTCGCGACGCTGCAGGCATTTTGCGCGGGGGAGGATGAAGATCCGCCCCCGCCGCGAAATCGAACAGTTAGAAGGTGAGGCGGCCGCTCAACTGAATCGAGCGGGGGCCGCCCGCTTCCTGGGACTGGACGTTAGTGATGCTGCCGAAGCCCGCCGTTCCAATATTGAGGTTCGACGGTATGGCGTAGTTGGGATGGTTCAAGGCATTGGAAGCGGCCGCGCCGATTTGAACGCGCATCCGCTCACTCAACGCGAACGATTTCATCAGCGAAAGGGAAACGGCCTGAGTGCCCGGGCCGACCGCCGCACCAACCGGTGAATCGCCGATCCGGCCGATATTGTTGGCCGGCTTCACAAAAGCGGCGGGGTTGATCCATTGCGCAATCGTTTGCTTGGCGGGATACAGCGGGACGCCTGGAACGATATCGGCGCGCCCCGGGCCCGAGGTATTCTCGGAGTTGTTGCCGGCCGGATCGGCGCCCGGTGCGACTACGGTCAGAAATGGCCCGGTCTGAAACAGCATCACTCCCGAAAACTGCCAGCCCCCGATAATCGCCTGCGTGAAAGCATTGGTTTTCTTGAACAGCATTCCCGTGCGGCCAAAAGGCAGCTCATAAAGAAACGTCGACAGCATCCGGTGCCGGTGGGTGAAGGCAACATTGCCGTAGTCGAGATCGAGGTTATAGATGTCACTCACGGTTCCACCGGCCTGCGTAGCAAAGGTCGTGGGATTATAGCCCTGGCCATTGGATAGGTTCTTGGCGAAGGTATAACTGGTCGAAAACTGGAGACCGTGGGAGAGGCGCTTATTTCCGGAAACCGTGAGCGCGTTGTAGTTGCTGC
>JAFAWA010000535.1 GCA_019242155.1 Terriglobia bacterium | reverse complement strand
GTCATCGGCATGACTCGTGTGTGGGCGCGCGAACTCGGCAAGTACAACATCCGGGTCAACGCCGTGGCTCCCGGTTTCATTGCCACCGAGATGGTGAAATCGATTCCGGAAAAGATCCTGCAAGGCATGCGCGAGCGCACTCCTTTAGGGCGCATGGGACAGCCGGAAGACATCGCTAACGCATATCTTTGGCTGGCTTCAGATGCAGCCTCCTTTATCAGCGGCGCGGTACTCAGTGTAGACGGAGGTGTAGTTACCGGAACCTGAGTGACTTGCTCTTCAACAGGCTATCGACTGAATCCGTCCATCGCGCAGATGAATCCGGTTACTCGCAATCGCGGCGGCTTCTTCACTGTGCGTCGCCATCAGTACTGCCGCACCAAAACGCGCGGCGCTTTCCCGTAATAACTCGAGAACCTGATCGCCGCTGGCGGTATCTAGGTTCCCGGTAGGTTCATCGGCGAGGAGCAGATCGGGAGAGTGGACCAGCGCTCGTGCGATGGCGACGCGCTGCATCTGACCACCCGAGAGTTGGTAGGGAAATGCCGAAGCTTTGTCCTCCAAACCTACCCACCGGAGACGGTCCAGGGCTGTAGCAGCCGTGCTCGCGCGGCGTGCTAAAAGCAGAGGCAGTTCGATATTCTCCAAAGCCGTGAGGGTGGGCAACAACTGAAAGAACTGAAAGATGAAACCGATGCGCCGGCGTCGCAGGGCTGTGAGATCCCTTTCGGGCAGAGAAGACGTAGAGCGCCCGTCGATGAGCACTTCACCCGTGGTTGGAAAATCCATTGCTCCTGCGAGATTCAGCAGCGTGGACTTACCACAACCGCTGCGGCCCAATAGCGCCGTTATGGTGCCGGCGTTCAACTGGAGAGAGATATCATGCAGGACTTCGAGAGGACGCCCGCCATTTTGATAAGTCTTGGAGACTCGGCGGAGTTCCAAACGAGGCGGAGGCATCTATCTAGAGTATCTAAGGCGGGGAGCGCGTCCGGTCATGTTTAGACACCGGACGCGCAACAGATTACTTAGAATTAATGACAGACGAGGTGAGGTCTTCTGCGCGGAAGAACTGGGCAGTTACTCGAATTGAACCCTGGTCTTAGTGCCGCCGAGATCAATTTCATTGATCTGCATGGCGCCATTCACCTGCTTCGTATCGACGAGAGTATTTTGAAACTTCTTATCGGACGTGGAAACTTTAGCACTGGCCTCTACTGTCTGGCCGCTGGCATTGGTGAAACGAACTTTCGAATCGTCCATCACTGCAAGGGTGTATTTGCCGGCTTTGAGGTCCAGGTTACCTGCCTTTGCCGCGCTGTCAAGTGTTATGTCAAAACTCTTGGCGCTTGCAATGGACAAACCGATAGCGGCAAACAACGTCAACATTCTCAACATCAATTAAACTTCCTCCTTATGTAAGTAACTACTGTCTCTATAGTTCAAGATGACTTTCTAGAACTGGAAGTTTCGGTATAGGTGAAGAATGACTCGAAAAGGCTATCTACGTGGTGAGTGACAATGTTACAGTATATTGACTTTAGCCACGATTTGCTGTAACACTGCGGGCCGCATTAGCCGGCCAGAGCCTTAACGCGCAAATGCAATGTGGACTTATAGCGGGCGGCGGTGTTGCGTTTGATGATACCGGTCTTCGCGGCCTTATCGATCAGCGAGAAGGTTTGGGGCAGCAGGTCGGCGGCTTTCTTCGAGTCCTTCTCCTGAATGGCGCGGCGCATGGTACGGATCTGGTGGCGAAGGCGGGACTTGCTCTTCCGGTTGTATTCCGTGCGCCGTTCCGTCTGGCGCGCTCGCTTCAGCGCGGAATAGGTGTTAGCCATAATTGAAACTCAAGAATAGCGTAAGATCGTGCTTTACGGCAACCGGATGTCCATCAAGACGGATCGCGACCTGGTGCAAATTGTCGATGCCGCCATGGCGGAGGCGATACGCAAAAGCGGGCCGTGGCTGGCTTGCCGCCCGGGTTGTTACCAGTGCTGTTTAGGCCCGTTTCCCATTAACCGCCTGGATGCGATTCGGCTCCGGCGGGGGCTGGCTGACCTCGAGACGCAGGATCCCGCGAGAGCCGAGCGTGTGCGGCAGCGGGCGCTGGCGGCGATTGAGCGCATGCGGCGTGAGTACCCTGTGGCCACGCCCGCTGCGGTGCTCGCTCGAGAGGGAGAGGCCGGTGACGAACCCTGCCCTGCTCTCGATCCCTTATCCGGTTTCTGTGATCTCTATGAGGCGAGACCCGTTACCTGCCGGACGTTCGGTCCGGCGGTACGTTTGGGAGCCGAGGAGGGCCCTATAGGCACTTGCGAACTCTGTTACCGCGGCGCGAGCGACGAAGAGATCGCTGCCTGCGAAGTGATTGTGGACCCCGCGAATCTGGAATCGGAACTGCTGTCGGCATTGGCGGAGAAGGATGGCGAGGGCGAGACGATCGTGGCTTTTGCGTTAGCCGGTATCTCCGATTCGCCATGTTCTGTTTCGCCGGTTGTGCCGTTCTGATTGTGAGGAAATCACCGAATGCTCGCGTCCTCGCGTCCACGGCCAGTGCGAATAAAGGTACATTTAAGAGTAGGCGAAATGCCCGGGACACTCCTTCCCTGTTACTTGTGCCTGGTTGAGTTTTCGTTCCCGGTCGCCTGCATGAAACGAACCCGGTGCGTTCCGCGCCCCGCAGCCGGGAAGGAGAATAGCATTGGAGTCAGAAGTTCGTGATCTGGCGGTAGAGCGCCTCACGCCGAGTGAATTATCCCTGCACATTGTGCCCCGAGTGCAAGAGGGTATTGCGGCAGAGGTTCTTGCCGGGGCTAAGGCTCCAGCCGGCCGCGCGCCGGAGGTCGGCGGCATTTTGCTTGGCCGCCGCACCGAAACCGAAATCATAGTGGACGATTTCGAACCGGTGCTTTGCGAGCATCGCTTCGGACCTTCCTATCTCCTTTCCGATGAAGACGGCCGCGGTTTACATGAGACTTTGGAGTGGTTTCAAGAGTCTCGGGGTAAACATAGCATCATCGGTTTCTATCGCAGCCATACGCGCGAAGGCTTTCCCTTGGATGAGCAGGATGCCGAGCTATTCCGGCGCAATTTTCCAAGTGCGGAAGCGATTTTCCTCCTATTACGTCCGGACCGCCGTAAGGCGATTACGGCCGAATTCTTCACCAGGTCGGAACACGGCGTTTTGCGCTCTTCCGCCGGGCCGCTGCCGTTCCATACGGAACCGAATGGCGCCGCCCAGGAGAAGGTGCCGCGTACCCTTCCGGCCGCCACGCGGCCGCGTGTAGAGACGGTCGAAGAACCGTCCAGCAGCAGGCGGCAGTGGATCACTGTGGCTGCCATGATCTGTCTGGGAGGTGTGCTGCTGTGGGCGATCGGCTCGTATCACCCGGCGGCGAAAGGGACGGCAGCACGAGAGCGTGAGACTGCGCGGGCGACCCTTCCGCCGGTGGCCGTGCCGCCCCTGGTTCCAGCCGGGAATGCTCCCGACTCGCCGCCGTTGCAGCCGGCTTCCGTAAGCCGTCTCACACCGGAATCAGAGCCCGACCTAACGGCTGCCCCCCTTGGCGATGCGCACGCCACCTTAGACCGGTGGGTTCGCGCCCAGCGCGCGGGCGATCCCAAAGCGGTTGGGGCGCTCTACGCGGCGCGGATCGATCCTTACTTCAAGGAGCGCGACGTGTCTAATGCCTGGGTGCGGCGCTCCGTCGCGCAGTCTGTTGCCGAGTTCGGAAAACCGGTGATCCTGCGTTTGGACGATTTGCAGATCACGCCGGTTCACGAGGACCGCGCGGTGGCAACTTTTCGGAAGCATTGGCAGACCTCGGGCACGCACTTGTACTCGGGTGAAGCTGACGAACGCATCGGGTTAGTGAAGACCCGCGAGGGCTGGAAGATCGATTCCGAAGAAGAGACGCACGTCCTCTGGACGCATCGGGGACGCTGAGCCGCATTACGCGCCGGCCGCGGCAGCGGCGGCTCTCCCTTCGACAATGCGGCGAGCCTTGTAGCGCAGACGCAGTCCAGACAGGGCGAGCATCAACAGGATGACGATGAGGGTGGCCGCCGCGGACCCCCCCGGTGTCAACGCCCGCTTGAAAGCGTAAGCCAGACCACCATAAACCAGCAGGACGTGCACCCAATACACGAGGAGCGATGTCTTGCCCAAGCTCTCGAGCCAACTCCATCCGGAGCGCGGGCAGAATTCCGTCCAGAGATAAGCCGCCGCAAGCATCACCAAAGCGATTCCTACACGGATCAGAATCAATGCCGGGCTATCACGCCAAAAGTCGGATTTCGGATAGAGCGAGTAGGGTAAGTTCGCGAAGTACTCCCCGCCGAAAATCAGCGTGCATCCGAATAGCGCCGCCCATTGGCCAAGTGCATCCATCCGGACCGCCGGCGCTTTTTTTACGAGCGACCCCGCGGCCAATCCGAAACCTACGTAAGCCGCGCATGGGAAAAACGGGAATTGGCCGCGGTCCGGACCGGGCACGAGGTAGTACCGGGCCACGATTGGGAAACCGCTCCAGTCCAGCGCGTTCATGACCGGCGCTACGGCGGCAATCGCCAGGGAAAGGATGAGAGTCAGCCGAAGGCGTTGCGGAAACGCGAATAGGGCCACGCACGAAAATACGCCCAAGGCGAGAGCCATGCAGTTCAGGATGTCGACCTTGAATAGATCATTCACGCGCGCGTTCGGCAGACCGGTGACGAAGTTGGTGAAGCGGAATAGAAAAGCGAGGACCAGAACATATCCCGCGCGCCTCAGCGCGCCACGCCAGCGGCCGGCACGGCCTACCATTCGGGTCTCCATGCTTTCGATCTGAAAACCCGAGGTCATCCCTGCCATAAACAGGAACAACGGAGCCGCCATGCCGCCTATGAACTGTGTCAGCACGTAGAGGCTCTCGTGCCGCAGATCGGGACGCGTAAATGCGTTAAATACATGGCACTGGATCATGATGAGGACGGCCAGGCCCCGCATCCAATCCAGAAAGGCGTATCGTTTCACGGTCAGGTTTGTGTTGATAGTAGCAGAGTGAGTCTAAAAGTTGCCGTATCTTTCCTGGTCGGAGATGGCCGCGGACTATGGAGATTTGCGAGCGGTCTGCCGAACTAAGAGTTGTGGCAGTGAAGAGACAACCCGCGAGTCGCAACTGGAAGCTCGGACGCAATGATTTCTGCCCTTGTGGCAGCGGGCAGAAGGTCAAAAGATGCTGCCGTTCCGCAGCGGCCAGGCCGGCGGCGCAAGAGACGCGCTTTCCGGCGGAGGTCTCAAGCACCGAGAGTGCCGCGGCCCTTCATTCCCGGGGTGTCGCCGCTATTCATGCGGGCAGATATATGGACGCGGTCCAACTGATCCGGCAGGCGATCCGCATCGACCCGGCTTGCGTTGCTTATCACAGCAATCTCGGAGCGGCGTATCAGAAATCCAACCGATTGCAGGATGCAGAACGGGCGTTCCGCGAGGCAGTACGGCTGGCTCCGGAGTTTGCAGACGCGCTAAGCAATCTGGGCTCAGCGCTCTACGAACTGCATCGGCCGGCAGAGGCGCTCCCCTATCTGGAAAGGGCGCTGGCCTTGGAGCCTTCGCACGCCTCGGCTCGGATGAACATGGCGATGGCGTTACATTCGCTCGAAAGGAGCGGAGAGGCAATACCGCACGCCCGCACGGCCGCCGAGTTGGCTGGTTCTGAAGAGGCAATCCTGAAGTATGGAGGATTGCTCATTGAATCCAACCGGCCACTCGAAGGGATATCGTTCTTTCAGGCAATAATTGAGCGCGATGCGTCGAATGTGGCCGCTCACCAGGCACTTGCCGATTGCTACATGAGCGCCGGAATGCAGCGCGAGGCGGCGCCCCACTACTGGAAAGTCCTGCAGTTGAAACCCGAATCAAGCTCCGCCGCCAACAACATGGGTATCTGTTTGGCGGAAGCCGGTTACCGCGCGGATGCTCTTCCGTTTTACCGGAAAGCCCTGGAAATCAGCCCGAATGAAGCCCCAATTTGGGCGAATTTGGGGTTGGCTCTGAAGGAACTGGGCCAGCCGGAAGAGGGTCTGGAATGCGAGGACAGAGCGATTGCGATCCGGCCGGCGTATCCGAAAGCGATCTTTAACCGCTCACTGTGTCTGTTAGCTCTGGGCAGACTGGCCGAAGCGTGGGAAGGGTACGCATGGCGCTTTCAAGCGCAGCCCAAGAACCCACCACGCATCTTTCCCCACCCGGTTTGGGATGGGAGCGATCCGGCGGGTAAGACATTGCTGGTCTGGATGGAGCAAGGCTTGGGCGACCAGATACTCTTTTCCGGGCTGCTTCCGGACCTGCTCCGCGCGGGCGCTCACTGCATCGTGGAGTGCGACTACCGTTTGACGAACCTCATCTCCCGGTCCTTTTCGGGTGTGGAGGCGATTCCCCAACTTAATCCGCCGCACCCGTACACAGAGCGGCCCGATATCGATTTCCAAATTGCGGCGGGAAGTTTGCCGCGGTGGTTCCGCCCTAAACTGGAATCGTTCCCGCAGCATCGCGGGTATTTGAGTCCGGACCCGGAACTGTCCCGCAAGTGGCGGGAGCGTATCGGTGGGCTGGGAGCAGGGCTGAAAGTTGGAATCTGCTGGCGCAGCGGATTGAACAAAGAGGCTCGATCGGTCTTCTACGCACGGCTAAACCAATGGGGACCGATTCTGAGCATTCCGGGCATCGAGTTTATTAATCTGCAGTACGACGAATGCAACGCGGAACTGCAGGAGGCGGAGCAGCTATTTGGAATACAGGTGCACCGGTGGGGAGACGTGGATCTGAAACAGGACCAGGAGTCGGTTGCAGCACTGATCTCCAACTTGGATCTGGTGATTTCGGCGGGCACGGCGGTGGATCAGTTGGCCGGCGCTTTGGGTGTACGTGCCTGGGTACTGCTGCGAGCCAATAGCGATACCTGGGGTTTGGGTACGGGCGGTTGTCCCTGGTATCCCAGTGTGCGGCCGTTTTATTGCGAAGTGCTGGCGGAGTGGGAGCCTGTCATCGGACGGATGGCATCCGAATTACGGAAACTCCCGGCCGGCGGGGACGAACCAAGCGAAACCGCCAGGGGGACCGAGTGAATCTGGCAATTCTGCAGGCGCGCATGTCATCTTCCCGCTTACCCGGAAAGGTGCTCCGGCCGATTCTGGGGCGGCCTATGATCTTGTATCAAGTGGAGCGCATCCTGGACGCAAAGAAAATCGATCTGTTGGTCGTGGCGACAAGCACGGATGCTTCGGATGACTGCTTGTATCAGGTCTGCCGGGCGGCCGGAATACGCTGTGAACGGGGTAGCCTCGAAGACGTACTGGACCGGTTCCATCAAGTGGCCGCCAGATTCGCGCCCGATCAAGTGATTCGCCTGACGGCTGACTGCCCGCTGATGGATCCGGAAATTCTGGACGCCACTATCGCGTTCCATGTGAAACACGATTTCGACTACACGAGTAATACACTCGATGGCCCGACGTTCCCTCATGGCCTGGATGCGGAAGTCATCCGCTTCGAGT
>JAFAWA010000510.1 GCA_019242155.1 Terriglobia bacterium | reverse complement strand
CAGGTCGGAGGCGGCTATTTCAACCTGACCATGAAATCCGGCACCAATTCGCTGCACGGCAGCGCCTACGATTATTTCGTGAACGAATTTCTGAATGCCGGGCTGCCCTTCACCGACGAAGGCACGCAGAACCCCGCCAAGGAGGGTCAGCACATCCGCAACGCTGTGCGCCGGAACGACTACGGCTTTACGCTCGGTGGGCCGATTCGCATTCCCAAGGTGTACAACGGGACAAACCGGACATTCTTTTTCTTCAATTTCGAGCAGTTCCGCGAAAACAGAACCATCTCCAACAGCATTCAAACCGTGCCGACGCTCGCTTATCGAAACGGCGATTTCTCCACTGCCGGTTGCTTCAACTACATCGCCGCCTCCAACACCTGTGCCTCGAGCCCGCCTATCGTAAACACCGCCACCGGACAGCCCGCAGTCGATCCGGCAGGCCAGACGCTCGCGTACGGTGAGATCTTCGATCCCGCAACTACCCGCACCGTCGGCAACGCCCAGGTCCGCAGCCCGTTCCCCAACAACATGATTCCACCCGCCAGGTTCAGTCCCATTGCTGTTCAGATTCAGAACTTTTTTCCACTGCCGAACCAGCCGGGGATTATCAATAACTACCTCGCTCCCGCTTACCAGAACTGGCAGCATACGACCAACTGGTCGTTCAAACTCGATCACTCAATCAGCCCGACCGTCAAGCTCTCCTGGTACTTTTCCCGTCTGCTGCAAAACTCGCCCAATGCGAACGGGGTGGCGGAGGCTTACAACGCCCCGGCGCCTACCGCCAATCGGAACGTGACCACGCGCGTTAATTACGATCACACCATCAAGCCAACCCTGCTGCTGCACGTGGGCATCGGCTATATTCAGCAGTACCAGCCGACCGACTATCCGAGTTTTAACCAGAGCACACTCGGGATGGGCGGGTACTTCCAAACCAACCGCTTCCCCTCTATCGGCGGCGGCTTCGATGGCGGCCAATCCCTGCTGAACACCTTCACCGGCGGATACGGAGGTCCCGCCAACGGAGGAATCGGTCCGGCCTTCATCTCCTTCCTATGGGAAGAGAAGTCCACAGCCAACACCAATTTGACTTGGGTCAAAGGCAATCACATATTCAAATTCGGCGGCGAGTTTATAAACGACGGATATCCCGAACACAGCGGCTGGCGGGCTAACGGCGCGTTCGGCCTCTCTAATGCCGAAACCGCCGATCCATGGCAAAATCTGCAGCCTTTTAACTTCACGAATCCTACCGGTTTCAGCTACGCGAGCTTCCTGTTGGGGCTGGTGGACGATATTCAGATCAGTCCTAACACTCAGACCAAGACAGGCAACTACAGCCTGGGCGTGTATGCGCAGGATAGTTGGAAGGTCACCCGGCGATTCACGCTGGACTACGGGCTGCGCTACGATTTTCAGACCTATTTGAAGGAAGAGCACGGCCGCATGCCGGTCGTCTCCTTTACCGCGATCAATCCTACGGTCGGGCTTCCTGGCGCGGAGATCTACGAAGCGACCTGCCACTGCCAGTTTGCGCATAACTATCCCTACGCCTTCGGGCCGCGTGTCGGAGCCGCCTATCAGATCAACACGAAAACCGTGCTGCGCGTGGGCGCCGGTCTGACCTATGGGACAGTGCAAACGCCGCAGGGAATCCAGTACAGTCTGGCGAACTACTATAGCTTCAACGCCACCGGCTATGGCATCAGTCCGGCCCCGGACGGTTTTCCCGCGATCAATCCCTACCCGAATGTAACTTGGCCCAACTTCAACCCGGGCAGATTGCCTGTGCTGACCGACGGACTATTGCCGCCGTCGTCTCCGAATACAATCTTCAGTCCAAGCGCCCGGTCGCCGCGAACCCTGCAGTGGAGTATTGGAGTGCAGCGTGAGGTACAAAGAGACCTTGTCGTCGAAGCCACCTATGTGGGCAATCGAGGAGTCTGGTGGTCCGCGGAAGGGCTCGACCAGTACCAATGTAATTGCTTGACCGACCAGACTCTGGCGCATTACGGTCTCAGCCGCAATAATCCGGCGAGTCTCGCATTGCTGACGTCGCAGCTCAATTCGCCGGCGGCGATTGCGGCCGGATTCACTCCGCCCTACCCGGGGTTCCCGCTGACAGATACGGTTGCCCAGGCAATCCGTCCGGTTCCGCAGTGGGCGAGTGGTGGTCCGACCTCCTTCCTCGGCCCGCCCATGGGCAAAACATGGTACGACGCCCTGCAGACCAAGATCACCAAGCGTTTCTCGCATGGTCTTTCGGCCCAGGCGTCATTCGTATGGTCGAAAGCGACGGACATCGGAGCGGGCTCCGAGGCTCCCATCTTCCTTTCGTACAATCCGGTCATCTCAGATATCTTCAACTACAAAATAAACAAGCAGCTCAACCAGTTGGTCTACCCCGAGGCCCTGGTCATTTCCGGCTCCTACACCACGCCCAAATTGGCCGCCGCGGTCAACGGCGGAAAGAAGGTGCTCTCGCAAGTAGTCCAGGGTTGGCAGTTGGGATGGCTGCTGCGCTATCAGAATGGGCCTCTCATTGAAATTCCGTCATCCAGCAATCAGCTCGTCAACCAGTTGTTACGGCAAGGTGGTTTCAACGGCACTCCGGTGAACCCCGATAACCGCGTTCCCGGTGTGAATCCGCTTTTGGTTGACCCGAACTGCGGCTGCTTCAATCCGCAGACTACGCTCGTGCTCAATTCCGCTGCCTTCACCGAGCCCGCACCCGGGCAGTGGGGCGCCTCTGCGCCGTTCTACAACAACCTCCGCTGGCAGCGGCAGCCCGCCGAGTCGATGAGCTTCGGCCGGAATTTCCGCTTCGGCAGGGAGGGCAGGTACAACTTTTTCATTCGCGCTGAATTCCAGAACATCTTCAACCGCTTGTTCCTTTCGGCGCCTGCGACCGGCAATCAGGGCGGCAACCCGTTCACCGGTCCGGTCACGATTGCCACCTCTCCCACGACTACCAACGGCGCTTACACCGGCGGCTTCGGCTACATCAACACACTGGCCGGCGCCGGGTCGCAGCCGCGGCAGGGTCAAATCGTCGGACGCTTCACGTTCTGAACCGGAGCTGCCCTTTCGCACGTACGGCCGCTGTATGATAACTGGAACTTGGTTCCGTTCGGAATAGGATTCCAGGGAGGTTGAAATGGACGCACACCGCTTTGCTGCACCTGCGGCAGCCGCACTTACCATCATCACTGCAGTTACCACGCTCTTCGGTCAGGCGGGCGTGCCCGATGCCGCACAGCAACCGCCTGCGGGCGCGGCTACGCAAGCTGCGCCAGCCGGTAACGGGAATGATGGCTCGGAGCCGTGTGCTCATTCCCCCATTTGCGCATGGGGCCGCGAACGGAACACAGTCATTCATGAAAAGCATACGCCTGATCTAGGCTTCACCTTCGCATATCCGTTTGCTTTACCGGATGGGCTGACCGGCGGTATCTCGGCAGTTGCGCTCAACTCGAAAGAGCATCTGTTCGCATTTCAGCGCAACCCCGCCGGCAAACCGCAACTGTTCGAATTTGACGCGAATCACAAGCTCGTCCGGGCCATCGGTGACGACGTAATCGGCCACCAGAACAAGGCCCACGGTATAGCCATCGACGCGCAGGACAATATCTGGATCTGCGACGAGAATGGCGACACGGTGTCGAAACTCAGTCCCGAAGGAAAATTGCTGATGACGATCGGCGTCAAAGGACAAAGAGGGG
>JAFAWA010000444.1 GCA_019242155.1 Terriglobia bacterium | reverse complement strand
GCATTTCAAGCCGACCGAGGTCCTCTCATCCGACTTCTGCCGCGGGCTCGTGCCCGACGATGAGCATGACCAGTCTGCAACCAACGACGCCTTCGAGGTACTGCATTTTATCGCCGCAAAGCGGCTCGCGGCGGGCAATCTTACCGTCATCGATGCGACCAATGTGCAGCCGGAAGCGCGAAAGCCACTGGTTGCGCTCGCGAGGCAGTTTCACGTCCTGCCGGTTGCAATTGCACTGAACCTACCGGAACGCATCTGCGCCGACCGAAATAAATCGCGCGCCGATCGAAGCTTTGGTCCGCACGTCGTCCGTAACCAGTCTCAGGACCTACGCCGTTCGCTCAGAAACCTGGAACGCGAGGGCTTCCGGCATGTTCACGTGCTGAACACTCCAGAAGATGTGGAGACCGCGGTCATTGAACGCCAACCGCTCTGGAACAATCGCAAGTGGGAGCACGGGCCGTTCGACATCATTGGCGATGTTCACGGCTGTATGGACGAACTTCGGGATCTGCTGGCTCAGCTCGGATATCAGGTCGTTGAGGAGAACGGCGTCTATCAAGTAACTCCGCCGGCGGGCCGGAAAGCGGTATTCGTCGGGGACCTGGTGGACCGTGGTCCGGGCATCACCGGCGTCTTACGGCTTGTGATGACGATGGTGGAGACCGGCACGGCTCTGTGCGTACCCGGCAACCACGATATGAAGCTGGTCCGTAAGCTTAAGGGCCGCGACGTACAGATCACGCACGGGCTGGCCGATTCACTAGCCCAACTCGACGCGGAACCGCCGGAGTTCCGAGAAAAGGTCTGCGCATTCCTCGACAGCCTCGTCAGCCACTACGTGTTCGATGACGGCAAGCTGGTCGTCGCTCACGCAGGAATGAAGGAAGAAATGCAAGGCCGCGGTTCGGGGAAGGTCCGCGACTTCGCCCTGTATGGGGAGACAACCGGCGAGACCGATGAGTTCGGCCTGCCCGTGCGCGGCAACTGGGCAGCGGATTATCGCGGCAAGGCGATGGTGGTCTATGGCCATACTCCAATGGCCGAGCCTGAATGGCTGAACCGCACGATCAACATCGACACCGGTTGCGTGTTTGGGGGCAAACTCACAGCGCTCCGTTACCCCGAGCGCGAGCTGGTTTCTGTGCCCGCCCGCAAGACGTACTACGAATCGGCCAAACCGTTCCTGCCGCCGTCGCTGCCCCGGTGTTGACGGCTCAGCAGCGCTATGACGACCTTCTGGATATCGATGACGTCTTGGGAAAGCGAATCATCAGCACGCGGCTGCACCGCACGGTCACGGTGCGTGAGGAGAATGCGATCGCCGCTTTGGAAGTGATGAGCCGCTTCGCCGCGAACCCGAAATGGCTCATTTATCTGCCGCCGACCATGTCGCCGTCTGAGACGGCGCAGAAGGAAGGCTACCTTGAATATCCGACGGAGGCGTTTGCGTATTATCGGCATGAAGGCGCCGGTGCTGTCGTTTGCGAGCAGAAGCATATGGGATCGCGCGCGGTGGTTATCGTCTGTCGTAATGAGGGCGCAGCGAAGAAACACTTCGGTGTAGTTGGCGAAGGTATCGGCATCTGTTATACGCGGACGGGGCGCCGATTTTTCAATGATACGGCGCTCGAATGCGCATTCCTCGCCAGGGTTCACAACGCCATTTCGGCCGACGGCCTATGGGACGAGCTTGCATCGGATTGGCTCTGTCTCGATTGCGAGCTGATGCCGTGGTCGGTGAAGGCACAGGAACTGTTGCGGCAGCAATACGCTCCCGCCGGCGCGGCGGCACGAGCAGCGCTCCCGCAAGCGGTTTCGCTGCTCAGGGCCGGCGCGGCGATCAATTCCGAACTCAGCGGCCTACTCGAAGAGCACGAAGATCGGCTCGATCTTACACAACGCTACGTGGATGCATATCGCCGCTACTGCTGGCCGGTGAAGTCCCTGGACGATCTCCGCCTGGCACCATTCCACCTTCTGGCTTCAGAGGGCCGCGTGCATGTGGACAAGGATCACGCCTGGCATATGGAAACGCTCGGCCGGATCTGCCGGATCGACGCGCAATTCCTTCTGGCGACTCCGTGGCGGAAGGTCGACCTTTCGGACGCGGCGAATGAGGCCGACGCGACTGCGTGGTGGGAGTCCCTAACCGAATCGGGCGGCGAGGGCATGGTAGTAAAACCGTTGAGCTTCGTCCAGAAGGGCCGCCGGGATTTAGCGCAACCCGCCGTGAAATGCCGCGGGCGCGAGTACCTCAGAATCATTTACGGCCCGGAATACACGCGCGGGGAGCATCTTACCCGGCTTCGGCAGCGCGCCCTCGGCGGAAAACGGTCGCTCGCGATCCGGGAGTTTGCCCTGGGGGTGGAATCGCTCGAGCGGTTCGTGCGCAAGGAGCCGCTCAGGCGGGTTCATGAATGCGTGTTCGGCGTGCTGGCTCTTGAAAGTGAACCGGTTGATCCGCGACTCTAAGGCAAATCAAATTCGCAGATCGTGAATAGTCTCCCGCCCCGCCCCAGCTTTTTACAAAACTTTTACAGCCGTGCAATTACTTCCCAACGTGGGCCCAGTAGTATTCACTTAAAGACGGCAAGGAGGGGAAATGGGACCGCTCGATTATGATGAAGGCGCCTCGGGCTTTGAGGACCAGCACCTAAGCGTTAATTTTCAACTCAAGGCCGTTCTCCTGGATGGGGAACGTTTGCAGTTGCGGCGCAAGGAGTATGAGTTATTGGAGTTGCTTGTCCGGCATGCCGGGCAGGCACTGCGGCGTAATGAACTCTTACTCGAAGTGTGGGGCTACAATTCTGCTGTTCGGACGCGCACTCTCGATGTCCACATACGCAGGCTGCGCAAGAAACTCACCACGTACGCGGATTGTTATATCGAAACCATCTTCGGCGTGGGTTACCGGTTTCAGCCGACTGCGGCCGCGCGCTTCCCGGAGACAGTCGTGGCGCGGGAAGCTCGGGTCTCCTAACCGCAAGAGGATACACCGTTTTGTAACTAATCCTGCGGCTTACGAATAATGGAGTAAACCGCCGCCCGCACTGCACTACACTAACAAGAGCGGCCGCATGGAAACGGCAGTTGCAAAGACTTGGCAAGACGGCGTTTTTTCGTGGATGCCGTGCGCGATGGCATGGCGGAACTGCGTGGCGAGGAGGCGCGCCACCTGACTCGGTCTCTGCGGGCCGAGGCCGGCCGGCAGTACGAGATCTCTGACTCGGGCTCGCTCTACCTGGCGGAAATTGTTGAAGCACACCCTGGCAGCGTGATTTTCCGCGTTCTCGAACCGCTGCCCATTTCGGAACCGCCGGTACAGATCACCCTTTTAGCAGCGTTAATCAAGTTTGACCGGTTCGAGTGGACCATCGAAAAGGCTACGGAATTGGGAGTAGATCGAATTGTACCTGTTGAGGCTGCGCGCACCGAAAAGGGACTCTTCGCTGCCGCGGAAAAACGGCGGGAGCGCTGGCGCCGTATCGCGCGTGCAAGCAGCCAGCAGTCTCGCCGCCTGCGAGCTCCCGAAATTCTACCCGCCGCCCGCTTCCGAACTGCTATATCCGAAAGGGCCGAATTCCGTTATGTGTTAGAGGAAGAGACGGCGCCCGCGCTTCTGCGCAGCTTGCCGCCGGACCGCTCCGAATCCAGCCGCGTCGCGTTGTTGACAGGTCCGGAGGGCGGCTGGACAGAGGCCGAGCGCGAACTCGCTCGCTCCGCCGGCTGGCTGCCGGTTTCTCTTGGTTCCCAGATCTTGCGTGCCGAAACGGCCGCTATTGCATCCGTTGCCATCGTCTGGAACGCGTGGCTCTTCTGAGAATCCCTTTACAATGAAAGTTGACTCTCCCGGAATGCTCGATCTTATCGTAACTTTGCTACTCGCTCTTGGACAGTGGCGCTTCGCCGTGCTGGTTGTGCGCCGCAGCTCGAATCGGCGCGCGGCCGTACTGGGCATGCTGGCCTGGGAAACCGTAGTGGCGGCCGGATATTTTTGCAGCAACTCGGAACTGATCTCCAGGCAGAGAGTGAGCGGAGCAGCCATTTATGGCGCAATCGCGTTCTGTTATCTGCTAACCACCGGCTGCGCGGCCGCTCTTTATTCGCTCTGGCAACCCCTCTACAGCCATCTTCAGGCGGGAACGAGTGAGAGCCGCAGAAGGGCGCTGCAACTGGCCGGCGAGGCACTGATTGCGGCGCCTTTTGTGGCAGTCGGCTACGGAGTAGCCATCGAACGCACCCGCTTCGAGGTGCGCGAGGTCGAGATGCCTGTGCCGGGCCTTGCCGGCGATCTCGATGGACTGCGTATGCTGCAAATGAGCGACATACACCTCAGCGCCTTTCTCAGTGAACGGGAGTTCGCGCGCATGGTCGATGCGGCCTGCGAACTGCGGCCCCACATAGCTTTCGCAACCGGAGATTTTATTTCGACGTTTGGCGACCCTCTGGAAGCCTGTATCCGTCAATTGGCTCGTCTAAAAAGCGATGCGGGCATTTTCGGCTGTCTCGGTAATCATGAGCGCTACGCGCATGCCGAAGATGAGGCGTCGGAGCTCGCGAAGCGGGCCGGTATCCGAATTTTGCGCGGGGAATCCCAGGAGCTGAAATTCGGCGGCGCCAGACTCAACCTCGCCGGCGTGGACTACGAAAGCATATTCGACAAGAAGGAGTATCTGCGCGGGGCGGAAGGCCTGGTACGTCCCGACGCCTTCAACCTGCTGCTCTCGCACAATCCCGACGTGTTTCCTGTCGCGGCGAGCCAAGGATATCAACTGACCATTGGGGGGCATACCCATGGGGGCCAGGTGACGGTGGAGATCCTGAACCAATCGGTAAATCCCGCGCGCGTACTGACTCCGTACGTTCGCGGCCATTATCAGTTAGGTGGGTCGTCGCTCTACGTCACGCGCGGCATCGGGACCGTCGGCCTGCCCGCTCGCGTGGGTGCACCGCCGGAGATTACACTTCTCCGGCTCAGGAAGGCTTAGACGCGTCCAAGTGCGTTATCTCATCCTTACCGATCTGCATGCCAATTGGGAAGCCCTGACCGCTGTCCTCGATAACGCCGATGGACACTACGATCGCGTCATTTGTTGTGGAGACCTCGTGGGCTACGGGGCCGATCCCAATCCGGTGGTGGAATGGGTGACCCATCACTGTACGTTGGTGGTGCGCGGCAACCACGACCGCGCATGTACCGGCCTGGAGGATCTGGAGTGGTTCAATCCAATCGCCCGCATGGCTGCCGTGTGGACCCTCGATCAATTATCGGCCGGTAATGCCGCATTCGTTCGGGATCTGCCTCGTGGCCCTTCTTTCATCGACGGCATTGAGATGATTCACGGTTCGCCACATGATGAGGATGAATACGTAGTATCCGCCGATGAGGCCGCCGAAGCGTTCGCCTATCTCGAAAGTCCGCTGGCGTTCTTCGGGCACACTCATCTCCAGGGCGGTTTCATCTGGAACCGGGAACGCGTTGAAACCATACCTCCGGTTTCGCCGCATTGCCGAACCGAATCGCTGGGAATTGAATCCGGCTTCGGATACATGATCAACCCCGGCTCCGTGGGCCAGCCGCGAGATGGCGACCCGCGGGCTTCCTATGCCTTATACGATTCGGAAAAACGCAAGGTCTTGTACTGCCGCGTGGAATACGACGTACCTACCGCCCAACGCAAGATCCGGGATGCGGGCCTGCCTCTGTTTCTGGCTGACCGCCTGGCTATCGGCCGCTGAGCGGCTGTGATACGATCTGCTAGCATGCGCGTACTTGGAATCACCTTTACTCTGCTTTTAGCGGGCTTAACTGCTCAAGCACAGCAACCGGCGGGTCAGGTAATGAAAACGTTTGCCTCCTCATCGGATGTCGCCGCGCTGATTGCGCAGGCAAAAAGCGAACGCAAGGACAACCAGGCGATTGTGACGAAGCCAATTCTCCGCCTGGCTCCGTATAATGCCAACCTCGAGTACCGTGCTTCGGTAGGTCCTGCCGCGGTGCATGAAAAAGAGGCGGAAATGTTCTACGTCATCGACGGGTCCGCCACGTTAATGACCGGCGGCAAGCTCACCAAAGAATCGCGCACCAACCCCGAGAATTTGACCGGCTCCGGGATCGAAGGCGGCACCTCGCGCGCAATAGCCAAAGGGGACTTCGTCATCGTTCCCGAAAACACGCCGCACTGGTTTAGCGCCATCAACGGAACCATCGTGCTGATGTCGATTCACGTGCCGCGATCGGGCACCGCTGCCCCGTAACGGCCTATTGCGAGGAAGCCCGCCGGAGCGCGAGCACTGCGTTCAACCCGCCGAAGGCGAACGAATTGGAGAGCGCAAACTCCACTTGGGCATGCCTTGCACGGTTGGGCACAACGTCCAGGTCGCACTCCGGATCCACTTCGGTGAAGTTGGCGGTGGGTGGAAGAACGCCGTCCCGCAAGGCCAAAGCCGCAGCCAGGCACTCGAGCGCGCCCGCTGCCCCTAGCGCATGTCCATGCATGGATTTTGTCGAGCTCACAGCCAGCCGCTCGGCATGCGAACCGAACACGCTCCGAATGGCCGCGATTTCGGTTACATCATTCACCAGGGTCGCCGTTCCGTGCGCGTTGATATAGCCAATCTGCTCGGGCTTCAACGCGGCGTCGCGTAGAGCGGCTCGCATCGCCCGCGCCGCGCCTTCCGCCGATGGTTGGGTGATGTGACAGGCGTCCGAAGACATTCCGAACCCCACTAATTCCGCATGGATATGCGCCCCGCGCGCCTGAGCCATTTCCAAAGGCTCCAGCACAAGCATCGCGGCGCCCTCCCCCAGGATCATGCCGCGGCGGTCCTTCGAAAACGGACGGCAAGTCTCATTCGAAACCACCCGCATCGCTTCCCATGCCTTCAAGATGCCGAAACTGAAAGGCGCCTCACTGCCGCCTGTGATCGCCAGGTCGGTGAGGCCGTGGCGGATCATCTGAAATGCCTGTCCAATCGCGTGCGCGGCCGATGAACATGCGGTGGAAATAGTGAAGCTCGGGCCGGTGATGCCGAACTCCATCGAGATATGACTGGCGCCGGCGTTGGCCATGGTCTTCGGAATAGTGAGCGGATGAACCCGTCCGTGGCCCAATTTATAAACTTCGTGAAATCCGATGTCCTCGGTGCTTTGTCCACCCACACATGACCCGGTAATGATGGCCGCGGTCTCGCGCAGTTCGGGCGTCCACTCGATGCCTGCTCCGGTGACTGCTTCCCGGGCGGCAATTACGGCAAATTGCGCAAAGCGGTCGATGAAGTCCGCGCGGCGATCATCGAAATAGGGCTCATGGCTGTAGCCGCCTACCTCCGCGCCCTGTTGGAATCGTAAACCCGAGCAGTCCGTGGACTCGATGCGCCCGATTCCCGGCCTCCCCATGCATAACGAGGTTCGAAATTCAGAAACCGTGCGGCCGAGCGCGCAGATCGCGCCCACGCCCGTGATGGCCACCCGCCGCATGCTTCTAGCCGGCCGCCGTTCCCGCCGATTTTGCGGCTACCAGCTTCTCCACGCCTTCCACCATCTGCCGCACGTTGCGAACATTGCGCACATCATCGTCAGGTATAGAGATATCGAATTCGTTCTCCAGGGCAAATAGAATCTCCACCGCGTCCATGGAATCTATGCCTAGCTGAGGGAACTCGCTGTCAATCGTCACCTGCTCGCGCGGGATTCGCTTGGAAGCCGCAATCACCTTCAAAACCCTTTCGATCAATTCGTCTGACATAGCAGTTGTTCTAAACTTTCAAAGCGGAATCCCCGGTCGAGCAGCATTGGGACCAGGTGGCGCACGGCGTCCAGCGTCGCTCGGATATCCGGATTGCGGCCGAGTTCCCGCCCGTCGTGCAGGCAGAGAATCGCTCCGTTGGAAACCTGGGCCGCCACGCGGTTCACAACCGCGCCGGCCGGCCGTTTCCAATCATACCCGATCACTGTCCACATCACCGCGTCTAAGCCCAATCGGTCTAACGCGTCCCGCAGCCCGAACCAGCGAACTCCATAAGGAGCCCGGAACCATTGCGGCTTCCGGCCGGTCGCGGCCTCAATGACACTCTGCGCCGTCGAAAGCTCCTGTTCCAGAAAAGACCGGCTCCGGAAACAGGCTAGGCGGTGATGGTAAGTATGATTACCTACGGAATGTCCCGCGTCCCGGACGGCGCGCGCGATCCCAGGTAAACGCGCCACATTCGCGCCGATTTGGAAAAATGTGGCAGGAACGGCGTAGCGCTCCAGAATCTCGAGGATCTTCGGCGTTCCTTCACTCGGGCCGTCGTCAAACGTCAGCGCGAGCGACCGCTGCCCCCGGTTTCCGCGCCAAAGGGAGGGTCCAAACACACTCGAGGCGCGCCCCCGTACTGCCCAGGCCATGAATCCGGCGGCCGCGCCAACACCCAGACCGGCAGCGACGTTGCGGCTATGGCGGGCTATCTCCATAAACTGTCTATTGTAGTCGTTACTTCACAAACCGCAGATTGACCGGCGGGCGCCGGGGCGCGTCCGAAGCCTTCCTATGCACGATTTTCCCAACGCCTTCGCGTTTCTGTGCTCAACTGCACTGCGTATTCGGGGGAACGGTAATTCTCCGGCTATTGGTGGAGATCATGCATGTAGAGGATGTCCGATTATGGCGCAAGGCAACGGAATCCCGCTCCGGCAGTTCGGCCGGCACAATGTGAAGATTTCGGCGCTCGGCTTCGGTGGACATCACCTGGGCGATGCCGAAGATGAAAAAACGGCGGTGCGGCTCATCCAGGAAGCGGTGGATGGCGGCGTTACCTTCTTCGATAACTGCTGGGAGTACCACCGCGGCAAAGCCGAAGAGTGGATGGGCAAGGGCCTGAAAGGGCGCCGCGACGGCGTCTTTCTTATGAGCAAGGTGTGTACCCACGGGCGAGACAAGGAGCTTGCGCTCAGAATGCTCGAGGAATCTTTACGCCGCTTGCAGACTGACCACCTGGACCTCTGGCAGGTTCACGGCGTCGCGTTTGATAACGACCCCGAACTGTTCATCCGCAAGAACGGCGCCTGCGAAGCGCTCGAACAGGCGAAGAAGCAAGGGAAGGTGCGCTTCGTAGGTTTCACCGGTCACAAGGCTCCCGAAATCCATCTGAAGATGCTCAACACAGGATTCCCGTTCGATTCGGTGCAGATGCCTCTTAACTGCTTTGACGCGACCTTTCACAGTTTCGAGCAGCAGGTCTTGCCGGAGGTGAATCGTAGGGGCATGGCCGCGCTTGGCATGAAATCGTTGAACGGGCACGGCGACGCGATTGAGAAGAACGCGATTACCGCCGACGAGGGTCTGCGATATGCCATGAGTCTGCCGGTCGCGACCACCATAACCGGTATGGAGAAAGGGGCCGTGTTGCAGCAGAATCTCCGGTTAGCACAGAACTTTCAACCCATGCAGGCCGCGGAGATGCAGGCCCTCCGGGACCGTGTGCGCCCGCAGGCGGCCGACGGCCGCTTTGAACTCTACAAGGTATCGCTGAAATTCGATAATCCCGAAGCTCGCCTGTCGCACCAGTTCCCGCTCGATATGGAGCAGGCCGAAGTGAAAGAGATGTTGGGCGCAACCAAGAATACGGGCAAGCCCTACCCGAAATACAGCCAATGAACGAACACAATTTACCCAGCAGAAGGCTCTTTCTCGGAGCCACCACGGCTGCGTTTGCGGGCGCAAATGCACTCATGGCACAAGCTACCGCGGGCGCACAGATTCCCAAGAAGCCACTCGGACGCACGGGGCTTGAAGTTTCGGCAATCGGTTTGGGCGGATACCACTTAGGCTCGGCCGAGGACCAGGAGCAGGCGCGGCGCATCGTAGATGAGGCGATCGATGCGGGAATCAACTTCTTCGATAATGCCTGGGACTACCACAATGGCAAAAGCGAAGAGTGGATGGGGAGCGCGCTTAAAGGCAAGCGGGATAAAGTCGTGCTGATGACCAAGGTATGTACTCACGGGCGCGACAAGAAAACCGCGATGCGCATGCTTGAGGAGTCATTAACTCGTCTAGGTACAGACCATCTCGATGTGTGGCAGATTCATGAAGTGATTTACGAAAATGACCCAGATCTGATCTTCCGCCCGAACGGCGCTGCTGAAGCTTTGGTCCAGGCTAAAAAGGATGGTAAAGTCCGATTCGTCGGGTTCACAGGACATAAGGACCCGTCCATTCATCTCAGGATGCTGGCTCACGACTTCCCCTTCGATACGGTGCAAATGCCGCTGAATTGTCTAGACGCCACTTTTCGCAGCTTCGAACAACAGGTGTTGCCGGAGGCAAACCGGCGGGGCATAGCCGTGCTGGGGATGAAGAGCCTGGGCGGCAGCGGGGAGATTGTGCGGCACGGAGTGGCAAGTGCCGCGGAGGCACTTCGCTACGCGATGAGCCTGCCGGTGGCGGTCACGATCAGCGGTATGGATTCGCTCGACGTACTGCATCAGAACCTGGAAGTCGCCCGAGGTTTCCAGCCCTACAACGCATCGGAATTGCAGCATCTGCGCGACCGGGCCAAGTTCTACGCCTCAGACGGACGTTTCGAGCTTTTTAAGACGACTAAGAAATACGACGGAGACGTCGGCCGCGAGCAGCATGGCTTCCCGAGTTCACAAGAACTGCCGGCGTAACATCCACGTAATTTCTTTCGCCCGGCGGGGGTGAATTCGGTGGTCGGTCTGGCGTATGATGCTCGCTATGGCTGCTATCGCCGTCGCTCGGAAGCTTGTACCGGAACGCCAGCCAGGATGGATCTATAAGGCTTCCTGGGACCTGCCGCTTCTGATTCTCAGCGCCGTTTTGGTCCCGCTGCCGTTCCTGATCGCCTGGGCAGCTCAGGTCTCCGGATGGATGAAACCGGACCAGGCCATTGACCTGATCAATATCGCAGTGGCCGCATTAATCGGGGGGCCGCACCTGTTTTCCACGATTACCTACACGTTTTTAGATGGCCGCTTTCGCGCCCGGCACCCCCGCTATTTGGCGTTGGCGTTTCTGCTTCCTCCGGCCGTCGTTTTCCTCGGGGTAAAGCAGTACACGCTGTTGATCACATTCTTTTTTAGCTGGGCCTCCTTGCATGTGTTGCATCAGATTATCTATCTGACGGATTGCTACCGGGCGCGCAGTAGCTGGCGGGATCCCGCGTGGTCACGAGCCGTGGATTACGGTTTAATTCTGACGGGGCTCTATCCCACGGGCTTATACAAGCTGTCTATGAAGCAGTTCCGTGTGGGTGGAGTCGTTCCGCCCTATCCCGATTGGCTGAGAGGGTTGCATCTGCCCGTGCTGGCGGGCGTCGTGTTTGCAGTTTTCTTGTTTGTATGGCTGGGGAAAACGGTCGCGGAGTTTCGGCGCGGCGAGGGAAGCACGCCGAAAACGTTGCTCATCGGCATCACGACCGTCGTCTCGTTTTGCTTGCCCCTGGGCTCAAATCTGGATGTGCTGTTTCAGGGGTATAACACCTGGCACTCGTTCCAATATCTGTTTCTTCTTTGGCTGCTGAACCGCCTCCGGGCCGAGCGTGGTGAGATCGACAATCCAATTGTTCAAAAGCTGGTGGCGCGCGACAGTATGTGGGCCTATTACGCCTGTTTTCTGGTCGCAACAGGTCTACTAGTACTTCTAACCATTTTGGTAAGGTCTGTTACTTCCCTGGCTGCCGATCAGAGCTACTTTGTCGTGGTCCTTAGTGTGCTTTTGATGCATTATTATTTCGATCATTTCCTGTTCGCCCAGCCCGAACTGATGGTCTAGAAAGTTTGTGGGCTCCCTGGCCGAATCGGTGGAAATATCTAGTACTAGTATGAACCTCTAAGGACTTTCTGTGTCCCAATTAGAGGGATGTATTGATAGACTTGAAACCGTTCTTCAGCAGTCTTCAGGGAGGAAGCGCAGATGTCCACTCCTCAGGTCAGCCGGATCGAGGCGGCCGAAAAAGAGAGTTCCACGAACGGCGATTACGTGCTGTCCGCCGGCACGGCACGGCCATTACTCCTGTCCCGGGAACTCACTGCACAGTTGATGGACCAGGTAAACGAGGGGATTCGCGCGGTGCCGCGCGGCGGCGCGGAAGTGGGTGGTCTACTGATCGGGCCAAAGAACGCAAACGGCGCGGTCAAATTGGAGAAGCTGCAACAGCTGCAGGTTGAGTACTGCTTCGGGCCGTCGTTCCGCTTTTCAGCCAAAGACCTCGCGGCATTGCAAGAGACGATGTCATCGGCCGCTAAGGATTCCGCTAATACCGTGGTGGGCTTCTACCGGAGTTGGACCCGCGGAGAGGAAAGGCTTCGCGAGAGCGATCAGGAGATCTTGCGGGCGATAGAAAAGGCGCATCCGTCCTACGCCGCGGATTTCCGTTTTCTGATGATCATTTCGCCGCTTTCCAAACTGGCGTTTTCCGCCGAAGTAGCAGTGCGAAGAGACAGCGATTGGAAGGATTGGCAGAGTTGCCTGCTGCGGATGCAGACCCTTTTCGAAGAGCCGGGTGCGAAAGCGGAACAGACGCAAGAACTGACTCGTCCGGCAGGCGGGGCTCTAACTCCGGCCAGCCCGGCTCCGGCGCCGTCCGTTCTTCCCGCTCCGGCAGCTTCGCTTCCTAAGCCCCGGCCGGCGGCTCCGTCCGACCTTTTAAAATCCAAGCAAGTGCCGCGGCAGATGTGGATTTACATCGGCGCCGGGTTGGTGCTTGTGACGGGTGCTTTCGGCCTATTTCGTGGTCTTCAGACGCGGCAGCCGCGCGCGCCTCAGGTACGGACTGTGGCGGCACCGCCCGCGCCCGTTCTGCACACCGGCTTCTCCGCCAGCCCGGAGGGCCCCATGTGGAAACTCTCCTGGAACCGCGACGCGGTGGCATCGCTTCATCCGCGCGAGGCGTTCTTATCGATTCACGACGGCGGTAGCGAGCAGCGCGTCGCTCTGACAAATGCGGACCTGGCAACCGGGATGCTGTTCTATACACCCCAAAGCGGCAATCTGCTTTTCGGATTGACGCTGATGATCGACGGAGCTGCGCCTATGCAAGAAGAGGTGCGCGTGCTCCATGGGCCGACGCCCGCACAACCGCCTGCGCAAGCCGTTGTCCAGATTCCGACACCCGACAATCATCTGAGGACCCTGCGCCCATTTACCGGTGTAGTGAGAACTGAGAGCGACGTTCGTAGCGTTACGCCGGATCTGCCGGCGGCCCCGGCTCTAGAAGCTGGGAGCAACCGGTTGCCGGCCGCACCGATTGCCGGAAGCGCCATTCCGGCCCCGCCAGAACCCCCTGTGAAGCGGCCCGCGCCGGAGCCGGTCACAGCAAAGGCAGTGGCTTCACCGGAACCTGCGGTCACGAGGTCCGCGCCGGAGCCGGTCACGCCCACCGCGGCCGTCTCACCGGAGCCGGTCAAACGGTCTGTACCGGAACCTTTGACAACCAAGGCGGCGGCGTCATCCGAATTGCCGGTCACCCGGCCTGTGCCGGAACCCGTCAAAGCGGCAACTACGGCCCCCCCAGTGCCCGCGCCGGTACCTCTATCAGTGCAGGCGCCCGCCGGGAGTTCCGCCACCACCACGGCCAACCCTTTAACGAGCCAAACGCAAGGCAACACCCCGGCAAACTTTGTCGCCGCTATCGCCACTCATCAGGTCCGGGCGCGGCGTCCGGCGGGTGCGTCTCTCACCGGAAGTGAAAAAATACAGGTAAAGGTTACGATAGACGCAACCGGCAAGGTGACCAAAGTTACTCCCCAGGGCCGAACCGCCACCAATTTCGCTCTCATGGATGCCGCGGCGCTCGCCGCCCGGCAGTGGGAATTCAAACCTGCGCAGATGAATGGGCGCGCTATTCAAAGCGAAATGGTACTTGTATTTGAGTTTGGCGGACAATAGACCCTGATTTAGGCTGTTTCTCACGTTTCCCAACTGCTTTAGCGCCATGCGGCGGGCAGCTCTGGAGAAGCGATTGCAACACTTCCGAGCGGAGGTTTTCGATGCTTCATTACGCTTGGATATTCCTCGTTCTGGCGATCATCGCTGCCATTTTCGGATTCGGCGGAATTGCAGCAGCAGCCGCGGGGATTGCGAAAGTGCTGTTCTTTATCTTCATCGCCCTGTTTGTGATCGGTCTACTCACGGGTCGGCGGGCCGTTTAGAGACGCGACAGAAGAGTGATGGGCCAGGACGGCGGGTGCTGGCCCATCAGAACCGATCCATTTTGAAATCGATCGCGTCGAGAGGCATCGCGAAATACTAAAATTGCTTCTGGATGCGATTTCTCCTCTTCCTGCTTGGAACATCGCTCGTCTGCGCGACATCCGCTACCTGCACCGTCACCAAGGAATCTCTGGAGACGGTGGTAGATCTGGCGCAAGGCGCATCACCGGAGCTTGCCGCCGACGCCCTGATTCGCGTT
>JAFAWA010000270.1 GCA_019242155.1 Terriglobia bacterium | reverse complement strand
ATGTCGACCCAGACACCTTTTCCTCCGGCGCCGGAGCCCAAACCACGCGCGACGACAAGGGGAGCTTTCGCTTAGACGCCAACACAGACCATTACGGCACATTTTCGGCCTACTATTTCTTTGACGACTTCACGGTGAACAATCCGTATCCGTCCGGCCAGGGCGGCGCCACGGTGCCCGGCTTCAACGCCCTGAATCTCGGCCGCGGGCAGCTCATCAACCTCAGTCACACCAAGACCATCGGGGCAACTACCGTGAACGAGTTTCACCTCAGCTTCATGCGTGATGCCAATAATGTCGGGCAGCCTCAAGGAGGGGTTGGCCCCAGCCTGGCTTCCCAGGGTTTCGTTACCGGCCCGCACTCGACCGGAATTTTCCCGCTGGACACGGCAATTGAAGGTGTCGAGACAGTCGCGTTCAATTCATTCACGATGGGGCCGCCGACCACGAATCTGAAGCAGTGGAACAATACTTGGGGCGTCAACGACAATTTTTCCCGAGTCCTCGGCGACCATTCGTTCAAGGCCGGTTTCGAAGCGACCTATGAACAGGTGAATGTCACTCCGAACCCGATATTCAACGGCTCGTTCCAATTCGCGGGACAGGAGACCGGTTCCGACTTCGCGGACTTTCTGATCGGAACGCCCTTCTTCTACAATCAGCAGGATTCGCAGTCGTACTATATACGGCACAGATACGAGGGCGCCTACCTTCAGGACAGCTTTCGCCTGCGATCGAATCTGACTTTAAACTACGGCGTGCGCTATGACCACATGGAATTCTGGTCGGAGAAATACAATCAGATTCCGACTTACCTATTAAACGAGCAGTCGATAGTTTATCCGAACGCGCCGACGAGCCTCGTATATCCCGGCGATCCCGGTGTTCCGAATACGCTCGTACCGTCGAGAAACCGCTTCTCGCCGCGGGTCGGCCTCGCCTGGTCGCCCGGCAAATCCGGAAAGACCAGCATTCGCGCCGGCTACGGCATCTTCGAATCCGTGATCGAGGGCAACGTGATGGCGATAGACGAGCCACAACCTCCGTACGGCTTAAGTTACACGAGCCCGGCGCCGCCGCTTTTCGACCAACCTTTTGTTGCGGCTGGGAACGGCACGTTCCTCGGCAATCCTTATCCGTTTGCGTTTCCTCCATTGAACGCGACAGCCAAACACCCCAACACCACTCAGCAGTTCGGGGCGTTTCTTCCGCAAAATGGCCAGACATCGCCCGAGCCGTTTAACACTTATCCCTATAACGAAAATTACTTTCTGTCGATTCAGCGGCAGATTACAGAGAACACATTGTTGAGTGTCAGCTACGTAGGTTCGCAGGCGCATCACCTGCTGCTGGTCTATTCCGCCAATCCCGGTAACCCGGCGCTCTGTTTACAGCTCAGTGTTCCGTATGGCCAGCCAGGGTCGATTCTTGCACCGGGCACGCAGCCCTGCGGCCCGGGCCTGGAGAACAACACGTTTCTTTTGGCCAACGGTCAGACGATTAATGGAACACGCGGGCCTCTGGGGCCGAACTACGGAAACGACGATTACGATGCGACTGTGGGCAACTCGAACTACAACGCCCTTCAGGTTGTCGCTCGCCACGCGGGCAGGAGCTATACCTTCTCTGTCAACTACACCTGGAGTAAGTCGATCGATCAGGCATCGAGCATCTCCGATACCGGCAACCCGTTCAACCTCTCGAGCACCCGCGCGCTCTCGGCATTCGATATCAGGCATAACTTTGTAGCCACTTACACAGTGAACCTTCCTTTCAATCGCTTGTCGAGTCACTGGCGGGCTCTAACCAGCGGCTGGCAGCTTAGCGGAATCACCCGCATCACCACGGGCTTCCCTGTGACACTGCACGAAGACGGGGACAACTCTCTGCAGGGAAGCAGCCCCAACGGCGTCAACAACCACTATCTCGATACGCCGGACTATACGGGGCTGCCGCTGCAGATCAACTCCAATCCGCGCAATGGGCAGCCGTACTTCAACACCGGGGCGTTCACTCAGAACGCGCTGGGCGAGCCCGGGACTGCGGCGCGGCGTTCGTTCTACGGGCCGGGCGAGGTCAACTTCGATCTGGACCTGCTGCGTAACTTCAGAGTCACTGAGACGAAGGGCTTCCAGTTTCGATTCGAGGCGTTCAATGCCTTCAACCATGCGCAGTTCTTCGGCCCCGCCGCGGTGCAGGGGGAGATCCTCGACGCCAACTTCGGCTATGTGATCAAAGCGCAGCCTCCGCGTCTGGTGCAGGCAGCGCTGAAGTTCTATTTCTAGTCTCTGTTTTTCCCTTTTACGGCTTGGCCGCGAGTGCTACCCGATGGGTAACGCTTCCGGCCAAGAGCCAAGGATGAATTGAAATTGAACGGTTGGCGCCAAATCGTCAGAACTGCTGCCGTGGTGATGCTTTTCAGCATCTGCGCCGATTTTACGATCTGCTCTCTCCTGCTGGACGATTGTCTTTCCCCGCCTTCCGGACAAACGGCTTCTCAGTTCACTACGAACCCCCAGATTGATGACCATGATTGTTTCTGTGATGCTTCAGTGATCCTGAGACATCCGTTCTCATTTAAAGTAACAATGCTGGTACGCCCGGCGCACGCGAGCGAACCGACTTCCCCAATAGCCGCGGAACCTCACCTTCTCGAACGCCCTCCCAGATCCTGACTCCCGCAAATCCAGACGCCTAGTTTTGGCAAGCGAGAGGAGAAATCTGTTATGGCAAGGGCCCACGTGTCCTTAGTCTTAGGAATAAGTATCTATGCGGGTGTAGGTTGTTTAGAAGCGCAAGATGAAATCAACACGGACAGACCTGATTTGTCGAGTATCGTAGTGCCGAAGAGCAGTCTGCAAGTGGAGAACGGTCTGGCTTGGACGAACGAGGCTCGTGTGGCGACGGTCGACGGCATGGAGAGCGTGGTGCGGTTCGGAGTTACAGAGTCCGGCGAACTGCGGATTGTGTTGCCGGATTACTATCGAGGCTGGAAGCCCGATGCTATCAATGGACTCACCGATGTTCTGCTTGGTTGGAAACAGCAGCTAACCGGTGGTACGGGATCCTTTCAGGTTTCGGTAGCCCCGGGTTTGACGTTGCCCAGCGGTTCGAGCGGACGCACGGGCGGCGAACTCAACCCGCAGTTGGCCGTAGCCTGGTCTGGGGAGATGGCGGCGAAATGGTCTACCAGCGGCGTCCAGTATATGTATTATTCTGCGGAAAACAGCCGCCATTTCCTGCAAGGTGAGACAGTGATAGCCATGGAAAGAAGACTCACCCGGACAGTAGAGGCTTATATCGAATTTCAAAGCTCCTATGGCCATTTCGGCGCAAGCTACATGGCCGCAGTCGGGGTCTTTTATAGGAAACGGCCCCATTACCAGTGGGATTTTTCCGTCGGGACAGGCGTAGATCGAGGGGCTGTAGAGTTGTCTGTCGGCACCGGCATCTCGTTTCGCATTGCTAATTTTTGGCGGCATCCCGGGGACGCGCGCTCTGATCCATAGCAGCAAGCTGGCCACATATAATATGGGAAAAGCCTATTACTTATACACGGCGATTTTGTCGTTGGCGGCCTCCTTGGCTGCTCAGACCGGGAACGAACCGGTTCCCGAAGCCAATCCGGCTCGCCCGACCGTCTCGACTCCGGCCACATTGGTTCCCTACGGATATCTTCAATTCGAGACCGGCTCGTTGGGCGCGACCACGTCACCCGAGTTCGGAACAAGGGTCGGTATCAATCAGGTTATGGCTGACGATCTTTTCCCGACTTGAGCTGGTTATCCAAACGGAACCATATGTTCACAGCAGCGACGCGAGCGGCGGCGACAGGCACATTCGCCCGGGCGAGGTGTTTGTCGGCGCGAGCTTTGGATCAGCAGAACTGTGTCGGACGACTGCGGCTGAAACTTCTCCGCAATCGAAAACTGTTTTCGCACCTTCGCGGTGTCCTCCTTGATAGCGTAATTCGGCTAGCCCGTGTGCAACGCCAGCAACTCTCCAGACCCTTGCTTCGAACTTAGATCACTATCGCTCTCTCAAAATTGGAGCCTTGCCTGGAATGCGATCATCCTCGGAGAACTGTCGCCGCCGAGCCCGACGCCGAGCAGGCCGGTCGGAGGTGAGACCGTGTAGGTGAGCGCGCCGAACCCAGTCTGAGTCGACGGCTTGCCGGGGATGCCTGCATTGCCCAGCACAGGCAGTCCGAAGTTTGGATGATTGAACAGGTTGAAGAGCTGGGCTTCGATCCGCAGTTTCATTCGATCCTTGAGCCGAAACCATTTCGTAAGGTAGACGTCGCTCCAAATGAATCCGGGGCCACGAAGCGCGTTGCGCCCGAGGTTGCCGAATTGGCAGGTGTTCGGGGCGTCGCCGCCAAAGCATGCGCCGGTGGAGGGATCGACGGTGGAAACGAACGCATCGGGGTTCAGCCACGGAATGGTGCCTGGCTGCGTGACACCAGGAACCGGGTTATGCGCGTAGAGCGGTGCTCCTGGAACGACGCCGGCGAACTGCGGCCCACTGCCGTTGACGACTCCGCTTCCGTTTGCAGAATAGGGCGTACTCAACACGGAGAACGGAAGGCCGCTGCGCCAAAAGACGGATCCGGATACCTGCCATCCGTTGAGCGCCGCGCCAAGCCGGCTGGGGATTTTGAGAGGGAGTTGGTAGGCGTAGTTGGCTGTGATGTTATGGCGGACGTCATAGTCGCACGGACCGCGGTCGCGCTCAAGATCGCCGGGGATGGGCGACAAAATTCCTCCCGCTGAAAATGGGAGGAAACCACCGTTCGAAACGGTGTCGATGCAGCGGCTCCAGGTGTAGTTCACTTCAGCTTGAAATCCGTGCCCGAATCGTTTGCGGGCGGTAGTCTGAAGCGCATGGTAGTGACTGTTCGCGCCGGTTGCGAGCTGCGTGACAGCGCCGAATCTGGGGTCGGCGGGGCTGCCGTAGGGAAACGGAGCAAAACAGCCCTCACACACCGTTTGGTATCCGTTCACCTGGGTCGTGTACGGCTGGTTGACGGCGCGCGTGCCGACATATTGGGCGCGCAGACTGATCGTGTTGCCGATCTGATGCTCGACCGCGAAGCTCCACTCCATGAAATACGGGGCATGCAGCTTTCCATCAGGAACGGCTGTGATGGCAACGGGCTCGAGACAGGCGTTTGGATTGCCGAGCAGAGAAGCGCAGGACAATGTCCCACGGGCAAATCCCGTGCTGAAAATATGATTTGCCGCGACGGCCGCGTCGATGGCGCTGACGGGAACATTCGGGGCGATTGCGGTTCCACCGACGGTCCCTAGCAGGCCCCCCTGAAACGTTTGCGAGTACGGAGGGTTTGCGCCGACCAGATCGACGATGCTTCCGGGCAGCAGATCACTAAAGAGGCCGAAGCCAGTCCGCAGGACGGTTCGGGGAGCGATCTGCCATGCGACCGCGGTCCTGGGCTGCAAGATAGCGAGGGGTACCGAGTCGAAAACATGAGCGAGCCCGGTATGGATCGCAGCATTTAGCGGCTGATTTACATCATGGGAGATAGCACCGAAAGAACCGGGTAGCCTCGCGACCGCGTTGTGTGGATTCACCGGATTGGAATTGTGGGTTGCGCGAAGGCCGAAGGTCCAGGTCAGCTTTGAGGTCACTTTCCAAGTGTCTTGGGCATAGAGGTCGAGGTTCAGGAAGTTGTACGGCTGCGAATTCGCGAGAGGGAATGTTTTGGTGGCGGTCGAGGCTACGCCGTAGATGAACTGAGGTAGGGTGGCGTATGTGACCAGCGGGACCACGCCTTCGCCGGAATCGTAGTCGTTCAGGCGGAAGATGCGGGTATTGGTGCCGAAGCGCAGTTCATGCGCGCGGTCGGTCCAGGCGAGATTGTCATTGATAAAGAAACGCGTGGCCCGCCTCCCTTGCACCCAGGTATTGTCCAGCCCGCCAAGGGTCGTGAACGGCGCGTCGGCGCCGCTGCCCTGCAGAACTATCGGGAACGCGGACAAGGTCTTCTGAAAATCAACCGGACTGAATAAGCTCTCGTACCAGGAAAAGGCCGGGTTGAAATAGTTCACGAGCTTCGGGGAAAAGATGTGCGTGTAGCCCGCAGCGAACGAATAGAGCGGCTGCGGCGAAATGGAATTGAACAGTGGATTGATCGGGTCGGTGTACGCGGCTTGCAAACCGGTGTCGGATTGAAACCGGTACCATGTGGTGTTTCTGTCGTTGAGGTTGTAGTCGACGCGAGCCGTCTGCACTTGCTCGTGGTCATCGCTCGAGTGGGAGACGCTTTGGCGGTTGGCGCATCCATTACCGTTCGGAGGAGAGCCCATGGCCGGGCTGCCGTCGCTGTTCAAAGGGCACCCGAGGACCGCAAGAGGGACTCCGCTTGTGTTGCCGTACAAGCGGAACATCTTCTGATAGAAGGGCACGAGCTGTGGGGCCGGCTGATACCTGGAGCCGTTGACGGAATCCGTGCCGCCCAACGGCAGTTGTTGGAGGACATATTGCTGGAACGCGGGCGCCGGAACCGTGGTGGCGGACACGATCGGGAGCGCTATCCGCACCCATTCACTATCGAAAAAGAAGAACAGCTTGTCGCGTAGAACGGGTCCTCCAAGACTGCCGCCGAAGTGGTTCACGGTTGAGCGCGGCCTGTGATTACCGGGCGTCGCATTGGTAAAGAAGTCCGCCGCGTTGAACCGCGATCCGTTCCAGAGTTCATAGAGATTTCCGTGGAACTGGTTCGTTCCGGATTTAGTGACATAGTTGACCTGCGAGGCTCCGTAGCGGCCTTGATCCACAGTGTAGGAGAGAGTATTTACAGTTACTTCAGCGATGGAATTCAAGCCCAGAACGAGATTGGTCGAGAGCCCGCTGTTCAGGTTCGTGAGCGGATCATTGGTTTCCAGTCCATCGACGATGTAGCCGTTCGATAATGCCGGCAAGCCATTGAATTGGACATTCCCATAGCCGTTGGTGCTGCCGAGGAAGTCGTTGCCGCTGCCTGCCGTGTTCATCAGAGCGCCCGCTGCAAACTGCAGTGGATAGGTCATGTCGGCGCCGGGGTTCGGGAGGTCCTCAAGCGCGGCGGCGTTGAGGGTCGAGGCTGTGTTCGGGTTTTCGGGATAGATCAGGGCAGTGTCGCTGGCGACGGTCACCTCACCTTTGGCCGCGGCCAGCTTGAGCGTGAAATTCACGGTTTGCTTTTGCCCGAGGCCGGCGACAACATTTGGATTGGCTTGGGTCTCGAATCCTTGGGCCTCGACTTTGACCGCATAGGAGCCCGGCTTCAACTGCGGGAAACTGAAGCGGCCTGCGCCATCTGACGTTGCGGCGCGCTTTAGACCCGTGTCTGCGTTGAAGACTGTGACGGTGGCGCCGGGAAGGGCGGCCCCGGTGGGATCGGAGACGGAGCCCACGATGGCGCTTGTGGTTTCGCCTTGCGCAATCACAAGGCGAGACGGGCATGTAAGACATGAAAGAAGAGCAGCGAGGCGGGTGATGCGCATCGTTTGAAAATTAGGCTAGGCTAAATTTTGGGATGAGGTCAAGCCGGGAGAAGAAGGTAGGCTGGGCAGAGGCGGGGAAGGGCGTGGTAATTTAGTTCTGGAGAGCACCGCTAGGTAAAGGCGGGAGTAACTCAGTGGTAGAGTCACAGCCTTCCAAGCTGTTGGTCGCGGGTTCGATCCCCGTCTCCCGCTCCATTAACTCGGGGACGTACAGGAACTATCAAGATCGGTACTGCAACCAGTGAACGTCCACCTGACACCGCAAAGTGAGAAGCTCCTACAGGAACAGCTAGCGCAAGGTGTTTACTGCAGTCCCGAGGAGGTTATTGAGAGGGCGCTGGAGAACCTGGCGTCCGTGCCGGCTTTCTCCGCTCGGCCCAAAACACTCGCCGAAGCTGTGGCTCACATTCGCGAGTCCCGTAAAGGCGTCCGACTGGGCGGAATCAAACTCAGGGACTTGATACGCGAAGGCCGCAAGAATTGATGGCCTTTGTGATCGACGCCTCCGCCACACTGCCGTGGCGGTTTGAAGACGAAGCAACACCCTGGACCGAAGCATTATTGGAGCGAATCGAGCGAGGCGAACACGTGCTCGTGCCGGCTCACTGGCCGCTAGAGGTTCTGAATGCTCTTACGATGGCCCAGCGGCGCAACCGTCTTTCGGGAGATCATGTCCGAGAGTTCGTTGACGATCTGGCGGCTCTACCGATTCATGTCGAACCGGCCCGTCCGCCTTCCGAGTGGCAATTGGTGCTAAATCTGGCGGAGAAGTATAGGTTGACTCTCTATGATGCGGCTTACCTGGGATGTGACACTGCGAAATCGGCTTCCACTCGCTACGCTTGATGAAGCCTTGCGAAAAGCCGGCGAGGTCGCCGGCGTGCCGATGGTGCCGCCAGTCTGATTCTGAGTTGTATGAGCATTGGGGGTCAAGCGGTACTCGGCTACGAGCGTGCCCTGACCGGTGGGCGAGTTCCTGGGAAGCACGACACCGGGGAGCCGCGCCGCCCTTGCTAGCTCTTCGCCTTCGGCCAGACCACGCCTTGGTCCTGCTTGGTGACGGGCGCGAGACCTTTGTATACGAACTTCTGGACGCGCTGGCCGCGATAGGTTTCGGTGGTGTAGATGTTGCCCTTGGAATCGGTCGCGATGCTGTGCACGGCGTAAAACTCACCGGGCTGCCGGCCGCCGTCGCCGAAGCTCGTTAATACCTGGAGCGACTCGCGGTCGAGTATATGAACCTTTTCGTTAGAGCCATCGGCCAGGTAGATGTATTTTTGCTGCGGGTCCTTGGAGAAGGCGATATCCCAAACCGAGCCGTCCCCGAGAGTGTTCTTGTATAGGACCTGCTCCTTCACAAATGTGCCGTCGGCCTTGAAGACCTGAATGCGATCGTTTACGCGGTCGCAAACATAGAGCAGACCGTCGTTTGAAAGTTCGGCGCAATGCACGGGATTGCGGAACTGCTGCGCGGGCGGATCGGCCGGATTGTATCGGCCTAACGGTGTGTCGTCAGGCTTATGGCCGTAGGCTCCCCAATGCCGTTTGTACTTCCCCGAATTTGCATCGAATACGATCACGCGATGGTTTCCGTATCCATCGGCGACGTATAGTTCGTCGGTCTTGGGGTCGACGTACAGTTTGGCCGGGCCTTTCAGATTGGCGAGGTCATTGCTGCCTTTACTCTGTCCGGGCTTGCCGATCTGCATGAGAAACTTGCCCGACTGAGTGAACTTGAGAACCATGTTGTCGTTGTAGTAGCCGGGAGGTGTGTTCTGACTTTCCGGCGCAGTGCCGCCTCTTCCTTCCGAATTCTGTCCAGGGCGCGGACGGCCGTTACCCCCGATCCAGACATTGCCTTTGTAGTCGACGAAGACGCCATGGTTAGTTTCCGGCCAATCATAGCCCTTACCGGGACCACCCCAGGAACCAATGAGGTTGCCCTCCTGA
>JAFAWA010000453.1 GCA_019242155.1 Terriglobia bacterium | reverse complement strand
GGCTTCTTTCATCTAGCTCAAGGCTGGGTGATCTTTATGCTCTCACTGGCTCTATTAATCCTGGTACATCGGTTACTCGTTCGCTTCTACTTACTTACCCAACACAGACACGCATGACATTTCTGCACAATAAGTTCACGCGTGTCCTAACCCTCGTGCTGGTGTTACAGGCAGTCCTGCTTTATGCCGCGATCTCGCGTGCGGAGTTAGTACCCTCTATGACGCCGCTTGCCCGCTTTCCCAAAGTGATTTCGGGCTGGCACAGTATCGAAGACGTTCCGATTGAGCCGGAGATTCTCGAAGTGCTTAAGGCGGATGAAACTCTGAATCGCGTGTATCTTGGCCCGGATGGTACTCGGGCAGATCTCTTCGTGGCATTTTTTAAAACGCAGCGCGAAGGACAGTCACCGCACTCCCCTAAAAATTGCCTGCCCGGCAACGGTTGGGAACCTTTAGAAACGGGGCTAGTTTCAATCGCGGCACCAGGCCGGGCCCAACCGATTACTGTTAACCGGTATGTCGCCGCTCACGGTGATCAGAAGGCCGTAGTGATCTATTGGTACCAGAGCCATGACCGTGTAATTGCCAGTGAGTACTCGGCTAAGTTCTGGCTGGTTGCGGACTCTGTGCGGTATCACCGGAGTGACACTACTCTAGTGAAAGTGGTCGTTCCGGTGGACAACGGACGCACCGGCGCCGCGGTCAACGCTGCTGTAACATTTGTGCAGGTAACCTTCCCGGCTCTAGTACAGCAATTACCCCGCTAACTGTTCTTTTCTACACATGGAAACGTGCGGGCCCAACATGCAGTCGTTTACTCTATGACATTGCCTCCTTCGACTGGCATGGGCTCTCCTCTACGAATAATTTTCATTGGTGAAAGCGGGGTCGATACAATCCTCGCCGAATTGCGGCGCGGCCAATTCGAGCCGGTATACGAGCAAGTCTCGCAGGGACCTCAGTTGACAGAACTACTCTCAGGCAATTGGGATCTCGCAATTGCCGAGTCCGTGGGCGGCTCCGGATTCGGCGCACTGCAGGCATTAAGTATCATCCAGGAAAGTGGCGTCGATCTGCCGCTCATTGCAGTAACTACTAAGAGCCGGCAGGAAGATGTCATAGCGGTTCTCAAATCCGGTGCGGCGGACCACATGACACGCCGCAATCTCATGCGTTTGAATGCCGCGGTAGAGCGTGAACTGCGCGCCGTCCGGCTGCGCCGCGAGCGGAATCGGCTGGAAGAGCAGTTTCGGCAGGCGCAAAAGATGGAAGCCGTGGGCAGGCTCGCGGGCGGCGTGGCACACGATTTCAACAATTTGCTTACCGTTATTACCGGCTACTCTGACCTGCTTCTCTCACGCCGCGATCTGCTGCGCGAATCCCAATGCACCGCCCTCGAAGAGATCCGCCGTTCGGCGGAACGGGGAGGCGCTCTCACCAATCAATTGCTCACGTTCAGCCGGCGCCAGCCGCTGCAGACCCATGCGATCCACCTCAATGAATTGGTGCTGCAAATTCAGAAGCTGCTCAGGCGGTTAGTCGGTGAAGATATCGAGATTGTCACCTTGCCCGCCGCCGGTCAGGACATAGTAGAGGCCGACACAGGGCGCCTGGAACAGGTGGTTCTGAATCTCGTGGTTAATGCACGCGACGCCATGCCCGACGGCGGCAAACTAACTATCGAGACTGCCACCGTTCATTTGAGTGACGACTTCTCAGCCAAACAACTCGGGGTACAACCCGGCGCATACGTGACACTCTCTATTCTTGATACCGGCATCGGCATGAGTCAGGAGACTCAGACTCATCTGTTTGAGCCCTTCTTTACAACCAAGGGTCCCGGGCGCGGCACCGGCTTGGGGCTGGCTACCGCTTACGGCATCATCCGGCAGAGTGGAGGCGCCATCAGAATTTCGAGCGAGCAGGGCCAGGGCACGACCGCGCGTATCTATCTCCCGCTGGCCTCGCGCGGCAAACTGGAGCCGCGCCCGGAGCCAGCCCGGCAGCAGCAGATTGGAGGCGCGGAGACTCTCCTGCTGGTCGAAGACGAAGCACGTGTTCGCAAGCTTCTGCTCGACATCCTCAAGACCCACGGCTATAACGTGCTCGAGGCCACGCGCGGAGAGGAGGCGCTTCGCGTGTGTCTCTCAAGTGAGCAGGAGATCAAACTAGCTATTGTCGATGTAGTAATGCCGGAGATGAGCGGCCCGGACCTGGTACGGCAGTTAACGCGGCTGAAGCCCGACGTGCGCGTGCTCTACATTTCAGGCTACACCGACGAAGCTCTTCTGCACCACGGCATCCAGCGCTCCGGAGCCGCCTTTTTAGAGAAGCCGTTTCTGCCGGAGGCGCTGCTGCGCAGAGTGCGCGAAGTATTGGATAGCCGCAGCAACTCGGCGCCCCAAAACTAACCGCAAGTCCGCTGCAACACGAGCAATTGCCGCAGAAGCGCCGGTTCCTTTCTTCTAGGCTGTCACGCTTCGGCTTGACACCTCGCGCCTCATGTTGGGATACTCCAGCCGAAATGATCTGGCAGCCCTCCCGCGAATTCATCGAAAGCACCAATGTCTGGCGGTTTATGGAACGCCTGAGGTTCAGCGAGCTCGACGAGTTCCTGCGGTTTTCCCGCGAGGAGCCGGAACGCTTCTGGGACGCGATGCTGCGGGAAATGCGTGTCGAATGGTTCGAGCCTTACCGGCAAGTGATGGATGCCCGCCGCGGGCCGGAATGGACCGAGTGGTTTACCGGCGGCCGTTTGAACATCGCGCACAATTGCCTCGACCGCTGGGTTGGGCAGGATCGCATCGCCTGCCTGTGGGAGGGAGAGAACGGCGAAACCAGGAGCATCAGTTTCAGCGAATTGCAGGCTGAAGCGAACCGTGTAGCCAACGGACTTTCCTCGCTGGGCATTGCGGCGGGTGACCGCGTTGCGCTGTGCATGCCGTTGGTGCCGGAGATTCTCTCGATTCTTTACGGATGCTTTAAGGCCGGTGTCACCGTGGTTCCGATTTTCGCGGGCTTCGGAACCGGCGCCATTGCCACGCGGCTTGAGGATTCCGGCGCGCGCCTGGTGTTCACCGCCGACTATCTGGAACGCCGCGGCAAACTGCTGCCGCTTGCGTCCAAAATACCGCGAGTAACTGAGCACGTAGTCGTCCTGCAGTATAAGAGCGGCGACCAACAACACGGGACGCTCACCTGGCGGGATTTCCTGAGTGGGCAATCCGGCCAGGCTCCCACGGCATGGCTCGAATCCGAGGCGCGCGCGCTGATTCTCTACACTTCAGGGACGACCGGACGGCCCAAAGGTACGGTGCACACGCAGGCCGGCTGTCTGGCGCAGACCGGCAAGGAGGTCTGGCTGGCCTTCGATCACAAACCGGAGGACCGCTTCTTCTGGCTCTCCGATATCGGTTGGATGATGGGTCCCTGGACGATCATCGGTAATCATTTATTCGGCGGCACGATTTTCCTGTATGACGGCGCGCCCGATTATCCGGGGCCGCACCGCATATGGGAGATGATCGAAAGGCACCGGCTGAGCGTCCTGGGAATCTCCCCAACCCTGATCCGCATGCTGTCCAAGCAACCGGGAGAGTTGCCGCCAATGGCCTCGCTGCGGCTGCTCGGTTCGAGCGGCGAGCCCTGGGACGAACTGGCCTGGCTCTGGTTTTTCGAGCGAGTAGGGCGCAGGCGGCTGCCGATTATCAATATTTCCGGGGGTACCGAGATCATCGGCTGTTTTCTGTTTCCACTCCCTATTCAGCCGCTGAAGCCTTGCTCGCTGGGAGGACCATCGCCCGGCATGGCGACCGATGTTGTGGACGAGGATGGGCAGGCTGTTCGGTTGAGGAAGGGCTATCTCGTGTGCCGCAAACCGGCGCCCTCGATGACGCGCGGCATCTGGCAAGATCCGGAGCGGTATTTGGAAACGTACTGGTCGCGCTTTCCAGGCATGTGGTACCACGGAGATTGGGCCAGCGTAGATGAAGACGGCCACTGGTTCCTGCACGGACGCGCCGATGAATCCATGAACGTGGCGGGCCGTAAAGTAGGGCCGGCGGAAGTGGAAGAGGCCATCCTGCAGCACCCGGGTGTAGCCGAGGCGGCGGTGATCGGAGTGCCGGATGAAATCAAAGGGGAAGCCATCGTCGGCTATGCTGTGCCCAAGCCTGGCGCCGTGGTCAATCCCTCCCAGGTTTGCTCGACAGTTGTCCAGGTGCTTGGCCCGACGTTCCGCCCGCGCGAGATTGTGGTAGTAGCGGAACTACCCAAAACGCAAAGCGGCAAAATTGTGCGGCGCCTGATCCGGCAGAAATATCTCGGCGAACCGCTCGGCGACGTCTCGACGGTGGCTAATCCCTGGGCGCTCGAATGAACCGACGCCTTCGCACCATAAGTACGGACCCGAATAGCAGCGCAGTGGCGAACAGCAGTGATGGCTCCGGTACGGTAGCGGGAGCGGCTACGTAGGCGAAGGTTACGTTATATGAAAACGCGTTCACCGAGGAAATCTCCGCGCAGGGTTGTATTGGAATAAGCGGATTGGTGCTGTATAAACAGGTGCCGGCGACGCTGACGGTAAAGGTCAAGGCGTCATTACCGGTCGGCCAGCCGCTCCCAAAGAAAATCTCGTTGTTGCTGTTAAAGAAAGCACCCCACCCCACCGTAAGGATCTGCGGTACAGACGGATCTGATGGAAGAACAAACCCGCTGCCGTACCCTGTGTTTTCGAATGAGCCGTTGGGCCCAGTGACAGAAAGCACGGCGCCATACCCATAGTTGTCTTCTCTGTAAGTGCACGGGCCGCCAAGGACAGAGATGCATTGCGGGTTATAGTCCAGCGATGCCATCCCGCTGATCTCGAAATTGCAGGAGTTGAATGGAGAACAACTTTCGGGTAGGAGATCGAAAGTGGCGCTGACCGGAGCAACGAGTGGTCCTAGCGCCGGATCGATTTCCGGAAGCGTGAATTGGGCCAGAGCGCTGCCGGCGGGCCCGCTCACAGTAGTTCCACCAACCTGGCAGTAGACCCCAATGTTAGTGGCATCGATCTCCGTGCAATTGTCAGCACGGGCCTCACTCGCCCAGGCGAGGCTTATCAATACAGGGCCCAGAACGGCTAAGTACTTTCTCATATCTCACCCCGCAAGAATTCTGTAGAAAGCTGTGAGGGAAATCAAGAGTACTGGGTCTATCTCTGTGTGAAGTTACGAACCAGCTGCGCTAGACTCACTCAGAACGGCCGGACCACAGATGCTGCTTCAGAAATTCTCCAGCGACTTCCGACACCGGACGGTGCTTGCCGTCTACCTCGAAGTTGAGTCGCCGCATCGCCTCGTTGGAGATTTGGCCGGAAAGCTCGTCGAGAGCACCGCGTAACTTGGGGTAGCGCGCCAAGGTATCTTCGCGAGTGATCACAGAGCACTGGTAGGGCGGGAAGTAATGGCGGTCATCTTCCAGCACTGAGACCGGAAGAGACGAGATCAGCCCATCCGTGAAATTGGCGGCGATCATGTCTACTTTCCGATTTTCGAGCGCCGAGTACAAAAGACCCAAATCTACCGTGACCGGGTCACCCTGCAGGCGGAGCCCATAGGCTTTGACCAGCCCCGCCAGGCCGTCGGAACGCTTCTCAAACTCGTAGCCCATGCCCATGTGCCAAGCTCTGGTTTGCGCCGCCTGCGATAGTGTGGAGACGCCCGCGTCGCGGCGAACGATCATCGCGAAAGTGTTGTTGAAGCCGAAGGGCTGGAACCAGTCCAGTTTCCATTGCGTTCGATAAGCCTGGCGTACGGATTCGAAGACCGCTCCGGCGTCGGGCTCGATCGGCCGCTTGAGAATCTCTGTCAACGCGGTTCCCGTGTACTCCGGGTAAAGATCGAGCGAGCCTTTGAGAATGGCCTGATGCGCGAGCAGCGTGCCCCCAAGGTCGAGTTTGCGCGTGACAGGCACGCCAAGCTGATGTTCGATCTGCTGCGCCAGAATCTCACCCAGCAAAACCTGCTCAGTGAAGTTCTTCGAGCCCACAACGATGGTGTTGCGAGCTCCGCAGGAAACGAGCACGAGGCTCAAGCATGCGATAGTCGTTTTTCGATCCATTCCAGAACCTCGTCCGCGATCAGCGCCATGATGGCCGCGGGAATGGCGCCCGCCAGAATCGTAGTCGAATCGACAGTCGCAATCCCGCGAAAAATAAAGACACCCAACCCGCCGGCGCCAATGGCCGCGGCCACAGTAGCCGTTCCGATGGTCGTGACTGTCGCGATGCGCAGACCAGCAATGATGGCGGGAATCGCCAGCGGAAGCTCCACCTGCCACAGAATCTGGCGTCGCGTCATCCCCATGGCTACCGCGGATTCGCGTACCGCAGGATCCACCCCAAGAATTCCCACCAGGCTGTTGCGGAGAATCGGGAGCAGAGCATATAGGCACAGCGCGATTACGGCCGTATGCGGCCCAATGCCGCCGATAAACGGCAGCGGAAGCAGGAAGCCGAATAGTGCCAGGCTGGGAATCGTCTGCAGGATATTTGCGAATCCGAGCAGCCAGCGCCGAAGCGCGGCCCGGCGCGTAAGAGCGATCGCGCCCGGTATGGCGATCAGGGCCGCTCCACCGATGGCGATCAGGACCAGCCAAAGGTGTTCGAGCGAGAGCGAAAGGATTTCAGTTCCGAGGCGCGGATTCATCAGGCTGAGTCCAAGTCTCCTCCAGGGCGGCCAGAAAGGCCCGGGCCTCTTCGGTGCGCGCCGTGACGAATTCGGCGGGGGAGGCCATCACGTCGATGCGGCCGTCCTTGAACAGCACGATCCGCGTAGCCAACAAGAGGGCCTCGCGCACATCGTGGGTGACGAATACCGCGGCTTGGCTCACGGCCGCCCGCAAGTCGAGAAACTGCTTCTGCAGTTCATAGCGGGTGATGGGGTCGAGCGCGGCAAACGGCTCGTCCAGCAGCAACAGCGGAGGGTCGGCCGCCAGGGCGCGCGCGATGCCCACGCGCTGCTTCTGCCCGCCCGAGAGCTCGCGCGGATAACGGCCGGCAAACTCAGCTGCGGGAAGCCCGACTCGCTCGAGTAGCTTGCGCACCCGTTCTTCGATCAAGGCCGGTCCCCAATTCTCAAGTCTGGGTACCAGACCGATATTTCTCGCAACCGTCCAATGCGGAAACAGTCCGGCATCCTGTATCACGTATCCCATGCGCCGGCGCATTCGGATAGGGTCCCACCTCGAAGCTGGCTCGCCCTCAAAGCGAATCTCACCGCCGGCGGGCTGCACCAGGCCGTTGATGCATTTGAGCAGCGTGGTTTTGCCGCAGCCGCTCCGGCCCAGGAGCACGATCATCTCGCCTTCCCGCACTTCGAGGTCGATGCCGCGCAGGATCTCGCGGCCGCCAATCCGGCAGGAGAGATTCCTTATTTCGAGCACGGCGGACATGTGGTTATTGTAGTCTGCCGGGTCGAGGCGGCGAGCTATTTATCAACAAAGGTCCCGTCTTCCCCCTGCCGCGTCCGCCTCGCGCGTCTCGCCCGAGGTAACTCGATATAATAAACTCCAGAAGGAAAGCTCTCTTCTACCCCCAAGTCGCGGTAACACTGCGTAGCGGGGCTTTCACTGCGGTCAAAATCTCGCTAAGTGGAGGCCCGATGCCAATTCGGCTTGCATTGCACCGCAAGGCCGGCTGCCGTTACGATCACCGGGTTGGCCTCCAATTACCCTGGACGCCATGCAAGACTACGAAATGATGAAGGATCGCCCGGGAGTCCTCCCTCCCGAAGATCGTCTGAAGCGGCTGGAACTCTACCGCCCCGCGCCCGACTTCTATGATGAGATGCTCGCGCCGGAGGGCACGGTGCGCCCGCATTGGAAGGCGCTGATCGATTCATTCGAAGAGATGGGTGAGGCCGATTGGGCGCGCCGCTGGCAAGAAGGTCGGCGGATCATCCACGAAAACGGGATCACGTATAACGTCTATAGCGATCCGCGCAACGCCGAGCGCCCCTGGCCCCTCGACCCCCTTCCCCTCGTCATGGACAGTAGTGAGTGGGCAGCCATCGAGCAGGCAATTAGCCAGCGCGCGCGCTTGTTGAATGCTATCTTGGCCGATCTGTATGGCTCGCAGAAGCTACTAGACGATCGATTCCTCCCTCCCGAACTGGTGTTTCCCAACCCTGCGTTTCTGAGGGCCTGCTGCGGGTTTCCGGTGCCGGGGAACATTTACCTTCACATTTATGCGGCCGACCTGGCGCGTTCTCCCGACGGGCACTGGTGGGTGATTGCCGACCGCACGCAAGCACCGTCGGGCGCCGGGTATGCGCTCGAAAATCGCCTCGTCTCCGGCCGTGTGCTGCGCGATGTTTTTCGAGGCGTCGGCATCGAACGAGTCGCCTCATTCTTTCAGACCTATCGCGAGACTTTGCGCGCCCTCGCGCCGGGCCACAAAGAAAACCCGCGAATCGTTGTCCTGACGCCCGGCCCCTATAACGAAACCTATTTCGAACATGCCTTCCTTGCCCGCTATCTCGGCTACTCGCTAGTAGAGGGAGCCGATCTCGCGGTGCGCGAGAACCGGGTCTTCTTGCGCACGCTTGGGGGCCTATTACCGGTCGATCTGATTCTTCGCCGTCAAGACGACACGTATTGCGATCCACTCGAGTTGCGCGGCGATTCCGTCCTGGGCGTGCCTGGGCTCGTCCAGGCAGTGCGATCCGGCGGCGTCGCAGTCGCCAATGCGCTTGGCTCGGGACTCGTCGAATCGGCCGCGCCTTCCGGCTTCCTGCCGGCTTTGTGCCGCCACATGCTCCACGAAGATTTGAAAATGCCGGCCGTCGCTACCTGGTGGTGCGGGCAGAAGGCGGCGCTTTCGTGGGTCGAGGACCATCTGGATTCACTCGTGATCAAGCCGGCCTTTCCTGCTCGGGGTGTGGAGCCTGTCTTCGCCGGGCGCCTCAGCCGGGCCGAAAAGACTGCACTCATCACCCGCCTCCGCGCTGCGCCGGGCGCGTATGTCGCTCAGGAGCAGGTGGCCCTTTCCACCGCGCCCGTTCTCGAAGACAACGCGCTGCGCCCGCGCCATGTCGTGCTCCGCGTCTACGCAGTCGCCGCCGGCGATTCTTACGCGGTAATGCCCGGCGGCCTTACCCGGACCACCTCTTCTCTGGGCGATCTGGTGGCCTCCATGCAAAGCGGCGGCGGCAGTAAAGACACCTGGGTGGTCGCGACCAAGCCGAGCCCCGATCTTACGCTGCTACGCCCGCCCGCGGGACCTCTGGATATCAGCCGCGCTACATTCGACCTGCCCAGCCGCGTGGCCGACAACCTTTTCTGGCTCGGCCGCTATGTGGAACGTGTCGAGCCCATCGTACGCGTCGTCCGCGCCATGCTGCCCCGGCTTGTTCAGGATGCGAATCTTACGACCCAGGCGGCGGTCGAAACAGGCCTGCGCATTCTTGCCGGCCAGGGATATGTCCGTTCCGATATCCCCATCGGCAGCGCTCCTTTTAACGGCCTAGAGCGCGAGGTTTTGGCGTTGGTCTACGGCGGGCAGACCGGGAATAATCTGACCGCGAGTATCCGGTCTGTGCGCCGTGTGGGCCGATTACTCCGGGACCGAATCTCATCCGATGCGTGGCGCGTTCTCAATCAGCTTCATGAGCAGCTATCGGCTCCATTGCCGCCGGAACCTATCCGGGTCAGCAGCGCCCAGGCTCTCCTCGACCAGGTGATCAGCACGATTTCCGCTTTCAGCGGTCTGGTGATGGAGAGCATGACTCGGGGCGATGGCTGGAGGTTTCTCGATATTGGACGGCGCCTGGAACGTGCTCTCCAGATGACCGGCATCATCCGGTATGGCCTTGGCTTCGACTGCGAGGCCGATAGCGGACAACTGGAACTCCTTCTCGAAGCCGGCGACAGCTCGATCACTTACCGCTCGCGTTATCTCACTTCCATGCAGGCGGATCTGGTATTGGACCTTCTACTCCTCGATGAAGCGAATCCCCGGTCAGTCGCCTACCAGCTTGCGCGCCTCCGGGAACATGTCGATCGGTTGCCTGCCAGTCAGTCCAGATTTCGCCGTCCCGCCGAAGGCAGGCTTGTGCTTTCCCTGCTGACTGCGGTCCAGCTTTCGGAGGCGCGCGACTTCCTGTGCACCGGCGGCGCCCATCGCACCCAGCTAGAGACTCTGTTGCAGCGCTTGAGTAAAGAGTTGTGGTCGCTTTCGGAAGAGCTGACCCGCGAATATTTCAGCCAGGCAGTCCCGTCCCGGCAATTTCTGCTGGCCGAGTCGCGTCTATGAACCTGCGCGCGAATCACACAACCACCTATCTCTACAGCGACTCCGTTTCCGTGTGCCACACCGAGGTGCATCTCACACCGCGGTCCGCGCGCAACCAGCATCTTGTTGAACACGAGTTATCTATCATTCCGGCGCCCGGGCAGACATTTCCCCGCAAGGACTACTTCGGCAACAACGTGACGTTCTTCTCCATTCATGAGCCGCACCGTTCCCTTACAATTACCGCCTCGAGTCTGGTCGAGATCGAAGCCACTCTACCGCTCGAGCCATCCTTAACGCCTGCCTGGGAGCAGGCGCGCGGCGAGATCTGGCGCGATATGGAACCGCATGCCATGGAGGAGTACCAGTTCGTTTTCGAATCTCCGCGTATTCCGGTCCGGCCGCAATTTGCCGCCTACGCCTCGGTCTCATTCACTCCCGAACGCCCTCTCCTCGAAGCCGCCATGGACCTTTGTCATCGGGTATTCGAGGATTTTCAGTACGACACCCGGGCCACTACCGTATCCACTCCGGTGGAGCAGGTGTTTCAATCGCGCCGCGGGGTCTGTCAGGACTTCGCGCATTTCACCATCGCGTGCCTGCGGTCTCTGGGCTTGGCAGCAAGGTACGTCAGCGGTTACCTGCGAAGCCGGTCATTGATCGGAGGCGAAGCTTCGCACGCGTGGGTATCGGTCTTCTGTCCCGGATTCGGCTGGCTCGATTTCGACCCCACCAACGACGTCCTGGTGAACGGAAACCACGTCACTCTCTCGTGGGGCCGCGACTATGCCGACGTGCCGCCGGTGCAAGGAATTGCGCTGGGCGGCGGCGAGCACGTGATTAATGTGTCTGTGAATGTGAAACCCGCATAGCTTCTGCGGAATGCGCGCGAAGTGTAGTATCACCGCTTGTTACGATGTAGACAGAGGGAGGATCACCAACTTAGCCGGACGCCTGCGGGGTGGGAGCTAGCAGCGGTGCTTGGCAGCCATCTTCTTCTCGAGGGCCCGCATCAACCGCTCCTCGACATCCCTTGGAATGGAATACCGCTCCATTCCCTTATAGATCTGGATCGTCTTGCGAGTGGTATCCGCGATTACCCAGCAGTTCGGGCATTCCGTAATGTGCTGCTCTAACTTGTAACGCAACGCGGCGTCGGTGGACTCGTCCAGGTAGTCACTCAGTTCATTCAAGAAATCTTTACAAGTAAGCAAAGGCGTCATCCCCCTTGCGTTTGAAGGTGCGGGTCAGTTTTTCGCGGAGTTGAAGGCGGGCCCGCAGCAAACGGCTCTTCACGGCAGGAACCGAAAGCCCCAAAGCTTCGGCGGTCTCCTCCGTCGAGAGTTCTTCGATATCGCGTAAAACAAACACCGATCGATAAGACGGGGCGAGGCTTTCGATCGCGGAATCCAATAACTCGCCCAATTCCTCTCGGGAGAAGCGTTGTTCCGGGTCTTCGTCCCACGCGGCAATTTCCCGCGTAACCGTATCTTCTCCGGTATCAATCGACTCATCGAGCGAAACGGACCTATCCGTTTTTCGGCGGCGCAGTTTCATGAGCGCCTGGTTTACGGCGATCCGCACGATCCAGGTATAGAACTTGGATTGCCCTTGAAACTGATCCAAATGCTCGTAAGCTTTTAGAAAAGTCTCCTGCAACACATCCTCCGCATCCTCGCGGTTTTGCGTGATATGCTGCGCCAAGCGGAAAATCTTGCCCTCGTATCGCCGCACCAGTTCGGCAAATGCGCGGTCGTCACCTTCGCGCGCCTGTGCCACCAACGCGGTTTCGTCGATTCCGCTGAAACTAGAGACTGCCATTATCTGCCACCATCATCATAGCGCACCTGCTTCTATCTACCAGACGAGCGCAAAATGCACATGTTACGCTGAAACTTTCGTATGAGCAGCATAGAGATTACTCTGCCCGACGGCAGTAGGCAGTCTGTTCCGCCTGGGACTCGCCCTATCGACGTCGCGCAATCGATCAGTCCAAAACTTGCCGAAGCCGCGGTAGTGGCCAAGGTCAACGGCCAATTGCAGGATCTCAACCGTCCCCTGGAATCGAACGCGACGCTGCAGATTCTCACGCCCAAAGATCCGGAGTCTCTAGAGGTTTATCGCCACTCGACTGCTCACCTGCTCGCCGCGGCCGTCTTAGAGCTGTATCCCGAAACCAAGCTCGGCATTGGTCCTCCCATCGAGACAGGCTTTTATTACGATTTCGACCGCGCCGTGCCGTTTACACCCGAGGATCTGGAAAAGATCGAAAAGCGCATGTGGGAGATCCAGAAACGGCATCTCCCTTATGAGCGCGTATACACAAAGAAGGAGGACGGCCTCAAGAAATACGCCGAAGCGTGGATGAAGTGCGAGCTGATCCAGGAGCGCGCCGGCGAGGTCTTCAGCGAGTACACCCTAGGCCCCGGCTTCATCGATTTTTGCCGCGGGCCGCACGTGCCCGATACCTCAAAGCTCAAAGCCTTCAAGCTGCTGTCCATCGCCGGAGCGTATTGGAAGGGTGACGAGCACAACAAGCAACTCCAGCGCATCTACGGCACGGCGTTTTTTACCCAAAAAGAGTTGGAAGCGTACCTCAAGCGAATCGAGGAGGCCAAGAAGCGCGACCACCGCAAACTCGGCAAAGAGCTGGACCTGTTCAGCGTGCAGGAATTGGCAGGCCCTGGGTTGATCTTCTTTCACCCCAAGGGCGGTATCATCCGCAAGCAATTGGAAGACTGGATGCGCGATCAGTATCTGAAGCGCGGCTATTCGCTGGTCTACACACCGCACGTGGCCCGGTTCGACCTCTGGAAGACCTCGGGCCATGCGAATTTCTATTCACAGAACATGTTTTCGCGCATGGAGCTGGATGATGCCGAATATCAGCTCAAGCCCATGAACTGCCCGTTCCACATTCTGATCTACAAGGACCGGCAGCGCAGCTATCGCGATCTGCCCGTGCGGCTGGGTGAACTCGGCACCGTCTACCGCTACGAGCGTTCGGGCGTGCTCGCGGGTCTGTTCCGGGTGCGCGGTTTCACCCAAGACGACGCCCATATCTTCTGCACTCCGGAGCAGATCGAAAACGAAGTGGTCGATTGTCTTCAGTTCGCGGCCGACACTCTGCGTACGTACGGCTTTGACGAGTACGAGGCTGAGCTTTCGACCTGGGACAACGGAGCGAGCGGGAAGTACGACGGCGCGCCCGACCAGTGGCAGCTTGCAGAGAACGCGTTACAGCGCGCGGTCGATCGCCTGAAGATCAACGTGAAGCGCATTCCCGATGAAGCCGCGTTCTACGGACCGAAAATCGACGTCAAACTGGTGGACGCAATCGGCCGGAAATGGCAGCTCTCGACCATTCAGTTCGACTTCACGCTACCGCGGCGGTTCGAGCTCGAATACATCGGCGAAGACGGGAAAGCGCACCAGCCATTGATGGTGCATAGGGCGCTCTACGGCTCAATCGAACGCTTCTTCGGCATCCTAGTCGAGCACTATGCCGGTGCTTTTCCGGTTTGGCTCGCGCCGGTTCAAGCCATCGTACTCCCAATCACCGATCGTCAGATCGGATATGCCGGCGATGTTCGCAAACAGCTCGAAGAGGCCGGAATTCGCGCCGAACTGGACGATCGCAGCGAGAAGGTCAACCTGAAGATTCGGGAAGCGCAGCTTCAGAAGATTCCATACATGCTGGTGGTCGGCGACCGCGAGCAGCAGAATGGCGAGGTCGCGGTGCGTAACCGCAAGCATGGCGACCAGGGAGCGAAGCCGCTGTCCGGGTTCATCGCCGAAATTCGGCAGCTCATCGATTCCAAGGCCGTATCCGAATAGGTTCCAGACAGGTTCCGCCTGATGACGGAAATCGGAGTCACCGCGGATCTCGCTCAGCTCGATGCTGCAATCGAAACACTCCCCGACGCGCCCGCGGTGTTCGTTCTCTGGGCTAATGAGGGCGAGCCGTACCTGTCGAAAACGGCACGGCTTCGCCGGCGGCTGTTACGGCTGTTGAGGGAACGGGCCAAGCCCTCCCGCTTGCTCAACCTGCGCCATACGGTGGCGCGCATCGAATATCAATTCACCGGTTCCCGCCTCGAATCCGCGGTGCTGCACTACGAGACGGCGAAGCGCCTGTTTCCGAAATCGTATCTCGAAGTCATCCGGCTGCGAATGCCGCCCTATGTCAAGATCCTGCTCGCGAATCAGTTTCCGCGAATTGTAGTCACTACGCACCTTGCCGGATCGAGCAGCCTCCATTTCGGCCCGTTTCGTTCGCGTGCGGCGGCGGACCGCTTCGAAACTCAATTCCTCGACCTTTTCCAGATGCGCCGCTGCCAGGAGGATCTGGTCCCTTCGCCCGATCATCCGGGCTGCATTTACGGTGAAATGAGTATGTGTCTTCGCCCCTGCCAACAGGTGGTCGGGGCACCCGAGTATGCGCATGAAGTGGAGCGCGCCGCCGAGTTTCTGCGTACTGGCGGCCACTCACTCCTCGCTACTATTTCCCGATCCCGCGACCGCCTCAGCGAAGAGATGAACTTCGAAGAAGCTGCCCGCCAGCACAAGCGGTTGGAGAAAGTTCAGGAGGTCCTGAAACTCCGGGATGAACTCGCGAGCGAAGCCGATCACCTGCATGGCGTGGCCATCACGCCCTCGCTAGCGCCCGGCGCGGTCGAGTTATGCTTCGTGCGTTGTGGGTACTGGCAGCACCCACAGCGATTCAGTTTCGAAGTTCGCGAGGGCCGCCCCGTGTCTCTCGACCACGCTCTGCGCGCGGCCTTCGCGGATGTGCCGGAGCGGAAACTTACCGCGCGCGAGCGGCAGGAATATTTGGCCCTGCTCGCCCGCTGGTTCTATTCGAGCTGGCGCGACGGCGAATGGATCAGTTTTCCGTCCTGGGAGGAGATCCCTTACCGTAAACTCGTGCACGCCATCTCCCGCGTAGCCTCTACTCCGGCAAACCAAAAGCCATAATGCTTTGGCCTACCGCAATCGCTACATATTGGCGCTCGTCGAACATATAGGTCATAGGCGACGCCTTCCAGACCTGGTTGGTCGGAAACTGCCAAAGCGTTTTGCCGTCAGCGGCATCCGCGGCCATGAACGCACCGCTGTTCTCGGCGAAGAACACCAGGCCGGAAGCCGTCGAAATTACGCCGCCCGATGCGGTGGTCTGCGCGCCGACCTGCGGTACATCCCACGCCACTTCGCCGGTTTGAATGTTGATCGCACGCAGCGATTTTTCAAAGCTTTCCCCCGGTGCCGGGCGCGCGGCGCCGCCCATATATCCTTTTCCCGCTTCCCACTCCATCTTCCGCGGGTTGAAAACATTGCAGCGCTCTAGCGCCTGAAAGTAGTACAGACCCGTCGCCGGGTTGAACGAAGTCGAGAACCAGTTCGTGCCCCCCTGAAACCCCGGGCAGACATACGTGCCGCCGCCGGGCGCTTGCGGAAGCTGCTTCAGAATGGGACGTCCGTCTTTGCCTATGCCTTCCGCCCAGTTCAGTTTCTTGAGGAACGGCTTTGCCAAAAGCAGTTGGCCGGTCGCGCGGTCCAGCACGTAAAAGAACCCGTTGCGATTGGCTTGGACGAGAAGCTTGCGCGCCTGCCCCTGCCAGTCCGCGTCCACCAGGACGGGTGGTTCCTCGGCGTCCCAATCATGCACGTCATGCGGCGTGAACTGGTAATACCATTTCAGCTTGCCCGTCTTGGCTTCGAGCGCCACGATGGAGTCCGTGTAAAGATTGTCGCCCTCGCGTTCGTCACCATAGAAATCCGGGCCCGGATTGCCTACCGGCCAGTAAACCAGATCGAGCTGCGGATCGTATGAGCCGGTCATCCAGGTCGCGCCTGACCCGTGCTCGAGCCCTTTCGCGGTCCAAGTTTCCGAGGCCGGTTCGCCCGGCTTAGGGACCGTCCAGAAGCGCCATGCTTCCTTGCCGGTGGTCTGGTCATACGCCGCCACGAATCCACGTACGCCCTCGTCCCCGCCCGCGGTTCCCGAGATCACTAGATTGCCCACTACCAACGGAGCGGAAGTGCCGTTATAGTTCTGGTGCCAATCGGCCATCTCTGTTTCCCAAAGCAGTTCGCCGTTGAAGCGGTTCAGACTGATCAGGTGCGCATTGTCTGTGAGCAGGAATATGCGGTCTCCCGCCCAAGCCACCCCGCGATTGAAACCGGCCGCCGCATTGCCCACCAGACCTTTAGTGCGGCTGCGTTGATAATGCCAAACCTGGCGGCCGCTGCCGGCGTCGAGCGCCCAGCACTCATTGGCGCTCGATACGTACATGAGGCCCGCTACTACCAGTGGCGTGTTCTCAACCGGAGCCGCACCCGGAATCGCAAAGATCCATTTCGGCGCGAGCCGGCCCACATTGCTCCTATCAATTTGTGTGAGCTTCGAATACCGGTTGCCGCTGGGGTCGCCATGGTAGGTCGGCCAGTCTGCTTGCGAGGTCACAACACGGTAACTATCCCCCTGTTTGCGCAGGAGATGAATCTGTTTGTCATCCGTGCGGAGCTGTAGTTCCGCCATGCCTTCGTTCAGCACCTGGCCTTCGAGCGACCGGCCGTCTGTGGTCCTGATCTGTTTACGGACTACAGCCGGTGCGGCCGCGCGTGGAGTCGGCGAATCCGCATTCTGCGCCGGCGCCAGAGTCAACGCGAAAAAGACGAGTAGTGATAAGCGAAGCATGTTTAGAACCATATCAGTTTACGGCCGCGCGGGATACTTCTTCTCGTGCCGGTTCCGGCTGTTAAAAATGGTAAATGATCCGTCCTTTTCGGCCGTCAATCGCAGCCACTTGCCTTCGCATTGCTCATCGATATTGGCCAGGTAGGTGTCTGCCGAATTGTGATCCTTACCGGCGGCAATCGCATAGTGAAGCTGCCAGATATCTTCAAGACCGGGACTGTCGTGCAGCGTCTGCCAGGCGAGCGGCTTGCCGCCTTTACGCGGGCCGTTGTTGCTGATCGCAACCTGCGGATGAATGGCGTGCACCAGTTGTGGAGTGTTCGCGGCCGCGCCCATGTGGTGCGAAGAGACGAAAACGTCCACCCCGCCGATCTTGTTTACCGGGCAGACCAGGTCGTGCTCGCGGCTGGTCGTGAGGTCGGCAAGATCGAGGATACGGAAGCTGCCGAAGGTGATCAGAATGCCCGCCGATTGCTGATTTTCCGGGGTCTCTTCCTCGGGATCGAACCGAAAGCTGGAGCATTCCGGGTTAGGCTGGCCCGCTCCCGCAAGCGGCGCAGTTAGAACCTGACCGGCACTCGCCAGAACCCTCACGTCCAGACCTTTGATCGGAATCGTGTCTCCGGGTTTCGCAACCATCCGGTTGCCTTTGTCGCTGAACGACGTATAGGTGTTGTACCGGACCTGCGAATCCTTGTCGGTCTCGGTATTCGGACCGTGGTCCACGAAGTTGCGTATCGGAAAGCGTGTCGCCACATCGTAAATGCCGCCTACATGGTCGGCGTGATAGTGGCTGATCAGCAGATAGTCGATTTTCTTGACGCCCGCCGATTTCGCGGCCGCCGCAATGCGGTCGGGATCGCGATGATTGAATCCGCCGTACCCGGTGTCCATGAGGAGCGATTCGCCCGAAGGGGAGACGAACAGTGTGGATTGGCCGCCTTCCACGTCGATAAAGTAGATCTCCAGATTCTTGGCGGCCGCCAGGCACGATACCAAACTGAGTAGCAGGGCCGATGCGTAAAGAGGTCGCATGGCGACGATCTTAGCGCGTTTCCCTCTCGTCCGACTTGCGCGAACTTATGAACGCAGACTAACGTATCTATGGACAGATGCCTTATTGCAGCCAATGTGGCAACCAGGTGGGCGCCGGCGATGCGTTCTGCGGCAAGTGCGGCGCTAGGCAGCCCCTCGAAGCCGGTCCCTACGTGGATCCTCTCTCGCGCTTTACGCCGCGCACAGCCTCGATCTGCTGCTATATCCCGGGTATCGGTTGGGTCGCTTCGATCATCGTGCTCGCTTCCCCACGGTTTCGGCGCGACCGTGCCCTCCGCTTCCACGCGTTCCAAGGCCTATACCTGTTTGTGGCCTGGCTGCTCGACGATTGGGTCGTGCGGCCGTGGTGGCAGCCAATGGCTCACTTCCCCTTGGGCGGTATCATACGGCTGGTTCTGCTGGTCATGTCGGTTTTCATGATGGTGAAAGCTGCTCACCGGGAGACTTACCACCTTCCGCTGTTCGGCGAACTGGCGCAGCGCTCCCTTTCGGAAGAGTGAGAAGCGCAGTGGCAGTCAATCCCATCGCTCCCGCGAGCGAGAGCCACGCTCCGGGCATCGCGCGGTTGCCCGTCAGGTGAATCAGATAGGTCGAAATGGCCGGAGTGAAACCCCCGAAGATGCCGGCCGCCAAACTATAAGCCAGTGAAAATCCGGAAGCGCGCACATGCGCCGGCATGATTTCGGTTAGAAAAACCACCATGGCGCCGTTGTAACTGCCGAAGATCATCGAGAACCAAAGAGCCACCGCGAGCAGGCGGGCAAACGAGGGCGCGCTTACCAACCACGCGAGCGCCGGATACGCCGTGAGCAGCGCCAGTATGGAGAACAGGGCCAATAGCGGACGTCTGCCGACACGGTCAGAGAGCGCTCCCATAAGCGGCAGCCAGATAAAATTCGAAAGGCCGGCGCAGAGCGTCACCACCATGCTCTGCTTGGCTGAGAGATGCAGAACCGTGCTGGCATAGGTGGGCATGTATGCGGTGATCAGATAAAAGGTGACCGTCGTGGTAGTGGTCAGCATCATTCCCAGCAGCACCAGCCGCCAGTTCTGAACCAGCGTGCGCGCGATCTCCGCCATATCCGGGTGGTGACGCCGCGCCAGGAACTCATCCGTTTCACTGAGAGATCTGCGCAACAGGAAGAGGAACGGAACCAGCACGCAGCCTGCGATCAGCGGAATGCGCCATCCCCATGCCAACATCTGCGGCGGAGTCAGGCTGCTTGCCAGAATCAGGCCGATGACCGCGGCGAACATCACCGCAACCTGCTGGCTGCCGGACTGCCAACTGACATAGAATCCCTTGCGCCCCGCGGGCGCGATCTCCGACAGATAAACGCTGACCCCTCCGATTTCGACGCCGGCCGAAAGACCCTGGACCAACCTTCCGGCCACCACAAGCAGCGGCGCGAGCAGTCCCAAAGTTCCATATCCGGGTGTGCAGCCCACCGACAAAGTTCCCGCAGCCATCAATGCAAGCGTCAGCAGCAGCCCCTTGCGCCGGCCGTGATGATCGATGTACGCGCCCAGCACAATCGCCCCCAGCGGACGCATCAAATAGCCGGTTCCGAATGTCATCAACGACAGCATCAAGGATGCATACTCGCTCTGATTGGGAAAGAATGCTCGACCGATGGCCGCGGCGTAGTAGCCGAAGACCATGAAATCGTACATTTCGAGAAAATTGCCGGCTGAGACGCGGACCACCCGGCGTACATCGGACTGCGCCGGAGCTTCGACCGCACGCATAGAGCTAAACTTTACCAGAGTCACTGAGGCGAACGACCGTCTCGAGATGATAAGTCTGCGGGAAAAGATCGGCGAGCGTCATGCGATCGATCTGATAGCCCGCCGCGAGCAGGGCCGGAAGGTCGCGAGCGAGTGTGGCCGGGTCGCAGGCGACGATCGAGATGGCTCGCGGCCTGAGCGAAATCAGGCGATGCACTACGGCCTTTCCAAGGCCGGAGCGCGGCGGATCGAGCAGTACAAAGTCGGGTGCTTCCGCCAGGCTTTCGAGGTAGCTCTCCGTAGTATTGTGCTCGGCATGAATGTTGGCGCGGCCCGCCCGCTCCGCGTTGAACTCGAGGTCACGCACCGCGCCCGAGCCCGATTCCACCGCGATCACGGTCTGAAAACGCGTAGCCAGTTCCAGCGCGAACAGCCCGACCCCGGCGTATAGATCGAGCGCGATATTTCCTTCGGCACCCATGGTCGCGGTACGCACCAGCTCCTCGAGCAGAAACCGGTTTACCTGAAAAAACGAATTGCGGCTCACCCGGAAGCGGTTTTCGTAATCCAGTGCTCCCGCCACCAGTCCTGGAATCTTTTCAGCGCACCAGTCGAAGAACCGCTGCGCCACCGGCTGCGCCGTATCAGTCACGTTGAGCTGTACCTGGCGCTCATCGGTGAAGATCTCCAAGCCGTGCAAAAAGCGCGGCCAGCGGCGGTCATGCACCATTTCGTTTAGCGCCGTGATGACTTCGTTCAGTTTCGGCGAAGAGATGGGGCAATGCGTGATCGCGCAGAGTCTATTCGAGCGGGCCTCCCTATATCCTAGGCGCTGGTCTTCGACGTGGAGCTGCACGCGGTTTCGGTAGCCCCACGCTTCGCCTGCAATTACGGCGATCTCGGAAGGGGGCTCGATCTTTCCCAGGCGGCGCAGTTCCTCCTCAAGGATGCTTCGCTTCGCGCGGAGCTGCGCCTGATAAGCCGCGTGCTGGTAATGGCAGCCGCCGCAACGGCCGAAGTAAGGGCACCGCGGTTCGACTCGCTCGGGCGCGGCTTCAAGCACCTCGACCGTGCGGGCGCGGATCAGGCGCGGTTTCTCCTCGCGCGTCTCGACCCGCACGCGCTCCCCCGGTAACACCTGCGGCATAAGGACAACCCGCCCGTCCACCCGGCTCAGGCCATCGCCGCCATACACCAGCTTCTCCACACTTACTTCGAAATTGCTTAGGATAGAAATTTACCCTCGTTCCCCTCTATCATGAAAACACGAGTCTTTTCCGGAATGCAGCCCTCCGGAAATCTGCACATCGGCAACTATCTGGGCGCGCTGAAGAACTGGGTTCGCATCCAACACGACTACGAATGCATCTTCTGCATTGTCGACCTGCATGCGGTCACGCTATATCAGCATCCCAGCGAGCTCCGCAGCAAAATCCGCGAGATTGCGGCGCTCTACCTGGCCGCGGGTATCGATCCGAGAGTAAGTGCGGTGATGGTGCAGTCGTCGGTCGCAGCCCACGCGGAATTGGCGTGGATGCTGACCTGCGTCACGCCTGTGGGCTGGCTCGAGCGCATGACGCAATATAAGGCCAAAGCGGCCAAACAGGAATCCGTGGGCGACGGCATTCTGCAATATCCGGTGCTCATGGCCGCCGACATTCTGCTCTATCAGGCGGGCATTGTTCCGGTGGGGGACGATCAGGCGCAACACCTGGAACTCACCCGCGACATTGCGCTCCGCTTCAATTCCCTTTACGGTGAAACGTTCGTTGTGCCGAGCACCAGCCTGCCCACCGTGGGTGCCCGCATCATGGGGCTCGATGATCCCGAGCAGAAGATGAGCAAGTCGGCGAGCGGCGCGAATCACGCCGTGGCGCTTCTCGATCCGCCGGACAGGATTCGTAAGACGATCATGCGGGCCACCACGGACTCGCAGCCTTGCGTGCAATTCGAAACCGCCGGGCCCGGCGTTCTCAATCTGCTTTCCATTTACCAGGCGTTTTCCGGCTGGGATGACGGGCAGATCCGGCAACACTTCGAAGGTATGCGATATGGCGATCTGAAAAAACAGGTGGCCGAGATGGTGGTATCGCAACTCGCGCCCTTTCGGGAGCGGTACCAGCAGATCGTCGGCGAGCCGGGCTATTTGGACCGAGTGCTGCACGAAGGAGCGGAACGGGTGGCTCCCATCGCACAAGAAACGGTGCGACTGGTTAAAGAGAGGATGGGCCTGTATTCCTAACAACGAAACCGCGCGACCCTGCTTCGCTCGTGGGGCGAAGATTGCACACCCAAGATCCGTGCGCCAACTGGCGGTAAGCTTCGCGTTGGTGTTGGTGGCGGTCCCGGCCCTGGCTGAGGACCGGACGGAGCGCTCGAACCCCCAACCGCCTGCTCCCGTCACTGCGCCGCCGCCGTCGAACGCCGCCAAAAAATGGCACCACTTTCTCGATGAGACCTTCTCCCCGCTCACCCTGGTAGCGGGGGCTGCGAACGGTGCCGTCTCGCAAGCCACCAACTCAGACCCGCGCTATGGCGTCGGGGGCGGTGCTTTGGCGGAACGGTTCGGTGCTTCCACGGTAGATACGGTAACGCAGAACTTCTTCGGCGATTTTGTGATGGCCTGGGCCTTACATGAAGACACGCGCTACAGGCGAAAAGGCCCCGCTTACGGCGGCTTTTGGAAACGTACCGAGTATGCCTTGACCCGTGCGCTCATTACCCGCACCGATAACGGCGCGCGCACGTTCAACTGGTCGAACGTAGCCGGCAGCGCCCTGAGCGCAGGCCTGTCGAATCTCTATTACCCGCCGGCCAGCCGCAATGGACGCGCAATCGCGATCAATTTTGTAACCAACATAAGCGGTGCGGGCTTGGGCAATATGCTGCCGGAGTTCTGGCCGGATGTGCGCCGGCTATTTCGGCGCCACTGATCCCTAGCCCTTGAACGCATCGATCCCCCGGCCGCTCGCGGGAGACTCCGCCCCAAGTCGGCCCGCTATTTCAATTCCTTCATCATGCCGGGCAAGCTCCACTGCATCTGAAGACTATTCGGCATCCAGCCGAATTCGGCCATCATCACTTTGGCAACATCGTCCTGGCCCTTACCTCCACGAACCAGCGCTTGCGCCCGGTTACGCAGCTTCTCGACGTTGTTGCGGTACGTGAGCAGGTTGGCCTTCGTGGTTACGGGTCCGTGGCCGGGAATTACGGTATCGAAGTCCCAGTCTTTCATGGCGGCGTCGAGGGTTTTGGTCCACTCGACTACGCTGCCGCCGCCCGGGTAATCGATCAACGGCGTATTGCCCGCCATTAAGTCCCCGGTATGAATCGTGCGCAGGGCAGGGAAGTAGATTACGGCATCGCCATTGGTGTGCCCGCGTCCGAAGTAGCGCGCCCGCACCTCTTTACCGCCCAGGAAGACCGCGCTTTCCGTCGTGAATGTGACACGCGCGGGCATAACGCCGGGAGGCGCGTTGGACTGCACGTGTTCGATGATGTTCTTGCGCGCATTGGCCGTGGAGATGATTTCCGTAGCGGGGAGGAACTTTGCGTTGCCGCCGCTGTGATCGGCGTGATAGTGCGTGTTGATCACGTATTTGATCGGCTGATTCGTGACGCTCTTCACTTTCGCAACGATCTGTGCATGGTCCTGATCGAACTTGTCGTCGATCAGAATGACACCCTCGTTGGTGATGTAGACGGCGACATTACCCCCGTCTCCCTCGATCTCGTACAGATCCTCTTTGACCTTGTTGAGATTCAACTGCGCCGGCTGGTTCGCCTGCTGCGTATAGGCGAACCAGGCTCCCGCCAGGAACACTACTCCGGCACCGGCACGCGCGATCACTGTCCGATTCATGGGTGAACTATACCAAATTCCGATGCTCACGTCTGATCGCGGACGCTGCCGATCCCGGGTCACCAACCCCTGGCTCTTCGAAGGAACGTCACTCGTGAAGCTTCCTTGACAGTTACGACCTCGGCGAAAGCATCGATGAACTACACGAAGGCTTTCCCGCCTTATCCGCCGCGCAAATCAAGCGTCTGATCGAGTTTGCCCACGCGACAGCCCACGCACAACGCCTTGACCAATTTTCATATTAGATATAATCTAATCTGTTCATGCAGCCCGATGCGATCAAACGCTGCTTAGCGGGCAGCGGTCTGCGAAGCACTCCGCAGCGCTATGCTGTCATGGCGTTCCTAATGAAGCAGGCCGGGCATCCCACGGCGGTCGAGATCTTCGAAGCTGTGAACCGTGTCGATCCGCGCTCTTCTAGGGCGACGATTTATAACAATTTGCGCGACTTGGTGCACGCAGGTTTGGTGCGTGAAGTGGCTGTCGAAGGCCGCGCGGCGCGCTTCGATGCCAAAGGCATGCGGCATCACCATTTCATCTGCGACCGCTGCGGTAATGTCGAGGACGTGGACTGGTATGACGTGCCCCGGCCTGCCGCTGCCTCGCTCGGCAGGCGGGTGCTGCGCGAATGCGAACTCATTTTCCGGGGACTGTGCACCAGGTGCGCCCCCCGGCGCGTTTCCCGCTAACTATTGTGATTCGAAGGAGAGGATAAACCGATGGAAAAAGAGGTAACAGAGGGAGCGGCACCTGCCGCCAATAACGGCCAAACTGTAGCAGGCGGCGCCAAGTGCCCGGTAGCGCACGGCGCGCGCGGGCGTAGGAACCGCGATTGGTGGCCGGAGGCCCTGGACATCTCGGTTCTGCATCGTAACTCGAGCCTGTCCGACCCCATGGGCACCGAGTTCGACTATGCCAAGGAGTTTGAAAGTCTGGACCTCGATGCCGTCATCAAGGACCTGCATGGCGTAATGACAAACTCCCAGGATTGGTGGCCGGCAGATTTCGGCCATTACGGCGGCTTGATGATCCGCATGGCATGGCACAGCGCCGGCACGTATCGCATCACCGACGGCCGCGGCGGCGCCGGCGCAGGGCAGCAGCGCTTCGCTCCGCTGAATAGCTGGCCGGACAACGCCAACCTGGATAAGGCGCGCCGCCTGCTGTGGCCTATCAAGCAGAAGTATGGCGAGAAGATCTCATGGGCCGACCTGATGATTCTCGCCGGTAACGTCGCGCTCGAATCAATGGGCTTCAAGACATTCGGCTTCGCCGGCGGACGTAGCGACGTGTGGGAGCCCGAGGAGCTTTTCTGGGGTCCGGAAGGAACCTGGCTCGGTGATGAACGCTACAGCGGGGAGCGTCAACTCTCCGAGCCCCTGGGTGCCGTCCAGATGGGCCTCATCTACGTCAACCCGGAAGGTCCGAACGGCAACCCCGACCCGGTTGCAGCCGCGAAAGATATTCGCGAGACGTTCTTCCGCATGGCGATGAACGATGAAGAGACCGTAGCGCTCATCGCGGGCGGCCACACTTTCGGCAAGACTCACGGCGCGGGCGACCCCTCGCTCGTCGGGCCGGAGCCGGAGAGCGGCGCTCTCGAAGACCAGGGCCTCGGGTGGAAAAGCAAATTCGGTACAGGATTCGGCGCCGATGCGATCACCGGCGGCCCGGAAGTCACTTGGACCCAGACTCCAACCAAGTGGAGCAACCTGTTCTTCAAGAACCTCTTCGAAAACGAGTGGGAATTGACGGCCAGCCCGGCGGGAGCGAAACAGTGGCGCGCCAAGAACGGCCACCAAACCATACCGGACCCCTTCGATCCGATGAAGAAGCGCGTGCCCACTATGCTGACCACCGATCTCTCGCTGCGCCTGGATCCGGCATATGAGAAGATTTCGCGGCGGTTCTACGAACAACCCGATCAGTTCGCCGACGCATTCGCCCGCGCCTGGTTCAAGCTCACCCACCGCGATATGGGCCCCATTGCGCGTTATCTCGGCCCGCTGGTGCCCAAGGAAACTCTGATCTGGCAGGACCCGATTCCGGCCGTTGACCATCCGCTGATCGATGAAAACGATGCTGCTGCGCTCAAGGCGAAGATTCTCGCCTCCGGCCTTCCGGTCTCGGATCTGGTTTCCACCGCCTGGGCATCGGCATCCACATTTCGAGCCTCCGACAAGCGCGGCGGCGCAAACGGCGCACGTATCCGCCTTGCTCCCCAGAAGGATTGGGAGGTCAATCATCCGCAGCAGCTTGCCAACGTGCTGGAGAAACTCGAAGCCATCCGCAACCAATTCGGCAAGAAGGTCTCACTGGCCGACCTCATCGTCCTCGGAGGAGATGCCGCCGTCGAAAAAGCAGCGAAAGATGCCGGCGTCGAGGTGAAGATACCCTTCACGCCCGGACGCATGGACGCCTCTCAGGAACAGACCGACGTCCCCTCTTTCGCTCCGCTTGAGCCGCGCGCCGATGGCTTCCGCAATTACATCAGCCGCAGGACGCAGTTCATGCAGCCCGAGGAGGCGCTGGTGGACCGCGCGCAGTTGCTGCGGCTGACCGGCCCCGAAATGACGGTGCTCGTCGGCGGACTTCGCGTGCTCGGCGCCAATGCAGCCGGTTCCAAGCACGGTGTCTTCACCGCCACACCCGGAGTTTTAACCAACGACTTCTTCGTCAACCTGCTGGACATGAGCACCCAATGGCAGCCGGTTGCCGGTGAAGAAGGCGTGTACGAAGCCCGCGACCGCAAAACGAACGCGCTCAAGTGGACCGGAACACGCGTCGACCTCATCTTTGGTTCCCACTCGCAACTGCGCGCCTTCGCGGAGGTCTACGCCTGCGCCGGATCGAAGCAGAAGTTCGTGAAGGACTTTGCCGCCGCGTGGAACAAAGTCATGAACCTCGATCGGTACGACGTCACCAGGCGTAGCGAAACAACAACAGCTGCCATCGCGTAACAGTTCCTGCCGCTTGGAACGGCAAATGGGAACGCCGGTGTGGGGCGCGTGGTCCGCGCGCCCCAGCCTCCCGCAACCACGAAGCGCCTCGCCGCCATAGCTGTCACCGCGCTCGCGTAACAGAACCCATCTCCCGCTCTCAATTCCGCGCCCGGCGCTATCATCAGACTAGTGCCCGCTCCTTCGCCTATCAAACCGGCGCTCCTTCTCCTCTTGCCGGTCCTCGCCCACGCCGCTATCTGGCCCGAGATGTTCGGCGCTTACCAGCGCACCGCCGTCTCGATTCCCAAACTCTCCGATCAGCCCCTCTGGGATGAGTACGGCCTCAAAGAGTCCGAATCCGCAGTCTACGGAACCGGCCCCAACCAGTTCACCGCCACCGCGTACCGCCTCCAGGACACGACCGCCTCTTTAGCAGCTTTCGACTGGCAACGCCCCGCAGATGCCAAGCCCTCCAATCTGGCGAACCTCGCGGTTACCACGGCGCGCGGAGCCACTCTGGTACACGGTAACTACCTGCTGGTGTTTGAGGGCCATAAACCCACGGCGGAGGAGTTGGTCCCATTTGTCGATTCCCTGCGTGAAGTGGATACCACTCCCCTCCCGACCCTACCCGGCTTCCTGCCGTCCCGGAATCTGGTGCCGAACAGTGAGCGGTACATTCTCGGACCGGCGAGTTTAGCCAGGTTCGACCCGGGAATTACGCCGTCGGTTGCCGCTTTCCATCTCGGAACCGAAGCCCAGCTAGGTGTTTTCCACAGCCCCAAAGGGAACCTGACCCTCGCGCTTTTCAACTACCCTACCCACCAGATCGCGATGCAAAAAATCGCCGAGTTCGAAAAGCTGCCGGGAGCGGTGGTGAAGCGCAGCGGCCCCCTTATCGCCGTCATCCTACCGCCGACCGATGCCGATGCCGCCGAAACACTCTTAGCCCAGGTTCGCTACGAAGCCCAGATCACGCTCGATGAGCGCATCCCCAAACGCGGCGAAAATGCCGGCGAAATGCTGCTTAACATATTCATTCTTACAGGGATACTCATTGTCTTTTGCATCATCGCGGGGCTCTTCGTAGGCGGCTTTCGTACCGTGCTTCTCGGGCGGCGCAAAGGAGCCGACGCCGATCCCATGATTCTGCTGCACCTCGAACAGCGCTGAGACGCTTGCATAAAGACCCAATTTTGTTGGGTTTGAAGAGAAATCCTCAGGTCCGGATCGGCCCTCCGGCTCAAGCCTGGGTTGGTGAGACTTCCGCCCTTGAGCCCGCAAGCTCCTTGCTACGTTCAGGTTACAGGCGGAAATCGGGCTCCCGAATTTTTCCTTGACTTGAAGCCCGCAGGGAAATAAGATCCAACTACAAAGTTTTTGGCGGTTGCGATACCGT
>JAFAWA010000449.1 GCA_019242155.1 Terriglobia bacterium | reverse complement strand
TAGGCTTTGCCGTTATATGTAATCACGACGTCAAACTGCTGGAGATACTCCGCCAGGCGCGCAAGAACCGAAGCCTCCTCGCTCGAATTCCGCATGAAGAACTGCCGTAGCCGGAATCCTCCCGCGTCGATCGACCCTACGCCGATCAGAAACGGATATGTCGCTGCGGCGCCGGCTACGCCCGTGGTCTCGGTATCGAGGAACGCCCACCGTTCCGGGCGTGTCCGCCGAATCTCGCCGCTCGAAAGCGAATCGAGCAGATCTTCCGGCAGTTCCGCCAAATCCGAAATGCCTACCGGCCCGTGCCGCCGGTGCCGCTCCCACAACTTCTCCGTCTCGAAGTGGGCCCCGGCTTGGGTGCGCGTTACTTCACCGTGCATGAGCTCCTCGATAAACTCCCCTGATGCGCGCGGGGCCTTCGGCCGCGGAGCTGGCGCCGCGGCGGCGTACTTACGGTCGATCTTCGCGATACGACGCCGCAACCTCGCAAGCTGCTCTTGAACCTCTTCCATGCTTCGCCTTTTCTTTGCCTACTATAATTGGTAGAGGCCGTGCATTTCAACCCCCGCAGCTTCTTCCCGCTCTTGTTCGCTTTATTGTTTGCGGCTCGGCTCTGTCACGTGAAGATTCTGTGGACGGAAGAGACCTATCCGCTCGCGGGGGCGGAACAGATACTTCATGGGGAGACACTCTATCGCGACATCTGGTTCGATAAACCGCCGCTGCTTCCCGCCGCGTATCTGCCGCTGGGCGCGCAGACCGGTTGGCCTTTGCGGCTGGGAGGCGCGCTCTACGCACTGCTTGCCTGCTTGATCGCTTACGGGTTTGCGCGCGATCTCTGGTCACCGCTCGAAGGCTTCTGGGCAGCGGCTCTGCTCGGCTTCTTCTTGATCTTCGATTTACCCTCGGCGATCATTCCAATCGCGTCCGACCTGCTAATGCTCGCGCCTCATCTGGCCGCCGTCTGGCTGGCGTGGAAACGGCGTCCGTTCTGGAGCGGCGCCGTCGCGGCCTTGGCATTCTGGATCAGCCCCAAAGGCGTGTTTGTCGCGGCGGTTTGTGCGCTCTGGAATCCGGCCGGCATTGGTTTGTTGGCTGCCGGTTTTCTAACCGTGACCGCCGCGGCGGTTACATGGCTTGCGGCCACCGGCGCATTGTCGGCCTATTGGGCCCAAGTGTGGCAGTGGGGCACTCTCTACGCGAGCGCTCCCCTTACAGAGCATCCCTTGCGAAACGGCATCTTGCGCACCGTCAACTGGGCGGGTTTTCATCTCGCCTTGGTGGCCGCGGCGGCCTGGTTTTTATGGCGCGTAAAAGCCCGCGAGCGCTGGCGTTGGGCGGCCTGGTCGGCGCTCTGCCTCGTAGGAGTGTCCGCCGGCTTTCGCTTCTTTCCTCGCTACTATTTCCTGCTGCTCGCGCCCGCCGTTCTGATGGCTGCGCACGGCCTGTCTCTGTTGGGCCGGAAAAGGGAGTTCGTTGGCCTGCTTTTGCTGATCCCCGCGACGCGTTTCGCCCCCCGTTACTTCGATCTTGCTATGGGACATACCGGTTGGGTAGACACGCTCATGGATGAGGACAGCCGCTATGTAGCCGCATTGGCGCGTGGGGCCTCGCATCCGGGCGATACGCTCTTTGTCTGGGGCTACCGGCCGGAGCTTTACGTGTATACGCGCCTGCCCGCGGCTACCATGTTTCTCGATTGCCAGCCGCTCACCGGAGTGCCTGCCGACCGCCACCTGTCCGAATCGACGCCTCTCGAAACTGAAAGCGCACGCGCCCGGCGGACGTCATTAACGCATTCGCAGCCGTCATTCATTATCGATGGACTTGGTCCTTATAACCGAAGGCTTGCGATCACGAGTTATCCGGATCTTCGCGAGTGGTTCGCGCATTACCGGGAGATCGGCCGCACCTCCGGCAGCATACTCTATAAGCGCGATTAGCCCGGCGGCTGCGTTCGCCGCAGCCGTACCTCAACCCCCCTGTGCTACTATTAGCCCGGTATGGCACTAGGCGAAATCGCCAAGCAGGTTGCGGCGCAGGCGCTGAAAGCTCCGGTTAAGGACGTACTCGATTCCCTTCGTCCGGGCGATGCCGCCCAGGTCTCGGAAGCCGTAAAAGGCGTGCGTGCCGCGGCAACACCGGGGGAGCACGTCTCGTCCGCAATACTCGCGCAGATTCAGGCCATGCAGAAGGCCCTGAAAGAAGACGAAGAACTTCTCGTGCTGCTCCATAACGGCCTCGAAACCATGCGCGTGATGGAGGTCTATGTGCCTTCCTGGAGCGTAGTGGTGTTAACGGGAATCGACCCGCAGCGCAACCTCACGCGCGTCATTGCGCCCGCCGAAAACGTTCAGCTTATTTGTAAGGTAATGAAGACCGCGGCTGGAGCGAAGCCCGTCCGGGTAGCGCTGGTCGCTCCCAAGCCGGCAACGTAAGAAGAGTTTACTTCCGGATAATTCCCGCAGCCCAATTTCCTTTGCGCCGCACTTCGAGCGCGGGGAACGATCTGCTCACCCAATCCACCTCGTGCGCTTCGAAGCCGCTCACTACCAAAATACCCGCAGCCCGTAGGACTCGCATGAGTTCGTCAGCCAAACCGGTAATCGCTTCGGGGCTGATGTTCGCAATCACCAAATCGGCCGCCGCGGAGCGAACGCCGTCCGCCGAACCCACGAAGCACGCCGGGAGGCGCGTTTTGGCGATGCTCACGGCCACCGGGTCTAGATCGCACGCAAACACTTTGGCGGCCCCGAGCAACGTCGCAGCTTCACCCAAAATTCCCGAACCCGTACCTACGTCGAGCAGCGCCATGCCGGGTAACAGAAACTCCTCGAGCGCCTCGAGACAGAGTTGCGTGGTCTCATGAACTCCGGTGCCGAAGGCCAGGCCCGGATTCACAGAAATGCGGCAACGGCCCGGCGGCGCGGCATCGTCACGCCACTCTGGAACCAAGAAGAACCGCGCGCCCACCAACATGGGCTGGAGCATCTCTCGGGCTGACGCTACCCAGTCCCGCTGTTCTTCGGGCCGAAACACTGCGTTGGGATACCGCCGGCGCATTTCTTCTTCGCCTGCGTCCTCTTCAAAGAAAACACGCAGCCGCCCGTCGTCCAGTTCTGAAATACCGGCACAGCCAAGGTCCCACAGTTCGGCACTCAGCAGGTCGCGTTGTTCGGCAGGGGTTGAGATTTCGAACGAGAACACAGCGTCCGCTTCCCGGATTTTGCCCGTGTCACTTCGGCGAGCGGCGGACGATTACCCGCACGGCGCGATCGCCTTCGTCCGTAGTAACGTATCGAACTGTTACCTGCGAACGGATCTGCGGCTTTCCGCCTTCGAACATCGTCTCCGCCGTTAGTGTGAAGGTCTTGGTCGAGGAGTTCTTCCCGAGTACTGTGCGGTTCACCGTTAAACTGGCATCATCCACGGCCATGACGGTTCCCGTAAAGTATTGATCCTTAGTGGCTGCCGCGGTCCAAGGCTGGTCCGGCTGTTGCGAGTACGACGGTCGCGGTGCGCCAAGTACTAGGAGCAGACCTAACAGGCCCGGGAAAATAGAACGCACCCTAATAGCTTAGACTCGCGCCATGAAGCGTAGCTAAACGTCACATTAAAGTTCGTTCATGATCGGCACCGGAGGTTCAACAGGATTCGGCTGTTCCCGGTCCACCGGCAGATGGATGGTGAAACGGGTCCCGCGGCCCGGAGTGCTTTCCACATCAATCGACCCGTGATGGGCTTTCACAATCCACGAGACGAAACTCAAGCCCAGCCCCAGTCCCTGGTCGGGTCCGGGAGCCGAGCCCGCACCGGGCACCCGATAAAACCGGTCAAAGATATGGGGCAGGTACTCCTTCGCGATTCCGCGGCCGGTATCATCTACAGCCAGTTCTACGCCCTCGGCAGTGGTATTCAGTGTTACCCGCACGCTTCCGCCCTGGGGCGTAAATTTGATGGCGTTCGAGAGCAAATTGGTAAGCATCCGCTCGATCTGGACCCGATCCAGATCGGCGGAACAAGCTGGAGGAACTTCGGCCGAGAGATGCACGCCTTCTGCTTCCGCGAGAACTTGGAACTGTTCCACCGAATTGCGAACCACACCGCTCAAGTCGAGTCTGCCTTTTTGCAGCGCGAGTTGCCCCGATTCGGCCTGCGAGAGCATTAACAAAGCGCGCACGAGTTGCGAAAGCCGATCGATATCCTGAAGCGCATTGATGATGGCCTCTTTGTAGTGATCCGTCGTTTTAGCGGTGAAGAGCGCGACCTCCAGTTGGCCGCGAATTCCGGTGATGGGGGTTCGCAATTCGTGGGAGACGTCCGCCGTGAACTGCTTCATCTGCTGAAACGACGCCTCCAGACGTTCGATCATCCGGTTAAACGTGAGAATCAGATAGTCCAGTTCGTCATTGGCTTTGCGCGTGGGAATTCGCAAGCTGAGATTTGAGCCGGAGATGCGCTGCGCGGTCTGCGCGACCGCCAACACCGGCTCGAGCGCGCGCCCGGCCGTGAACCAGCCAAAGAACAGGCCCAGAGGCAGGGCCGCCAGGATGACACCTACGCAAGCCAAGGTGAACTCGCGCATGATGTTGAAGTTGTTCGTCAGCGGAGTTCCTATAGCCACGTAAAACGGTGCATGGTGCCCTTCGTCAAACACGATTCCGGCGCGGATCAGATAGGGCGCGCCGCGCGTGTCGCGGCGCACGGTCCAAAATGTCTCTTTAGAAGCGTCCCGCTGATAACCGGCCAGAGCACGGGCCAGAGCCGCCTTAATATCCGCTGTCGAATCGATCCCCAGGTTCTGATAATCGGTAGAAGCCTGTATCATCTTTCCTTTGGAATCCGCCAGCAGATACACTCGCCGCAGGCGCTCCACGATAAAACTCTCGTCGGGATCGTGCTCGTCGTAATACCAATGCGGCCCGTCGCGCTCAATGCGGAGATAGCCCTTCATGGCGGCCCACTCTTGATCGAGAACCGCATGAACCTGGTCGTCGAGAGAGGAGGCCAGCCGTTCCCGGAACAGCCACGCGATGCCGATCAACAGAACTGAGAAGAACAATGCGTAGCTGAAGGTGAGGTGGAAGCGCAATCCTCGCGTGATTCTGCTGTAATTGCGCCTGCGGGACACACTATACCTGCCGCTCTGTTGCCGGCTCGGTAGGCTGTTCCGCCGGCCGATCGGGTGCTTCGATCATGTAGCCTATGCCGCGCACTGTCTGGATAAGTTTCTGGGGGAACCGGTCGTCTATCTTGGTGCGCAGGTGCCGAATGTAAACATCCACGATATTCGTCAAACCGTCGTAGGCCATATCCCAGACATGCTCGACAATCATGGTGCGGCTGAGCGGCCGGCCTTTGTTGCGCATCATGTATTCCAGGATGCCGAACTCCTTCGGGGCAAGTTCGATGGTTTCGCCTGAACGCGTCACCTTGCGGCGGATACAGTCCAGCGTTAGATCGCCTACCTGCAGTTTCTCGGGTGCCGGTTGGCCGCGCCGCAACAGAGCGCGCACTCTGGCCAGCAGTTCGATGAACGCGAACGGCTTTACCAGATAATCGTCGGCGCCCAGTTCCAGACCTTTTACTCGGTCATCCAAGCCGCTGCGCGCGCTGAGGATCAGTACAGGCGGACCGGGCTTGCGGATACGGATCTTCTCCATGATCTGCAGCCCATCCATATCGGGCAGGTTCAAATCCAGAATGACGAGGTCGTATTCTGCCGAATGGACGCAGTCGAGCGCGCTCCCTCCCGTGGACGCGACATCCACCGCATAGCCCGCCCCTTGCAAGCCGCGCGATAGGAAATCGGCAATCCGTTTCTCGTCCTCGACGACCAAAACTCTCACAAGTTCAGCTTAACCTAAGCCAAACCCGCTGTTACGACCTAAGCATGATAGACCGATCGCACCCCGCTAGAATTGTTAAATGGCGCATGCTCGTAGAGACTCATCGAAGCCCTTCAAACTGGCCGCGCTGGCGGCAATTGCAGCGGGCCTTACACAGTATGGCTTGAGCGCCCCGCAGCAGACTAAGGACCGGAACACAGCCGCGCGGCCATCGGAACCGCCTGCGAAAGACGCGGACCAGACTGCGCCCTCGGCCGACGGCGATATCGCCCGCCACTTTGTTTCGCCCCCCGCGGAGTACGACTACATCAGGCGGGAGGTAATGATCCCCATGCGCGATGGGGTGAAGCTGCACACCGTAATCATCGTTCCCAAAGGCGCGAGCAACGCCCCCATACTGCTCACACGTACGCCCTACAATGCGAACAAACGAACCAGCCGCAACGAGAGTGTGCATATGCCGGCGGTTCTGCCTCAAGGTGACGATGTGTTTGCCGACGGCACCTACATCCGCGTGTTTCAGGATGTTCGGGGCAAATACAAGTCGGAAGGCGAATATATGATGACGCGGCCGGTGCGCGGCCCGCTCAATTCGAGCCAAACCGACCATGTGACCGATGCCTACGACACCATCGAATGGCTGGTGAAGAACACGCCGGAATCGAATGGACGGGTCGGAATGATCGGTTCGTCGTATGAGGGCTTCACCGTCGCCATGGCGCTATTGGGGCCGCATCCCGCGTTGAAAGTCGCAGCCCCGGAAAGCCCCATGGTAGACGGCTGGATGGGTGATGACTGGTTCCACTACGGGGCATTTCGCCAGACCAATCTCGACTACGCGGCCAGCCAAACTACCAAGAAGGATGAAGGCGACCCGGTAGTCCGTGACGCTTACGACGATTACGAAGGCTTCCGGCGCGCCGGGTCCACTGGTGACTATGTGCGCGCTCATGGGCTCGACCAGTTGCCCTGGGTTCGCCGCATGATGGAGCACCCTGCGTATGACGCTTATTGGCAGGGTCAGGCGGTCGATAAGCTGGTCGCCGAGCGGCCTTCCGCCGTACCCACCATGTGGATCCAAGGGCTGTGGGATCAGGAGGACATGTGGGGAGCAATCCACTGCTATCTCGCTTTAAAAGCCAAGGGGCAGGTGGATCACAACTACCTGGTCATGGGCCCGTGGCGTCATAGCCAGGTGAATGGGGAAGCGTACAACCTGGGCCCGTTGCGGTGGAAGGGCGACACCGCGCACGAGTTTCGGCAAGACGTGCTCAAACCGTTTTTCGATCAATATCTGAGGCCGGGAGCGCCGCCCGCCCGCACCCCCGCCGCGCTGATCTACAACACCGGCGAGAACCATTGGGACCTGCTTTCGAACTGGCCGCCGGCTTGCGAAAAAGGCTGTTCCGCGCCCCTGAAACCGCTCTACCTGCAGGCCGGTTTCAATCTCGGATTCGACAAACCGGCGGGCTCGGGCGATCTCGCCGACTCGTACACTTCCGATCCTGCAAAGCCTGTGCCCTACGTGCCGCGGCCCGTGCGCTTCGCCGATTCCGACCGCTGGAGGCAGTGGCTGGTAACGGACCAACGCTCCGTGGTTGACCGGCTGGATGTGTTGGCCTACCAGACTCCCGTACTGAGTACGCCGTTGCGCATCAGCGGCGCTCCGGTTGCCGATCTCTTCGCCGCTACAACCGGTACCGATGCCGACTGGATAGTCAAACTGATCGACGTATTTCCGGATGAGATGCCGAACCGGCCGGAACTGGGCGGTTACCAACTGGCGGTCGCAATGGACATCTTTCGGGGCCGCTACCGGGAGAGCTTTGAGCATCCCTCCGCTATCCCCGCGGGCAAGCCGTCCCGGTATCGCTTCACTCTGCCTACCGCCAATCACGTGTTCCTGCCGGGACACAGAATCATGGTGCAGATCCAGTCAAGCTGGTTTCCGCTCTATGACCGCAATCCACAGAAGTACGTGCCCAATATATTCTTCGCCGCGCCTGGCGATTATGTGAAAGCTACTCAGTCCGTACTTCGCTCCCCGGAGCAGGCCAGCGCCGTCTGGTTACCGGTCATCCAGTAAGATGCTGCGGCGGCGTCGCGGGCGCGCTGCCGGCGGCTCCGTGATGCTGGATTCAGTCACACTTCCGTTGGCTTTCGCTTGTGGCCGCGACGGCGGAGAGATCCCGGTTGCTAACGCCACCACCTCGCCCGTGTAGTGAGCGCCATCGCGATAAATCTCGAGCCGCAGTTCGGCCCAAGGACTTTCCGGAGCATACACTGTGTTGCCGGCTAAAAGCTGCTCCCGCGTTAGCGGAATCATAACGCGCCGGGCCCCGTCCTGCACCGTTAATATTCCAGAGAAACCGTCCAGCACGGGCGTACTGCCGCTGTCCCAATGCACGCGGATGGCTTGGCCGCTAGGCTGTGCGCTGAGGTTGATCTCGCGGTGCACCGGAGCCGATGCCTTGGCCTCAGCCTTTGAGTGGAATCTGGGGTAGCCGACAGCAAGTGCCAGGGTCACGGTAGCGAGTCCGGCTGCTACCCACAACATCGGTGAGCTGCGGCCGTTCTCCGCGGGCTCGACACCGGCCTCGGCCAGCGGCCGCGTCCCCAAGCTCCTGACCGGTAGTCGAGCGGAGTTGCGAAGCGGCGCGTCTTCCCTCAGCGCAAACTGGAGAAGCAGCTTCCAATTTCCTTTGGTCCTTCGGAAAAGACGAGCCGGTCCCACCCCCGCACCCGAAGCCGGAACGAGCAGCAGCAGTGGTTCCGGGATGCCCACCAGGTCCGCCAGTTTCTCGTCAACCTCACCGGTTTCCATCTGGCCGTCAGTCTGGCTTCGGAAACATCCCACGGGATTAGCCGTCTCGGCCTGCGCTTGCGCCACAATCTGCCGGAACGCCGTGATGTCGGGTAGAGAAGGCCGAAACGCGGGACTCTGGCGGTAAGCCGTGGTGAGCGGGCGTACGCCGTCCAGCCGCAGCTCCTCGTCTAGCGAGCCTGTAAGGAGTCCCGCAACTTCCAGGCCCCGGCTCGGAAAGGCCTTGATGCCTTCGACAACAGCCGTGTGAATCGCCTGTATGGCGTTCTCATCCGCTTTCAGGACGATTCCGTTGTCCCGAATCACTCTATAATTCCGCGCTGTCGCTATGGTCTGACGCGGTGACATTCGGAGCCTCCCGCGGAAGTGTCCGCGAACCGGGTCTATTCTTAAATCGCGTTACACTAATTTACCTCTGAATGATGACTCCGGCGAGCCTTTTCGCCGTTCTGTAACTTCTTTTCGGCGGGCTCGATCAAGCCTTATCGTGTCCTGCGGTACCCTCGAATTTGGCGCGACTGCTGATCGTTGACGACGACACCAATACTCTGGCCTCGCTCGCGCGCGCGTTCCGCCTGGCCGGACATGAGGCGACGGTAGCAGATAGCGCCCCCCGCGCGCTTGAACTGGTAAAGTCCCAAACCTTCGATCTGATGCTTTCGGACGTAGTGATGCCGGGAACCGACGGACTGTCTCTGCTCGAAGAACTGCGCAATGCGGGAATCGCGTTACCCGTCGTTATGATTTCCGGCCAGGCCAATATTGAAATGGCGGTGCGCGCTACGCGCCTCGGCGCCTTCGATTTTCTCGAGAAGCCGCTTTCCACGGACAAGCTGCTGCTGACCGTCGACAACGTCCTCAAGCTGAAGCGCCTGGAAGAGGAGAACCGCGAGCTTCGCCAGCGCGTCGGCAAGTACGAAATCGTCCACGCGGGCGAGGCGATGAAGCGTGTGATGGCGCAGGTGGACCGAGTGGCCGCGAGCGAAACCCGCGTCTGCATTCTTGGCGAAACCGGTACCGGCAAGGAACTGATCGCCCGCGCGCTGCATGAGCGCAGCGCCCGCCGCGGCAACCCGTTTGTGACTCTGAATTGCGCCGCCGTCCCCGCGGAACTCATCGAGTCCGAACTGTTCGGTCACGAAAAGGGCTCCTTTACCGGTGCAACGGCGCGCCACCTGGGGCGCTTCGAACAGGCCAACCGCGGCACTCTGTTTCTGGACGAGATCGGCGACATGCCGCTCGTGATGCAGGCCAAGCTGCTGCGCGTTTTGGAGGAAGGCCAGGTCGAGCGAGTCGGCGGAGACCGGCCCATCGCCGTCAATGTCCGAGTGATTGTCGCGACGCACCGCAACCTCGACGAGCTGGTAAGCAAGGGCGCATTCCGCCAGGATCTCTATCACCGGATTTATGTCTATCCGCTGCTGCTCCCGGCGTTGCGCGATCGCATCGGCGACCTTCCCGCGCTGATCCAGCATTTTGCCGCACAGATTTCGGCGCAAAACGGATGGCGGCCGAAGCCTTTCTGCCCGGACGCGATCGAAGCTCTCCAACGCTATGCCTGGCCCGGCAATGTACGTGAGCTTCGCAATGTGGTGGAACGGCTGCTCCTGCTCGCCGAAGGCCCGGTGGACGCACAGGCGGTGCAGTTGGCCCTGCCCGGGCTCAGTTACACCCCGTCCCTCGGCGGCGCACCGCGTTCGCAAGGCACACTCGCGGAGCGCGCCGAGGCCTTCGAGCGCGAAGTAATTCTCACCGAACTTAAGCGTCACAACCAGCGCATGACCGATACCGCCAAGGCTCTCGGCCTCGAGCGAAGCCATCTGTACAAGAAGTGCCAAGCCCTGGGAATCGACTTGCACGCCCTGCGGAAAGGCCCGGATGGCTGAGGCTCCCGAATTCGTCTACGCGCTCTATTGGGATTTCTTCGAGCGCGGAATCCGCTACTTTTTCCCGGAGGCCAGCTTTTCCGCGATCGGCAAAGGGACGGCGATCGTCCCTACGCTTAACTTTTCAAATTTGGACAGCGGTGAACTCGACCTCGAGTGGATGGGGACACGGTATCGTCTGGCCTGCCCCGATCATGCGCTGAGCGCGGACCAGCTTCGTCTCGTGGCGTCTATCGGAGCAGTGCTCTCCGCCCGATACCGCGGAATCTTTTCGCCGGTCTCAAACCCGTCCGCGACCCACTTATTCCAAGGCGTGGCGGAAGACCGCTACATCTCCGCTTTTCTCGATCACACGCCCTATTTGGATGGCGAGGGCTTCCCCACCGAGCGGGATGTGATCGCCGACGCCATCGATGTGCTTCGCCAAAGCTCGCTTGTCACGTATGAGAATCAGCGTGTCTCGACCGGCGTGATCCTTACCGGATCGGTTGGCTTTCCGAATCGGCCCGATGGTGATTTGCCGTTCGGCGCCTTGCGATATACGAGCGCCCTGGTATCGATCAAAAGCTTTTCCCGCCTGTGCGACGGCCTGAGCACCGTGTTTCTGGTGGACCAGAAAGGCATGCTTTTAGACCTTGTAGATATTGAACAGTTTGCCCGGGCCTGCTCCGGCGCCAAGCTGCCCGCCCCTAGCGCCGCGCGGTATCACTCACATTGCCGTGCTACCCTGCGTCCCGGCCAGATCTGCCTGATCCTGACACCGAACGGCGAAATCAAAATATTCGCGGGAGGGGCTCAGATCTTCCAGTTCCTCGAGGGAAGGTGGCACCTCACCGATGTGGCCGAAAAATATCACGTCTTCGAGCGTGCGATCGGGGATGCTCCCCTGGCCGAGCGGCTCTTCAGCGTCGGCCTGAACCTCGCGGAAAAACGGCGGGGCGGTCTGTTTGTGCTTCTGGACCGGGACGAGTCTGTGCAGCAACTGGTATCGCCGGGAGATTTCCTCGATGACTCTCTTCCGGCAGTCTCAACCAAGGGGCAGATTCATTACCTGCTTTCCCGCAAACACGTGATGGAGTTAGAGCCAAGCGTCCTGCAAAGCATTGCGCGCGTGGATGGCGGAATCGTGATGGATCGCGGCGGGCGCCTGCTGGCTTTCGGGGCAATTCTGAGAGCCGGCGGTGAACCCATGGCCGCGCAGGACGGAGGCAGAACCACGGCGGCCTTTCATGCCTCCCGTTTTGGATTGGCCTTGAAGGTGAGCGAAGACGGAATGTTGTCGTTTTATCGCGGCGGCGCGAAGGTCTGGGATATCTGATCCGGTGAGCGCGCCTTGTCGCGTGATACTGTCGGATTAGATATATGGTCAAGTTCATTATCGGCTTGGGAACGGGCGTGCTGCTGGTTTTCGTTTCCGTCTTTATCCTGTTCTTAGCCCTGCTGCGTTTTAGGGAACGCCCACCGGACATGGCGTCCAACTCGGTTTTGGTGCTTCGCCTGAACGGCGACGTTCCCGAACGAGAATCCGTTGAAATCCCAATTCTGAGTTCCGGGCCGAGCCTCACCGTGAGCAACGTTTGGATGGCCCTGCGTAAAGCCGCCGCAGACTCGCACGTGCGGGCCGTAGTGTTTGAGCCCGAAGGCCTAAGCGCGGGGTGGGCCAAGCTCCAAGAACTGCGGCAGGATCTGGAGAATTTTCGCAAATCGGGCAAACCGGTGTACGCCTACCTGCGAACCCCGAGCGCCCGCGAATACTACGTAGCCAGCGCTGCCGATCGGATCTATTTGGGTCCTGAGGATCCGCTCTACCTCAAAGGCCTTCGCGCCGAGGTCATGTACTTCAAAAAGACTTTGGATACGTTTGGGGTCTCCATGGAGGTCCAGCACGCCGGCCGTTATAAGGACTTCGGCGATCAGTTCACCCGAACCGACATGAGTCCCGAGACCAGAGAACAGATCACTGCCGTGGTGGATGGCCTCTACGGCAACCTGGTAAGCGGCATTGCAGCCGGGCGGAGGAAAACCGCAGAGGACGTGCGTTCGCTGATCGATCAGGGACCATTTCTCGCACCCGAGGCCAAAAGGGCCGGCCTCGTAGACGAGTTGCGCTTCGAGGATGAGATGTGGGGTGAACTGCAGTCGAAATTGGGCGCCGGAAATCTGAAGAGAGTCAGTGCGGAAACCTATGCACGCGTCCCGCTCGATTCCGTGGGTCTTCAAGGCAAGAGCCGCGTGGCGCTCGTGATTGCAGAAGGCGATATCGTCCGCGGCGACCCCGATAATGCCGCTTTGGACGACAACAGTTTGGCATCCTCCACGTTCGACAAGGTTCTTGATCAGGTATCCAATGACTCCTCGATCCGCGCCGTCATCGTAAGGATCTCCTCTCCCGGAGGAGAAGTCACGGCATCGGACGACCTCTGGCGTCACATGAACCTCTTGAGTAAGAAGAAGCCGATGGTCATCTCCATGTCGGACGTGGCCGCCTCGGGCGGGTATTACATGGCCATGACCGGCGACCCCATCGTGGCCTACCCGGGAACGGAGACCGGATCTATCGGAGTGGTTTTCGGCAAACCGAATCTGCACGGCCTGTACGACAAGATTGGGATCACCAAAGACGCGGTACAGCGCGGCGCCTTCGCCGATATCGACTCCGATTACACACCGCTCTCCCCCGCCGAACAGGCCAAGCTGCGCCGCGGTATCGATGCCAGCTACGAGGAGTTCATCGGTAAGGTCGCCGCGGGCCGTCATCGGCCCGCCAGTCAGATCGAGCCTGTCGCCCAAGGGCGCGTGTGGCTGGGGTCCGACGCCAAAGCACACGGCCTGGTCGATACGCTAGGCGGAATCGACACTGCAATCGAAATGGTAAAGAAGAAGGCGAACATCCCTGCCGCCGAAAATGTCGCCGTGGTTTCTTATCCTCCGCGGCACACCCTGTTGGAACTCATCACGCGCCGTCCACAAGATGACATGCTGCAATCCAAATTGCGCCAGATATTCGGCAAAATGCCGTTTCGCGCGTGGCTGCACGGCGGCTTCCTACGGATGACCCCGTACTGGATTGTGGTGAAGTGAAGTAGCGCCGCAGCCAAAACCGGCTGCGCTATATCTACCTCATTTTTTCCTTGCGGGTTTATCATGCCCTGCGCCATATTGGGAAAGGCGCCGGGTTAATTGCCGTGTAGAGCGTATTTTTAAGAACTAGATCGAACCGCTCCGTACACACGCGCACAATCCATGGGTGGGCGCCGGGGCGCTTCGATGCTCGATAACTTTCTATTCTTCACCGAACTGGTGTCCTTGCCGGTGAACGACGTCCGGGGACGCCGCATCGGCCGCATCAAAGACGCCGCCCTGGTTCCCTTAGCAGACGCCGCGCGAATCGATCGCTACCTGGTCGGAGGAGCCGATACGTGGCTTACCGTCCGCTACGATCAGATCCAAGCCATAAGTCTGCATGGCATCGACCTGAGCGACGAGCAGCTCACACCGTATCACGACGACGAGTACATGCTCCGCCTCGGCCGCGATCTGCTCGACCAGCAGATTATCGACGTTACCGGGCGCAAAGTCGTCCGCGTGAACGATATCACCCTAGAGCTCCATCGCGAAGGAGCCCGCAACATCCTGACAGTTGTGGAGGTCGATATCGGGGTGCGGAGCATCCTGCGGCGTCTGTTTCAAGGAGCGCTCCCGTCTACCTGGATTCGCCGGCTGCAGCAGCCCATCTCGCCCAAGTCCATCCGCTGGGACTTCTGCAACGTAATCGAGCCCGATCCCTTGCGGCGCCTCCGTTTGAATATCTCTTATCAGAAGCTGGAGGAGATGCATCCCGCCGATCTGGCGGATATCGTCGAAGACCTGGGACCCGCCGAACGCGAAGCCATTATCGAGACCATCGACACGGAGGCCGCCGCCGATGCGCTGTCCGAAATCGATCCTAAGATGCAGGCCCATATCCTAGAGGCTCTGGAGCCGGAGAAGGCGGCCGAGATCGTAGAAGAGATGTCGCCCGACGTAGCCGCGGATGCGCTCTCTGAACTCGAACAAGAGACTTCGGACGAAATCCTGGAAGAGATGGAGACAGACGAGAAGACCGAGGTCGAAGAGCTATTGGAGTTTCCGGATGATTCCGCCGGCGGCATGATGAATACGGAATATGTCTGCCTCCGCGATGATTCCACAGTACTCGATGCTCTGGCCGGCCTCAAAGAAAACGAAGAATTACTCGAAAATCTGAACACCATCTTCCTCGTGGATGAGGACGAGCGGCTTTCGGCCGCAATCCCGCTTGCCCGTCTCTTTGCCGCTTCCGGCGGCGCGCGCCTGCAGGATCTCGCCTCTGAAACCCTGGTCCAGGTGACTGTTCAAGAGCACCAGGACCGGGTGCTGGAACTGTTCGACAAGTACAATCTTCTGACCCTGCCCGTGGTCGATCGCAACGGCAAGCTGACCGGCGTAATCACCGCCGACGATGTGATTTCCGTACTGAGGCAGAAATAGCGGATGCCGAAATTCCTGAGCCGCATTCGGTATCAGATAGCGGTGTTCTTTCTAGTCATCGGCCCAGGATTCATTACCGCCAATGTGGATAACGATGCCGGCGGAATTTTTACGTACTCGGCGGCGGGCGCGCGTTACGGCTACCTGCCGTTGTGGACCCTGGTCCCCATCACCCTGGTTCTGATCATCACGCAGGAGATGTGCTCGCGCATGGGCGCGGTTACCGGAAAAGGCCTGTCGGACCTGATTCGCGAGGAGTTTGGCCTTCGCGTTACGTTCCTGATGATGTCGCTGCTGGTATTCGTGAACCTGACCAACGTGATGGCCGAATTCGCGGGCGTTGCCAGCTCGCTTGAAATCTTTCACGTCAGCCGTTATATTTCCGTTCCCCTCGCCGCGGCGGCCGTGTGGTTTTTGGTCGTCGAAGGCAATTACAAGAGCGTGGAGAAGATGTTTCTATTCGGCTGCGCTCTTTACATCACTTACATCATCTCGGGCTTCCTGGTAAAACCCGATTGGAAAGAAGCGGCCATCAATAGCGTCAAGCCGGTTTTAATGCTTGAGCCGAGCTACGTCTACATGCTGATCGGCATGGTGGGCACCACCATCGCGCCCTGGATGCAGTTCTATCTGCAATCGGCGGTGGTAGAGAAGGGAATCACCGTGAAAGAGTATGCGGCCTCGCGCTTTGAGGTCGTATTCGGCTGCATCATGACCGACGTCGTAGCGTTTTTTATTATTGTTGCGTGCGCCGGGGCCATCTACAGCCTGAAGCCGACCGATATCCAGGACGCCACCCAAGCCGCGCTCGCCCTGAAACCGTTCGGACAGTACGCGTTCCTCCTGTTCAGCGCCGGCCTGTTGAACGCCTCTGTTTTTGCCGCCTCGATCTTGCCGCTTTCGACTGCCTATTCCGTTTGCGAAGGCTTGGGCTTTGAATCCGGCGTGAATCGCAGGATGAGAGAAGCGCCCGTATTCTACGGTCTATATACCGGGCTCATCGTGATCGGCGCCGGTGTTACCCTGATTCCCCAGTTCCCCCTGGTCACCATGATCCTGCTTTCCCAGGTGCTGAACGGCATGCTCCTGCCTTTCGTTCTGATCCCCATGGTCCTGTTGATCAATAAGCGCGACCTCATGGGGGAGTGGATTAATCCCAGATGGTTCAACTTAGTTTCGTGGTTGACGGTAGTGGTAATCATAGGGATCAGCCTTGCATACGTGGGGTTCATTATCCGAGGCATTCACTGAAGATTTCAAAGACAGTACGCTACAATGGGCGTGCGTAAATGCAGGTCCTTCAGGCAGGTCCTCACAAATTGCTGTATCTCGAAGTGCAGCCCGAGATGATCGCCAACATCGCCCGGAAGGCGGGGTTTGAGGCCAAGATGAAGGACAGCCCGCGAAGTATTCAACTCGACCTGAGCGCGCCCGGCAGGCTCCTGCTGTTCGACGCAGCCGATCCCGGTAATCTTGGTTGGTTTTCGCGGTGCCAGTTTTACGTAGACGGGCGCAGCGGGGCCGTGATGCAGACGCCCATTACGTTAGCGAACAAACGCGACCGTTCCGGACGTCCACATTCCAACTCCGTGCGCCTCTCGATCGCTAAGGAACTGCCCGCGGGCTTCCGGCTTCCAGGCAAGCAACCCTTAACCGAACAGCTTTTCTACTCGCTTCTACTCGAATTCCTAAATGCGCTCATCGAGCGCGGCGTCGCGGTCTGCGGCGCGGGTGCGGTGAAGCCCCTCGCGGGACGTACGGAAAATACCGGCCCCCGCAATTAATCCTTACTGCAGACGTATCTTTCCTGGAACGAATCCGTTCCTTTTGGAATCCCTCATCTCGAAGGCTGGATGCGAGGGCGATTCGGGGGAACGTCCTCGCACCTCGGCCGTTTATGCCGGCTCGGCGGAGCCGGCTTTTTTCTGCGCCGATGCCACGGCTCCGGCGACCACATCCTCCATCTCTTTACGGTATTGATTGAGTTGCTCTTGGGTCTTGGCTTCAAAACGCATCACCAGTACAGGTTGCGTATTGGACGCCCGCACCAGGCCCCATCCGTCCGGAAACAGCACTCGAACGCCGTCAACGCTCACGATCTCGTAGCGGGAGCGTAACTCCGCCGCCGATGTCTCCACCACCGCGAACTTAAGTTCGTCGGGGCAATCGAACCGGATCTCCGGCGTCGTTACGGTCCGCGGCAGGTCTGCCAGGTGGCGGGAGAGAGGCTGCGTGCTAGCAGCAACAATCTCCATTAACCGGCAAGCTGCATATAAGGCATCGTCAAAGCCATGGTACCGGTCGGCAAAGAACATGTGACCGCTCATCTCGCCCGCCAACTCGGCATGAGCTTCCTTCATCTTGGCCTTAATCAACGAATGGCCGGTCTTCCACATGATCGGATTGCCGCCGCGCGCCGCCAGGTCGTCATACATCAGTTGCGAGCACTTCACCTCACCAATAAACGTTGCTCCCGGTTTCCGCGATAAGATCTCGCGCGCATAGAGAATCATTAGTTGATCGCCGTAGATTACGTTCCCCTGTTCATCCACCGCGCCGATCCGGTCTGTGTCCCCGTCGAAGGCGATTCCGAGGTCGGCCTTGGTCTCCAGCACCTTAGCGATCAGTGCCTGCAAGTTGGCCGGGACAGTAGGGTCCGGATGATGGTTCGGGAACCGCCCGTCCATTTCGAAAAACAGTTCGACCCCATCTACATTCAGCGACTCAAGAATGCGGTGCATCACGGGCCCGCCGGTTCCGTTACCCGCATCGAACACCACTTTGATTCTGCGCGGAAATCGAAACTGCGAAGCGATGTCATTTACATAAGCGGCGGTTACATCTGTCGATTGAACCGTCCCCGGCCCCTGCGCTAGGTCTTTGGTATCGATTAGTCGCTTTAGCTCCTGAATCGCCGCGCCGTGGATGGTACTCGAACCGCACACTACTTTGAACCCGTTAAACTCGGCGGGATTGTGGCTGCCCGTAATCATGACTCCTCCATCGGTGCGAAGGTGAATCACCGAGTAGTACAGCACCGGAGTCGGTACAACCCCGATATCCGATACTTCACAGCCGCTCGCCACAAGACCGCGAAGTAAAGCATCGCGAAGGCGCGGGGAACTGAGTCTAGTGTCACGGCCAAGCGAAATCTTCTTCCCGCCGTGCCGTTGCAAGTAGGTCCCGAAGGCCTGTCCCAGCAGTTCGATATGTGAGTCCGGCAACTCCGTGTCCGCTATGCCGCGGATATCGTATTCCCGAAAAATGGTCGATTTGAGCATGACTTATATATGTCTTAAAAGGTCGCGCGTAATCCCGGTGCTAAGATTAAAATCAGGTGAAGACTGCTGAACGACAGTTTACGACAATCAGCGGCGTCTCCATCGATCCGCTCTACGGACCGGAGCAGCTCGAAAACATCGACCGGCAGCGCGACATAGGCCTGCCCGGCGAATTCCCTTACACGCGCGGCATCCACCGTGATATGTACCGCGGAAGACTCTGGACCATGCGCCAGTTTTCGGGCTACGCTACGCCCGAAGAGACCAATCGCCGCTATCATTACCTGCTCGAGCAAGGTCAGACAGGCTTGTCCGTTGCCTTCGATCTTCCTACTTTGATGGGCTACGATCCCGACCACGCGTTTAGCACAGGCGAAGTGGGTAAGTGCGGCGTCTCTGTCTGCTCTCTCGAAGACATGGAGACCGTTTTCCGCGGCATTCCATTGGGTGATGTCACAGTTTCGATGACCATCAACTCTCCCGCCGCGGTCCTCTGGGCGATGTATCTGGCGGTGGCGGAACAACAAGGAGTCGCCTGGGAACGCTTGTCAGGCACCATTCAGAACGACATTCTGAAAGAGTACATCGCGCAAAAGGAGTACATTTTTCCGCCGCGTCCCTCCATGCGGCTGGTCACCGACACCATCGAGTTCGGCGCGCGCCACGTGCCGAAGTTCAATCCTGTGTCGATCAGCGGCTACCACATTCGTGAGGCCGGGTCCACCGCTGTCCAGGAACTGGCGTTCACACTGCGCGACGGAATCGAGTACGTTGACTGGGCGCTCGAGCGCGGCCTTGTCATTGACGAGTTCGCGCCTCGGCTAAGCTTTTTCTTCAATGCTCATAATGACTTCTTCGAGGAGATCGCCAAGTACCGCGCCGCCCGCAAAATCTGGGCGCACGTGATGCGCGACCGCTACGGAGCTCAAAGCGACCGCAGTCTGAAGCTGCGCTTTCATGCGCAAACCGCCGGTTGTTCTCTTACCTGGCAGCAGCCCTATAACAATGTGATTCGTACTTCTCTGCAGGCCTTGGCCGCGGTACTCGGTGGCGCTCAGTCCTTACATACGAATTCGTTGGATGAAGCCTACGCGCTGCCGAGTGAAGAGGCCGTTACCATCGCGCTGCGCACGCAGCAGGTACTGGCTTATGAAAGCGGCGTCGCTAATACTCCCGATCCGCTGGGCGGCAGCTATTTCGTCGAAGCTCTCACTATCGAAACCGAACGTGCCGCTAACGAGTATATTCGCCGCATCGACGAGATGGGAGGAATGATTCCCGCCATCGAATCGGGCTTTCCACAGAGTGAAATCGCGGCCGCGAGCTACCGCTATCAACGCGAACTGGAGGCAGGGGAACGCGTGGTGGTGGGCGTCAATCGGTTTCAATCACCGGATAAACCTATGGAGTTGCTCCAGATCGATGAGACTGCCGCGCGCGAGCAGTCCGCCAAACTGGAGTCACTACGGCGGCGGCGGGATCAGGCGCGCGTTTCACGAAGCATCGACGCGCTGAAGCGCGCAGCCGAAGGCAACGCCAATACTATGCCTTTCATTCTCGATGCCGTGCGCTCCTACGCCACACTTGGCGAAATCTGTGACGCGCTCCGGGCGGTGTTCGGCACCTACCAGGAGACGGCGCACCTATAATTTATGACGCCGCCGATTCGCGTGTTGGTGGCCAAGCCCGGCTTGGATGGACATGACCGCGGCGCCAAAGTCATCGCCCGGGCCCTCCGCGACGCCGGCATGGAGGTCATCTACACAGGCTTGCGCCAAACCCCCGAGATGATTGTGAACGCCGCGCTTCAGGAAGACGTTCAGGTCATTGGCCTTTCGATTCTTTCCGGCGCACACAATGCGATTGTGCCG
>JAFAWA010000534.1 GCA_019242155.1 Terriglobia bacterium | reverse complement strand
ATTCCGGCTCAACTCCTGCGGGTCGAAGCCCAACTTCGCGAAGGGCGATTTCAGCGGTGGCTCTCTCTTGTCGCCGCGCTCTCGAGCACTCTTAGCGGCCTCGAAGTGGGCTACGAACATTACAAAGGCAGCTACAGTCAGCCTGTGATGTACACGCCCGTGGTGTTAAGCACGGTCCTCGCGGCCTCCGGTGCCGCCGGTTTCTTTAGCCGGCGCGCTGCGACCACCGTTCTGCGCGGTGCCGCCGCGGTGACGCTTGCGGATTCTCTGGCAGGATTTTTCTTCCACATCCGTGGAGTTGCGCGCAAGCCTGGAGGATGGCGTCTCCCGGTGACCAATATCGTGATGGGCCCGCCGGTGTTCGCACCGCTGCTGTTCGGGGTTGCGGCATATTTGGGGCTTCTGGCCTCTTTTCTCCGCCGGGAAAACGACTGTGGCGGGCTGCTTCCCAAACCCGCGCATCGAAATCACTGGGCGGCCCGCATAGGGCGCGCTCACGAACGAATCGGTTGGAAGCAGGATCTGCGCGAAGGCAGATTCCAGAAGCATCTCGCGGTGGTCACCGCATTTTCCGCATTCTTCAGCGGTTTTGAAGCCTGGTATTCGCACTACAAAAATAATTTCCGGTTTAAGGCCCAATGGACGCCGGTAATTCTCGCCCCGTTGCTGATTGCTTCCGCACTCGGCGCTATCGCTAACCGGAAAGTGGCGCACACTTGGCTTCCCGCCGTCTCCGGTCTCGCGCTGATGGACGGCGGCGTCGGATTCTTTTATCACGCCCGCGGCATCCTCCGACGTCCCGGCGGCATGGAGAAGCCGTTCTATAACGTGATCTATGGGCCGCCCATATTTGCGCCGCTGCTGTTTGCGGCCTGCGGTTTTTTGGGGTTGCTGGCCAGCCTGTTACGGCGCGAAGCGAGATGAGCCGACACCAGCCCGGTTACTATCCCGGATATCGAACGCTCGATCAACGTAAGTTCTGGGATGCGGCGACGCGCGAACTGGTTCTGGACCGTGTATTCAATGTTCCTGCGATCCGCTTCTTCTCAGCGGAAGAGGCGCGATTGATGGAAGCCGTCTGCGGTCACATTCTCCCGCAGGATGACCGTCCCGCGGAACTCCGCATTCCGATTCTTCCATGGATCGACCAGCGGCTTTTTGAGGGCTCCGGCGATGGATACCGGTACGACGACATGCCCCCGGATGGCGAGGCGTACCGTTTGGGTTTGCAGGCCATAGAAGAGATCGCTCAGCATCTTCATGGGCGAGGCTTCCTCGAATTGGGCGACCTGGAACAGGACAAATTGCTCGAGACCATTCACGATGGCGATCCCCTAGCCGCGCAGCATATCTGGGAGCGTTTGCCGGTGGACCGCTTCTGGATGCTCCTGGTGCAGGATTGTGTCGCGGCCTACTACGCTCACCCTTACGCCTGGGATGAGATCGGTTTCGGGGGCCCGGCCTATCCGCGCGCGTATATGCGTCTCGAGCGTGGTGAGCCTGAGCCTTGGGAAAGCAAAGAGCAGCGGTACGAATGGCATGCTCCCGAGAGTTCCGTCTCCGATAAATACGCGCCCGTCGCGGACAAGGGAGAGCACCGCGGCGCGCCCCAGGGAGGAACGCATTGAAGGCTCCCCTGTTCGGGCAGTTTCCGAAACCGCGTGATTCGCGCCACCGGCTCGGCCCCATGCAGACCCTTAACGCTTCCATGCGCCGGTTCGGCCCCGGTGAGGAGGTGGACTACGCCATTGTAGGATTGGGCGCGGGCGGCGGCGTTCTCTTACAGCGGCTCGCGCGCGCGGGTTTCCGCGTCCTCGGTTTCGACGCCGGTCCCTTCTGGGATTCCGAACGCGATTGGGTGAGCGACGAGAAGGGCTCGCACAAGCTCTATTGGAACGATCCGCGAATCATCACGGGTCAACATCCTTTGGCGCTCGGCGCCAACAACAGCGGCAAAGGCGTGGGCGGCGGCACGGTGCACTGGGCCGCCTTCACACCACGGTTCCATCCCTCCGATTTCTGCACCTACTCGCAAGATGGCGTCGGCGCGGACTGGCCAATCTCCTACTGGGACCTGAAGCCGTACTACGAACTGATGGAACGTGAGCTGCCCGTGGCCGGACCCGCCTATTTTCCGTGGGGCGACCCTCACGGATATCCGTACGGCCCTCATCCGATGGGCGGCGTCGGCAATACATTGATCCGCGGCTGCACCAAACTCGGCATTCGCGTGAGCGCGGGCGGTCCGGTGGCCATCCTGAGTGGTTCGCGCGCAGACCGCCCGCACTGCATCTATCGCGGCTTCTGCATTCAGGCGTGCAAAGTCGGTGCCAAGGCCAGCACACTGATTACCCACGTTCCCGACGCCATCGGCGGCGGCGCTGAGATACGGGACAACAGCATGGTCGCGCGTATCCACGTAAGCAAGGAACGGCGTGTCACCGGAGTTACTTATTTGGATCGAGAGGGCAAGGAGTGCTTTCAGAAGGCTAAAGCCGTTGTCGTGGCCGGTTATGCTATCGAAACACCTCGCCTGCTGCTGAACTCAGCCTGCCCCGGCTTTGAGAATGGCCTCGCCAATTCGAGCGATTGCGTCGGCCGTTACCTGATGGCCCAAGCCGGCAATGTCGTGCTCGGCCGTTTCGAAGAGCCCGTCCGAATGTATAAAGCGCCTCCCGCGCACGCGCTCACAGAGGAGTTCTACGAGACCGATGCAAGCCGGGGATTTGCGCGCGGGTTTGCCATTCAAACCGTAGGTCCGCTGCCGATCGCATTTGCCAAACAGATGATGATCGCCAAAGGGGCCTGGGGCTGGGGCATGCGCCGCGTAATGATGGACTACAATCACTGGTCGGCCCTCGGTCTTCTGGGCGAGATTCTTCCCCACCCAGACAATCGCGTTCAGTTGGCGGAGGAGAAAGACCACTGGGGCCTGCCCGTCGCGAAAGTGACTTTCAACCTTTATGAGAACGATCAAAAGCTGATCGAGTTCGCCAAGCAAATGACCATGAGCGTGATGTGGGCGGCGGGAGCAGAGGAGGTCGTGCAAGAGGCCCGCTACGCGCACCTGGTCGGCGCAGCGCGCATGGGAAGGGATCCGCGAACCTCTGTGGTCGATGCTTTTGGACGCACACACGACATACCCAACCTGTTTATCTGCGATGGGAGCGTTCTGCCCACGCAAGGTTCCGCGAATCCCGGGCTGACGATCATGGCGATAGCGGCCCGAATCGGCGACTACCTCATTTCCCAAGGCGACACCATTTTCACCAGCAACCGCCGCGGCTTGGAGCCGCCCAAAATGCGGCGCGACCTTTCTCCACCGGACACCTGGGGACACGGAATGCCTACGGTATAGCCTTATGTCTGCGGAGTTCACAATCTCTCACTTCGCGGTCGAGGCGTTTACCGTCCCCACGGCAACCCCGGAGTCGGACGGCACCCTTGAGTGGAACGACACTACCATCGTGGCCGTGCATGCGGAGGCAGGCGGCCAGAGGGGACTGGGCTATTCGTATGCTGACGTCTCGACCGCCCGTCTGATCGATCACGCGCTTCTGCCGAAACTCATGGGCCTCGATGCGCTCGCCATCGGCGCCGCATGGCAGACCATGGTCCGCGCGATCCGCAACCTGGGGCGGCCGGGTGTCTCTTCCATGGCGATTGCCGCTATAGACAGCGCGCTCTGGGATCTCAAGGGCAAGCTTCTGGGC
>JAFAWA010000497.1 GCA_019242155.1 Terriglobia bacterium | reverse complement strand
TCCCTGACCGCGGGATCCCTGTAGTAACGGCCGACCGGCGAATTGTCCTGAAGTTCCCAGAAGTTATCATCGATGTAATAGAGATACGGATGACCCGCGCGGCGCAGAAGGTCGATCCAGACCTTAAGGACAGGGTCACCGCAGCGCACAAAAAGCGGGACGGCATGGCCTTCGAAATCCTGGAGCCTCAGTGATGCCAAGTGTATCTTTCGGTATCGAATCCCGAATTGCCCGCTGGCCTGCAGTAATCGCTCGATGAGCTGGGTCGTGGCAATTTCCCCTTCAAGCACCAACAGTATTGAGAGTTCGGCAAGGTCCAAGGGCTCAGTTCCTCAGCTCAATTGAACAAAGGGATAATACTGCACCTTAGCGCGTAACAGGGCGCCGCGTGCCAATTCGTAGAGGCCGACGGGAGCGATGGCGTCCCGGACGAAAATCCTCAGCGACCATCCGCTGTCCAGGCCTGATAGGGCTGCCGGTAACGTAACCGTCACTAATCCAGAGTCGCTCACCGTCGATAACCGTTGGCGAACATGGGCCAGAATCTTGTTGTCGGGCGAAACGACCTCAACGCCGAAGAATCCGGAAGAATCAGGAAGAAAAGGCTTCACCGCCGCCGTTATGGAAGCCAATCGATTCACTCCAAATGGTATGACATATTCGCGGTAAGGTACGTTGTTCAAGTCGCCGCCGAGCATCACGCTGGCCCGTGAGGAGCCGAAGTGTTGGTCCGAGTAGGCCCGCAACGAGGCAAACTCCTGTGGGAGCCCGGTCAACTGCCCGTGGCGCCCGAGTAGGAACCCGGCCACCCTTACAGCGTTGACGAATTCTGGAATCCGATTTTCGAGCGAAAGGGAGCTAAAGGCACGCGCCGCGGCTCCCCAGAGCGCTCTGCATTGTTCGGCCTGCTGCATGGCCGAAGCAGCTTCCGCTCTGGCGGCGGCAATCTCAGAAGTCAGAGCCTCCTCTTTTTGGCGCTGAAGTGCGAGCAGCGTCGCTGTGGTTTCGAGTTCCGCCCGCGTCAGCGCCAACTTGGCCCGCAGCACCTCGTTCGATTCGCGGTTCACCTCAAGTTCGTGGACCCGCTCCGACAACGTCGCGACCTCCTGCTGAGCAGCGGCCGCAAGGCCGGACTCCCGCCGCAGGTCGGCGCGCGAGAAATCCAACTCACGCGCGGTTCGGGCTCCCTCATCAGCGAGAACTCGATTGCGTGCGGCGGCGTCGTCCAACTCAGCCGTTCGTCGGGCAAGAAGTTCGCTTTGAGCGTTCGAGTGTTCGTGCAGGCCGGCGACTTCCGCGGCCAGCCTTACGGTATGAGCCCGAAGTTCGTTCGCTTCGTCCTTCGCCGCCTGGAGTTCCGGCCGCAGCCGTTCCGCGTTCCGAACCTCGACGAGGCACGCCTCGCGCGCGCTTCGCGCTGCCTCATCGGCGAGAGTTCGATTGTGTGAGGCGTCTTGCAACTCAGCAGTCCGCCGGGCAAGAAGTTCGCTTTGAGCGTCGCAGCGTTCCTGCAGGCGGTTGACTTCCGCAGTCAGGCGTACGCTATCAGCGCGAAGTTTGGTCGCTTCTTCCTTCGCCGCCTGGACTTCCGGTCGCAGGCGCTCGGCATTCCGAGCCTCCGCGAGGTACGCCTCGCGCGCGCTTCGCGCTGCGTCTTCAGCGAGAGTTCGATTGTGTGCGGCGTCTTGCAACTCAGCGGTGCGTCGGGCAAGAAGTTCGCTCTGAGCGTCGCAGCGTTCCTGCAGGCGGTTGACTTCCGCGGCCAAGTGTACGGTATGAGTGCGAAGTTCGTTCGCTTCGTCCTTCGCCGCCTTGAGTTCCGGCCGCAGGCGCTCGGCGTTCCGAGCCTCGACGAGGCAAGCCTCGCGCGCAGCTTCCAACACGGCAGATGTGAAGGAGCGCTGACGCTCGCCGTTGGCGTACCGTTCGCCCGAGGTGGACCCGCCGCGCGCCGGTCCGGCTGACAAGTCTGTCGAATTGACGATCGTTGTCATGCGCCTAAGAAACGCGTCCATATTCCCCCCGGGAACCGCACTGAACGGAGGCGGACCGTCCGGCGCTCGGTTTCTGAGTGCTAGGACAGACGTGGGTTCGTACGGGCAAAACTCCGCGACATACTCATCGAACGATTTAGTTTGATTTTCTCCGGTGCTTTTCCAAACGATCAGGTGATACATGATCTGATCGCAAACGTCCGGACGCTCCAACCGGAATCGCCGCTGTTCGTCAGGAGACAGCCCGGCGTACTGAGGAAAGTAGAAGTACTCGATGCGGACGAGCCGAATGTCTATCCCGGGATCAGAGTTGTCCGATCTGGATAGGCCCCACTGTTGAGCCTGTGGGTGACAGTATTCTTCCCGGCTGATGGGGGTCTTCTCGTAATAGGTCCAGAATCGGGGAGTGTGCTCGTTGAAATTGCACTTGTGATACGGATTTGCCTGATTCAATTTTTGCTCGCTGTACGGAGCGAGGACGCACATTTGCGCACCGTGCCTGCAGATCCGGTACACCTCTTTGACTGTTGCAAGCAGGTTGTCGACGTGTTCCAACACATGTGAGGCGAACAGCAAATCGACCGAATCGTCACTGAAGGGCAGCCCCTTATTGATGTCCGCGATCAGATCGACCCCTGAACAAAAATAGCGGTCGACGCCAATCAATTCCGGCTGCTTATTCCAGCCGCAGCCCAAGTCCATACCGATCATCTGGTTCCCTTCAACACGGGCCGCAGTTCCGAGTTGATTTCACCAAGGCTCGCACGGATGCCCTCGAGGGCATCAAACACGCCTGCATTGACCGTCGATGCCGCGAATGTCGGACGGAAAGCTGTCCCCTTCTCTCCTCTCGAGTGTCCCGACGCCGCTTGGTGGTATAGCTTGAACAACTCGGCCGCAACCACGTAGCGGGAACACTCGCCCCGCACCACTTCGCGTGCCAACCGCGTCCTGTCGCGCCATTCGCCGTCCGTCAGATCCAGCGTTTCCGCAAACGCCCGGCATAGCGTGCGCGCTGTGTTATCCGGTACGAGGATCCCAGTCCGGCGGGAAACGACCTCTGGAATACCGCCGACATTGGGCGCGATCACCAGACGTCCTGCGGCCATTGCCTCGAGAACCGTCAGCGGCAGCGATTCCCAGTCGCTGGCACACAGAACCACATCAACGTCGCGCAGCGCCGCGGCGTGGTCCGGCACAAAACTCGAGAACGAGACAAGGTCGGATATCCCGTACCGCTGCACTGCCTCGCGACATGCCCCGAGATAGACAGGATAGAAGTGATCGTACCCGAACAGGCGGAGGCGGACGCTCCGATTCGATTGTGTCTTCAGTAAGCCAACAGCTTCTACAGCCTGCAGCTGCCCTTTGCGGGGTTGGATGCTTCCAAACATCCCGATCACCATTTCGCGCCCGGCCGGACGGCCCGCGACTTTCCCTGTTTCGTCGCCGAGTTCAAAGTACCGGTCCGGCACGTACGACATGATTCGCCGCACGGAGGTTCTCAAGACCTCTCCCCACCGATTGCCAAAAAAGAAAGAGTCGGAGTGAATCACGTCGCAGTGTCGGAAGCCGGCTGGGGCCTGCGAACTGGTAGCGTAGAGCGAGGCGACATGCGGGATTCCCAGACGCTGCGCAGCCTCTCCGACTTCCCGCATTAGCGTGACGGAATGCGCCAGAGCAATCCGGCTCTGCCGCAGCCAGGCTTCGATTTCCGCAATGGCCGATTCGTCGAGTTGTCTGGATGCGTCGGCCTCCGTCTCCACGATCAAAGGAAGATACGCAAGCGCAATGCCCAATTCCGTAGCTCTGCGCTGGATCTCTTCGAATGTGCCGCGCAAGGGAGAGGGCAGCACGAAGACCGGCTCGAACTGAAACTCCTGCGTCATCTCAGCATGACGCAGAAGATTATTCTCGCCTCCCGCGAGATGGGCGCTATGGCAGAAATAAGCGATTCGCGGCCTGCCGGACGGCCCTCGCCGCAAAATTCCATGAAGGACTCCAGCCCGCAGGGTCGCCGCCATGCGGGATGCCTGACGTTCACTGGTGTACAGATGTTCCACCGTTTGGAGGGCGTTTGCCAGGATAGTCATCCGCTCCTCGGGCACCAATGTAGCGGCCCTCAAGATTGCCTTCGTCCAGGCTTCAATCGTGTTCTCGCACTTGATGCCGTTAACGCCATCCACGACGGTTTGGTAAGGCTCCACGTCGGAATAGACTCCTACTGCACCGGCGGCAGTAGCTTCCAAAAACTTTATTGGGCACTTCGCCCGTTTGGCCCGTTTCTCCGTCGATAAGGGAGCGATCAACACATCAAAAGTGTTAGAAGTAAGTCGGCTCAGGTACGATTCATAGCTGAACGTGAAGGGTTCGCAGGAAAAAGGCGACTGCAATTGTTCTAGACCGTCCGGGGTGAAGCCCCAGAACAGAAACTCCGCCTGTGAGCCTAAGCGGCGGCTGGCTTCCACGATCGCCGGCCAGAGGAGAGTAAGTTCTTGCCGTCGTGCACCTCCGCCCGCAAATCCGATCCTCACCGGGCGCTGACTAGTTGTTGAGAATGCCGCGACGTCTTTGAGCCGGGATTTGGCCTTAGTCAACCATCTTTGCCGTATATTGGTCTCGAGCAAAACCTGACGTGTATTTAAATCACGTACCGAATTCTGCATCACTTTCGAGTACGTGACGACAAGGTCTGAACTTTCTATTAGAGACTCCAGGCTCACTCGGCAGGGTTCACCCGGAGCCAGGTACGAAAATTCCGCACCCAACTCGTGTAACGACGTAAGATCGTCGTCCATGAGGAAGATGACGGGCTTACCTAAACGCTTGGCGATTTCCGCGAGCTGCTCCGCATGCTGGTCAATGGTACGATGCAACAACAGAATATCAGCGCACCGGATGGCATTTTCATCGACTTGTGACTGCGGCACGAATGTGAACGCAAAATCATCAGTCAACACTTCGACGAAATTGCCTATTGTGATGTCCACTGTAGTGTCGAAATGGGCCTTAGTAACCAGGACGCCAGTCGGCCTATTCGACTTTGGGTGCCTGGAAGGCGCACCGGGTCGGTAGCGACAATGAAATGGCGCTATATGTTCTCGCCACACCGCGTCCAGTTTTTGCTCTCCCAGGTGTGACAAGTGTTCAAGACCATCGAGTATATAAGCGCGCAACATGTCAGGTCTAAGATTTTCATTGCGATTCGCGCCCATGTGCGCCCGGCAGACGAAGATATCTAACGGCACACTCTTGCCGATGGATTCGGTCAAACCCCCTTCCACGATGCTTACGAGTTCGTCAATGAAAAGAAATTGCGCCTGACGTGCCCACCGTAGCCACAAGTCCCAATCGCACAGACGACGCATAAGCAAGTGCATGTCGTAGCCACCGAGTTGTTCGAAGACGCTTCGCCGATGCATGACGCTGTTATTTGCAATAGAGTTGCCCGCAACAAGCAGAAAGTAATTAAACGGACCGCCCAGAGTGACTGTCTGACGGTCTAGTCTGTAGTCGCATCGGCCATAGACGACTGAGACGCTAGGGTTGTCACGCAGGCACCCGAAAAGGGTTGCCAAACATCCATCCGTCCATTGATCGTCATCGAACTGATAGGCGCAAAACTCGCCGCGCGCGAGCAACAATCCTTCGTTTACCCGCAACGCAGGTAACCCGCAGTTGTTCTCGTGTCGCACGTGAATTACGCGATCGTCCTGCTTCACGTACTCGGAGACTATGCCTGCTGTGCTGTCCGTCGAACCGTCATCCATAACGATGAGCTCGAAACTGGAAAATCTTTGTGCAAGGACGCTATCGATAGCTCTTTTTAGCAGGCCGTTATCCCCGCGGCAAAAGGTCGGCAGGACTATCGAGACCGCCGGATTCCGGATCAGATTCGGCGAATGAAACATCTTCGCATCGTTCATGAAGTACTCGGCGCGGATCATGGCCTGTTTCTCCGGACTCTGTACGCTTTACTCAGTCCAACTGCCTTCTCTATCAATTGACCCGAAGGCTGCGTCCCGTGTCGCAGCGCAGCAATTCCCGGTCCGACTGAATGAGGAAGATCACGCGGTAGTCGCCCGCCGGCAAATTGAGCTGCGTGGGATCCAATTTAATCCCGCCTCCATCGAGCGCGGAACTGCTCTTTAGCGCAGTCCCTAATCCTGGCCTGTTGTATCTGTCGGCGACAATAAAAAACGGAGTCGACGAGTTCAACTGGATTCCAACGCCGCCTCCGCTGCGTCCCGCCTTCGGATCCGCCACGGCCCAACCCGCGAGGGCAATCATTGAATTAGGCCTTATCCGAGGCGGGTTCGCTGCATCCGCGCCATTGACTACGTCAAGGTAGCAGGCGCCGCCATCTTTGACCGTCAAACCTGCGAATTCGGCCGGCATCGACTGCTGCCACGGGCCGGCCGCGGCAGAAGCCTCGGCCGGTGGCGCCGTCGCGGATTCCTGCTTTCCGCAGTTCACAGTTAAGGCCGTCAGGATAAAACAGAATGCTGAAATCGCGGTAGAACGAGTTCGAGCGCTCATAGTCGAGAGACTCCTTGAAGGTTCGATTGCATTATGTCAGGCAAGGACGGCCGCTCCGTTCGCGCTGTGATATAGGGCCATGATTTCGCGCGTCGGCCCATCGGCCGCAATCTGTCCCTTTTCCAGCCAAATCGTCCGCTCACACAGTGTACTTAGTTGCTCCATATTGTGACTGGAAAAAACCAGGATCTTGCCTTGTTCCATGAACTCAGACATCCTTTTCCTAGCCTTCTCCGCAAACTGAATGTCGCCCGCACCCATTACCTCGTCCAGAAGAAGAATCTCCGGATTGATGCTGGTGGAAACGGCAAAGGCGAGCCGGATAAACATACCTGAAGAATAAGTTCGGACGGGATACGAGAGAAATTCGCCAAGCTCGGTGAAGGCGCCGATCTCCTCTATTTTGGCCTCGATCTCAGCGCGCGGCATGCCCAAAAGCAGCGCGCGGATACGAATGTTATCCCAGCCGGACTGGTTCATCTCGAAGCCGGTCGCAAATTCGAACATGGGACATACATGTCCTCTCCGTTCCACGGTTCCCGATGTCGGGGGGTAGATACCGGCCAGCACTTTGAGCAGGGTGCTCTTGCCCGCGCCATTCAGACCGATTAGCCCTACACGCTCGCCGTGCCCGATATCCAAGCTAATGTTCTTCAACGCCTCGACGTGGTACCTTCCCGGCGAAGCCGTGTTCCTCCTGAATACCCGAGGAAGCCACGACTTCAGTCCGTCCGGCGCGCCGATCTGACCTTCGAATGTCATCCCTACACCACGAAGGCGAAGATAGATTTGGCTCATAGCAGGATCACCACCCGCGAGTCCAGCGATCTGGCTACCTGCCAGGCCAAAAGCCATACCAGCAGCACATAAATGCCGGCGAAAGCGTAAATCTGCGGATCAGCCGGTCTACCCTCGAGGATTGGCCGGCGGGCGATCTCGAGGAGGTAGTAGAAAGGATTGAGTTCGTAAATCCATGCCAGATGCCGCTCGAGCAGCATCCGCGCGGGAAACATGACAGGAGTGACGAAGAACGCGACCTGAAGCGCTCCGTTGGCGGCATGTGGTAGATCCCGGAAACAGACACCAAGGTAAGCGCAAACCGTAATGTGGCCTAAGACGGCCAGAAATAACAGAAGCAGCCCCGGGATAGCCAATAACCAGCCGATAAGCGAAAACGACCGGAAATAGAGCTGGACAGGAACCACAGCGGTGAGGCTGATCAACAGAATAATGGTATTCGCCACCAGCGTGCGAAGCAGGTAAATCTGCTTGGGATAGCAGAATTGCTTTATGTATCCCTCCGCATTAACGAACGCCCATGCCGATTCCGTCAGGGATGTGACGATAAAAGCCCAGAGAGTAAAGCCGGTAACCAGATAGGGAAGAAGCACCCGCATGGGCTGGTTGATCAGCACGCCGTACAATAAGCCTGCGCCGATCACAAACAAAGACATATTAAAGAGAATCCAAAGCGGACCGATAGCGGACCGCCGGAACCGCGCCTTAATGTCCTGGACGCCTAGAAACATCCAGACGCGCCAGACACGCAGAGCATGAACACTGTCGCTCCATAACCGGCGTGCCGGTGTCCTCACTCTCGCAGGCCGCGCGGCGGCCTCGTCAGAACGGGAAACTTTGGCCCCGGGTTCAGCCATTTGCTGCCGTCTGCTCGACGCCCGCTTGAAGCGCCACTCTGGCCTCGATCGTGCGCCTGATCCCGTCGCTCAGCGGAACCTGCGGCTCCCAGCCGAGCACATCTTTCGCCTTTCGGCAGTCTGCGACAACGTCGAGAACCTCCCGCGGCCGAAACTCGCCCCGAGATACCACAGGCATCGCCCGCCCGCTGATATGCAGCATGATTTCGGCCAGTTCGCGCGCACTGAACGAAGACCCGGATCCCGCATTGAAGATGGCAAAGCCGGCCGGTTGCATGGTACATAGCAACAGATCTAGAAAATCGTCGATGAACAGATAATCGCGCCGAGGACGATCGTCGGCAATCGAGATTTCTTGTATCCCGGGATCAAGGACCTGCTTCAGAAGTGTCGGAATCAAGAAGCTCTCATTCTGTCCGGGACCGTAAACGTTGAAGGGACGAATCACTGTGGTGTTGATATGGAACTGCCGGGCATAGTAGCGGCACACTTCCTCGGCGAGCAGTTTACTGTGGCCATACGGATTGAACGCAGCTACCGGATGCTCCTCGCTGATCGGCAGGAACCGGGGCGCGCCATAGACATAGGAGCTGATCATAGTCAGCGAAGCACTCTGGCTGCGACAGAACTCCGCCACGTTGGCGGTTCCCACTACGTTGGTGGCATAGAACGGAACGGGAGATGTCCAGCTTTCTTCTACAGAGGTTCGGGCCGCGAGGTGAAACACATGATCGATCCGCCGGTCGCGAAGGGAACATGAGGCGATATCTCCGTCCGCCTGCGCGTGCCGGATTACCTGGCAGCCTGCCGCTTCCAGTCTCCCGGCCAGTGGGATGCCGATAAAACCCGACGAGCCCGTAACGAGAACCCTTCTACACATCCGGAAGCAGCCTTCCTCTATATCGCTGGAACTCGTCGACCGCCCGCTCATAATCGTCCGGACGGCCCATATCCAGCCAGTAACCGGGATGTGGTTCGACATGAACGGGGTCGCCACGCTCGAGCATGTCCCGCATCAGGTCGTCGAATCCATATTTTGTCTGCGGGACCACGTGTCCCGTCAACGAGCGATGGACGACATAGACCCCCATACTAACCAGGTAATTGTGAGCCGGTTTCTCGTGGAATCCGCACAGGCGACTGTCTCCATCCACCTCGAGCACGCCGTAATCGATGACATGCGCCCGTTCCGCAGCGGCGATGGTAAAGAGGCGGTTTGAAGCGACATGACGATCGCAGAATTCCCGCAGATTGAGATCGGTCAGTATGTCCCCATTCATCAGGAGAAACTGCTCCGGCAGATCCTCAATCAACGTAAGCGGCCCGATAGTGCTCAGCGCGACGGGCTCAAGCGAGTAGTCAATTTCGAGGCCCCACCGCGATCCATCGCCAAAAAAGGCGCGGATCAGATGGGCCTGATGATTTACCGCCATGGTGATCCGCCGAAATCGGTGAAAGGCGAGTTGCCGAACCACAACTTCCAGAATCGGATATTCCCCAATAGGCATGAGCGGCTTCGGAAGGACAACAGTATATGGGCGCAGCCGCGATCCCTTGCCACCGGCAAGAATCACAGCCCGGTCAGCAATTGTAGACATGGGGTTTGTACCGCATAAGGTTCTCGGGCCGGATAAACCAGTCTACCGTCGTTGCCAAGCCGTCGCGGAGTAGAGTTGAGGGCGTAAAGCCGGTCGCTTTCTTAAGCTTGGTGTTGTCGCACCAGAGGCGGCGCACCTCGCTCCTGGCCGGCCGTATCCGGTCCGGATCTCTCGAAGGTTGGGCGTCCGAGCACATAAGCTCCGCAAGGATTTCGAACACCTCGCACAAGCGAATCTCCCGGTTGCTACCGATCTGAAACACCTCTCCCAATCCGCCCTCCATCCGAGCAAGCGCCCGCAAGGCCTCGGACGTATCTGTTACGAAAGTAAAATCCCGTGTTGGCTCGAGATCGCCTAACCGGATCTCACTGGATTTCGCGGCCATCTGAGTGATGATCGTTGGAATGATCGCACGCGCGGATTGCCGGGGGCCGTAGGTATTAAAAGGACGAGCGATCACCACCGGCAGGTCGAACGAGTAGTGGAAACTCAGCGCTACAGCGTCGGCAGCTATTTTGGACGCACTGTACGGCGACTGCGCGACGACCGGATGATGTTCGTCGATGGGCACGTACTGAGCGGTGCCGTATACTTCGCTCGTCGACGTGTGAATGAATCGCTGAACCCCATTTCGGACTGCGGCCTGACAGAGGTTCAAAGTACCTTTGACATTCGTATCGAAATAACTTTCGGGCGCGCGATAAGAATATGGAATCGGAATGAGGGCTGCCAGGTGATAAACGACTTCAACTCCCTTCATCAGACCAATGCAGAAATGAGAATCCCGTATATCGCCGGAGATCACCTCAATTTGCGATATGCAAGGCAGTTCTTCAAGCCAACCCCAATGATTAAAGGAGTTGTATTGACATAATGCGACGACGCGAGCACCCTCCTGAACCAGAGATTCCACGAGGTGAGATCCAATAAATCCCTCCGCGCCGGTAATCAGTACTTTTTTGCCGTCTAGCGACATATTGTTCTTGTCTATCCGATTCGCAGTATCATCAGATAATTCTGCCTCGATACCTTGTGAAAGCTTAGCGAGGCCCCGCAGCAATCGAGGAACAGGAAAAGGTGTTAGCCGGCCGCTGATGCGCCCCATGGGTAAGGGGCTGCCGCCTCGCTGAATGAACAGGTCATCCGAAGGAAACCACCGGCGTTCGCCACCTCCCTAAAGCCGTTCCGGGCGTAGACCCGGATTGCTCTCTCGTTCTCCTCCTTCACTTCGAGAAATACAGATTTTAAATGCAGGGTTTCCGCGCAGAACCGCAGCAGTTGCCGGCAGGCGAGCTCGAAATAACCGCGGCCTCTCGCCTTCGCGGCGAGCATGAACCGGCCGACCTCCGCGGTTGCATTCGCCGGATCGATACCGTACACAGCCGCCAATCCGACCGGCTGACCCTGCGCCTCAACGATAAACGTGAAGTCATCATCCCGTTCAGAGTATCGGGCATACCAGGCGCGGTTCTGGTCGTGTGTAATGACCTGAGAATTCTTAAACCAGATGCGCACGTCGTCGCGGTTCCGCCATGCCATCGTCATATCGAGATCGGATTCAGAGAGCAGCCGCAAACGCACAACGGAGTTTCCGAATGGCTGGATAGCGCGTTTCATCCCGCATACCTTATCAGCAGATCGCATATGGTAGCTACATCGTCGCGCGTTAAATTCAGATGTAGAGGCAAAGAGATGACCTCGTTGCTCGCCCTCGCCGCATTAGGGCACGAACCCGAACCGTAGGCATACATCGAGTAATCGGTATTGTCGCGGTAGTGTACTCCCGGATAAATCTGGTGCTCATTCAGCGCCAGCATCACGGCGTCCCGGCGGTTTACTCGAACCTGAAAAAGATGAGTGGCCGACTCACAGCCGCAAGCGACCTCCACGGCGCGAGCGGCCCCGCGCCCGGCGAGCCGCGCGCGATACCACGAAGCTAGCTGGCGCCGATAGGAGTTGTCCTGGTCGAGCCACCTCAGTTGGACCAGTCCCATGCTCGCCATGATCGAGTTTCCGTGGTATTTGAATCCCACTTCCTCCACGTTGTACATCCACTTGTAGGCGCCTTGGGCCGCCGTCCTCGAATAGGTATCCTTATTGATTCCGAGCCAAGTCAGTTTGCGGGCGCGCTCGTCGTCCTCTGCATCTTTAAAGCAGATCATTCCGGAGTCGGCTGTGGGAAGGTTCTTGACTGCCTGGAAGCTGAAGACCACTGCATCCGGCTCCGGGCCTACCTGCCGTCCGTTCACCCGTGTACCGGCCATGTGTGCAGCATCCAAAATCAGTTTCAGGCCGCGCTGCCTGCACAGATCCACAATCTTATCGTATTGGCCTGTATTGCCGCCCACGCCTACGAACATCACGGCCCGCGTCCTGGAAGTGATCCTGGCTGCAACGCTCGACGGATCTAAACAAAGAAAGTCGTCTATATCGGCGAATACAGGTCGAAGGCGACAGTAGAGTATGGCGTGATTCGTGGAGACAAACGTGAAAGGAGTGGTGATGACCTCGTCGTCGTCCGCCCAACCGAAGCGGCTCTTCATCACGTGGAGCGCCAGGTGCAGTCCAACGGTATTCGAGTTCAGAAAATGTGCATGAGGCAGTTCGGAGTACTTACTCCAGGCCTGTTCGAACTCAATGGTCTTGAATCCTAGGCCGGTCCACCCCTTCTCGAGGCACTCCCGGATTGCCTTCAGACATTCATCGATTCGAAAGCTCGGCACAAATAGCTGAATCGCCATTCTAGTTCCTTTGCGATATGCCGCTGAAAATGCGTAACGGGCCCAATTGTACCCGTTGAATTAACCAAAACAAGATTGACGTCAGCGTCATTGCCAGGACGGAACCGATAGGTCGATTGTTTCCAGCCGCCGCGAGAGATTCGGGCTGTAAAAATAGTCCACCTGGCTCAGCACATTTCCCCATCGGGCCCAGAAGCTGAGCCTCTCCTGGAGCCCGGTCCCGCGCGCGCGCGTCTGTCCGCCCGCATGGCACAGATCCGCGCTGGTACTGACGACGACTTCGAAACCAGCATTCTGGGCTCTTAAACAGAGATCGACATCATTGTAATTATTGTGATAACGAATATCGAATCCGCCCAGTTGTTCGAACAGCGTCCGCCGAATCGCAAAGCAGGCGCCGGTGACAGCGGAGACGTTCCGCGTGAGCTGGAGCCAAGGCCAGAACGAGCTCTCCAACTGAAAGCGTCCCGCATGACCGACGCCGTCGCTAATGCCTGTCACGACTCCCGAATGCTCGATCATGCCGTCAGGGTAATGCAACAGCGCGCCGGCGATTCCGACTTCAGGGCGTATGAAGGGGGCGCACAAGTGCTCGAGCCACTCATCACTACGCACCAACACATCGTCATTCAGGAAGACAAGAAAGCTGCTCGCAACACGATTTACGGCGAGATTGTTCATCAGGGCAAAGTTAAAAGGTCCACGATATTCGAACAGGCGCGCGCCGTACCTGCCGGCGAGCGTGGCAATCTTTTCGTCGCTTTGGTTTCCCTGGCAGTGAAGGACAACGTGCACTTCGCGTGAAAACCCCGACCTCACGGCCCGGAGGGATTCCAGTAGGTTGCCCAAAAGCTTGGGGTTTCGCGTGGGGACGATGATGGCCGCCGAATCGTTACTCGACGGAACGCGCGTGAACCCATACGTATTGCGAATACGCCCTGGATGGACGACTGCGCGATACTGCCGCCGCTCGAGGGCGTCCTGGACCGCTCCCAAGCCCGCCTCCTGCGAATACGGTTTCGAGTCAGGAGCCAGCGCTGTGGAGCCCATATGCTGACGCCAGTGGTACAGCACTCGGGGAATATGCGTGACCACCGCTCTAGGACTGTCGTCCGTCAGGCGCAGGACAAAGTCGTGATCTTGCGCGCCATCGTAGGCGGACCGAAATCCGCCGACTCCCAAGGCCCGCTTGGTAGCTACGACCAGCAGATGGCCGACATACATACAGGACAAAAGCAGCGCTGGTGACCAGGCGGGTTTGAAAAGGGGGAGCTGCGGAACGCCGCATTCACTTACATAGTCCTCATCGGTGTATATAAGATCCGGCTCATCGTCTATAATGGCGGCGGCAACGTGAGAAAGAGCCGTTGGCTCCAAAATGTCGTCTTGATCGAGAAATCCGGTGTAAGTGCCGGAGCAGGCATTCAGTCCCCGGTTCAGCGCGGAGGAGATGCCGCCGCGAGCGTGACAGAGACACTGGATGCGCGCATCCTCCGAGACCAACGATTCAAGCAAGGAAGCTGCGTCGGGCAGTGGGTCACCATCGCAAACAATCAGCAACTGCCACTTTTGGTATAGCTGTGTGCGAACAGAGTTCACGGCCGACTCCAGCCAGGCGAGATTCGGCTGATAGAGCGGCATGATCAGGGAGATGAGAGGCGTGCCGATTTGGACCAGACGCTGGTTGGGTTCGGAGTAGCGGTAGCGGTCGGTTGCGCGATGCTGGATCAGCCACTGCCGGTACTTCTCGTCCGCAGCGGTATTGCCCATCAGCCGCTGACAGATCGCCGAGGCAGGTGTGCGCAGAAGTGCGTGACCGACTCTGCGATAAACGCGGTTGCCCCACGTCCACAGCCTGGCCATGGAAAGGAAAGCGGCTTCGAGTCGGGAAACACGCCAATCGAGAGATGCCAGCTCGTTAAGCAGCACCTTTTCGCTACTCAGTCCCGAAGTTTCCGGAAACGTCCAAGCAGAGGCTGTGCATGCCCCCGGGGCGACTACACTTTCGTCTTCGGGAACGGTGAATGCCTGCAAGCGCGACGTTCGCCGGTCGGAATAGTCACGAAACGGGACGCTCGACAGAACCTTCTCTTCGGTGTTGTTATCGAGCGGATACACGCGGTTGTTTGGCTGACTCCGTTATCTGCTCACGATTTTGAAATCGTTATTATTACCCAAGGCCCATTCTTACGCAAGCGCCATAGTCTTTGTTGCGCACAGCCGGGCAAGATACCTGTGGAATCAGCTCGCGGGCTTCTCCCGTTGCTCCCCCATTTCAATTTCCTTCACAGCACGAGGAACCCAAGGACCTGGACAGCGCGTTTGAGCAGTTCCTCAGTCGCAGCCAGGTAATCCCGATCCTTCTATGCTCGCTCGGGGCGGGACATACCATGGCAACGCTTGCAAAATACCGTTGCAGCGTAAAACGAGAAAAGGCCATTCCGAGGAATGGCCCTTCTTAAATTAATCGATTTATTTGGTGCGGAGAGGGGGACTTTGGTCACACCCGCATCTTTAACGCCAAGCCATGTGGGTGCAAGACACCGGAACGGATCAACGCCATCGAGAATCGGCATGGCTGCGCAACGATTTGCACTGCCACAGCGGCTACTCCTTCACAGGGTATCGAATAACGCCGCCTCCGCGCCGCAATCTACCCACATCGACTTGGTCATAAGTAAAGACGACACGTTTGTCCGGGGTCTTAGGTCCGGGCATGCGTTCGCCTTCAAGATGCAATTTTCCCAATG
>JAFAWA010000397.1 GCA_019242155.1 Terriglobia bacterium | reverse complement strand
ATGCGAACGAAACCGGCGAACCGTTCTCCCGGCGACATCAACGGACCGGGAAGAATCACGACGCCGTGCCGCAATGCCGTCTGGGCAAGTTGGCGGGCGTCTCCGGCCGGCAGTTTCACCCAGAGAAACAGACCACCGGCCGCCATCCGGAATTTCCAGTTGGGCAAGCGGTTTCGCAATAAAGACGCGAGCAGGTCCCGGCGTGGTTTCAACTGCTGCCTGCGCAGATCCCGGATCGATTCCACTTCACTCAGCAGGCGCGCGGCTACAGCTTGGGTTAGCAGCGGACTGCCGAGATCCATCGCGCTTTTTAGCCGCGCCAACTTCTCCACAATCGGCTCAGGCGCCCGCACCCAACCGATCCGCAGCCCTGGCCAAATCAGTTTACTTACCGATCCAATGGTGATCACCGGCGCGTCCGGGGCGAAGGCTGCAATCGGCGGCGGCGGCGAGCCTTCCAGAGCAAGATCAAAGAACGTGCAGTCGTCAATCACGGGCACGCCTAGTTCGGCGGTGATCCGCGCGACCTCTTTGCGGGCCAGGCGGGGCATGAGCGCGCCCGTCGGGTTTTGAAATGTGGGAGTCAGATAGATGAGACGGGGCGAGGTGGCAACGATTCGTTGCCGGAGTGTGGCCGGCGAGATGCCGTCGCTCTCGACGGCCAGGCCCGCCAGGCGGGCGCCCGCCGCGCGAAATGCGTCCAGTGCGCCGAAGTAAGTAGGGTCCTCGAGTAATGCAGAGTCTCCGCGCTGCAGATAGAGTCCGGCACAGAGGGAGATGCCCTGCTGCGCCCCGTTGGTAACCAGAATCTGCTCGGGACGAGTCGCAAGGCCGGCTTGCGAGTAATACGACGCGATACCCTGGCGTAGGGCGGGAAGGCCCAGGGCGTAGTAACGCGTATCGTTGATGAGTGCGGCGTACTCTTCCGGAGCCGGTGTGAAACGATCGGTAGACAGGCCGGCGAGCGGCAAGGGCGCGCCTAGAACGAAATCGATCAGATCCTCGTCCTGATTTGAGGAAAGCAGTCCGAGTAGGGGACTTGCGGCCAGAGCACCCGCCTGCGCCGCGCCCCGCGCTGCATTAACCACACTCGATTTACTCACGCGCGTGCCGCTTCCCGTGCGGCTCTCCACCCAACCCCCGTCGCGCAATGTGTCGTATGCCGCTACGACGGTGGTGCGGCTTATGGTTAAGGCACGAGCCAATTCCCGTTCGGACGGCAGCCGGGACCCGGGGTTCAAGGCCCCCTCGCGGACTATCTGGATTAATGCGCGAGCCAGCTTTTGCTGTAAGGAGCCCTTGCCGGCCGACCAAGCGCCTAAATGCCCTACCAAAACTTCGGTTTTCATTGTTCAATCCAATTCTGCCCAGAATGGATCTTTATTTCAAGTCCACTTCGGGCGAGAATTCCGTATGAGGCTCACGAGATGAAAAGTTCGTACAAGGAGGCGGTTGATCTGGAGGTGTTGGGCTGCGCGGCGCGCAAGGCGGTAGCCTATTTGCAGAACATTCGTGCGCGGCGCGTGGCGCCCGATGCGGCCGCGGTCCGCGATTTGGACCGGCTTACGGGCGAACTGCCCGAGGATGGCTCCGAGCCCTGGAAGTTGATCGAAATCCTGGACCGGATCGGCTCCCCTGCGACCGTGGCTACCGCGGGCGGCCGTTATTTCGGATACGTGATTGGAGGGGCGCTGCCCGCGGGAGTGGCGGCTTCCTGGCTAGCGAGCGCCTGGGATCAAAATGGGGCGTTGCGCGCAATGTCGCCCGTGGCCGCGGCACTGGAAGATGCGGCACTCGGTTGGATTCGTGAGTTGCTCGGGCTCCCGCCCGCTAGCGGAGGGGCGCTGGTTACCGGGGCCACCATGGCGAACTTCACATGTCTGGCCGCGGCGCGGCATTCCCTGTTGGAGCGGGCCGGGTGGGACGTGGAAAAGGACGGCCTGTTTGGAGCGCCGCCGCTCTCTGTAGTGGTTGGCGATGAGGTTCACATCTCGGTAATCAAAGCGCTGGGTATGCTTGGACTCGGGCGCGAGCGGCTCATTAGGGTACCGGCCGATCGGCAGGGAAGAATACGCCCGGACAAGCTGCCGAAGTTGGACAGCCGCACGCTCATCTGCATTCAGGCCGGGAATGTGAATACGGGAGCCTTCGACCCCGCGGGTGAGGTCTGCGAGAGAGCTCGCGAAGCCGGAGCATGGGTTCATGTGGATGGGGCTTTCGGGCTTTGGGCCGCTGCGTCGCCGCGGTACCGCCATTTGACGCATGGATTTGATGAGGCGGATTCGTGGGCCACGGATGCTCATAAGTGGGCGAACGTCGGGTATGACTGCGGCATCGCGATGGTGCGCCGGCCCCAAGCGCTCCAAGCGGCAATGGCGGTGGGAGCGGCGTATATACAGCCAGGCACTCAGCGCGAGCCGTCTTATTATGCCCCGGAGATGTCGCGGCGGGCGCGCGGCGTCGAGCTTTGGGCGGCGCTCCAGTCCCTCGGCCGGAGCGGAATTGCGGATTTGATTGAGCGCACATGCGCCCACGCACGCCGGTTTGCCGAAGGGCTGCGCGAAGCCGGTTACCGGATATTGAACGATGTGGTAATCAACCAGGTGCTGGTGTCCTTCGGAAGCGCCGGGCGCACCCGGTCAGTGATCGAGCGCCTCCAACGCGAGGGCACTTGCTGGTGCGCGGGAACGGAATGGCAAGGCCAGGTCGCAATGCGCATCAGTGTCTCCTCCTGGGCAACGACCGCTGCGGATGTGGAGGCCAGTTTGGCCGCAATGCGCAGCATCGCCGCCGAGGTTTCAGAATCGCCTAGCGCTTTGAAGAACAACAACTCCTGACGGTCGGGCGCGCGGTTCAATATTGGTATTGGCCAATGGTATAGTCTCTACCAGGCCGATTTAAGCTGCCGGACCGCCCGAATGCCAGTCCGAGAGCGCATTGCGAATGGGGCGCGAAATAGGAGATCCGTATGTCGAAATTCATAATCTCACCGCACATGCGGCTACAGGAATGGGTTGCAGATGCGAAAGGATATTTCCGCGACGAGGGCCTCGAATACGAGTTCCGTGAAGCGCTTGGCTCCAAGCGCACCGAGCAGCATGACTTAGGCGATCGCACGGGAGCCTACCAGACATTTGAAGCCGGCCGGACCAGCAATATCAGTTGCGCGTGCCATTGGACGGTAAACATCGCGGCCACCAATCGGCACGGACAACTCTACGCGGATGCCTATTCGGTGTCGCCGTCCGGGATTTTCGTTGCTCCGGATTCACCGGTGAAGACGCCGAACGATTTGAAGGGTGTTCCCATAGCAGTCGGCTATCAATCCGGCAGCCATTACTCGACCATTCAAGCCTTGGAGCCGTATCTCGACCGCAAGGAGATCAACCTCGATTTCTCGAGCGGCCTGTTGTTCCGTCGAATGGAGTTGTTGATGGAAGGAAAGATTCCGGCAGCATCGCTTTTCAGCGGTCCGCATTACTTCTTGGAGCAACTGGGCTTTCGGAAGATTATCGACAGCACGTTCATGATCGCCGCTATGATCACGGGGAGCCCTGATCTCGAAGACGTTCGCAAATATTATCGGGCGCTCCGCCGTGCGCAGCGCGATATCGACCTCCGGCCGGAGCTGTACACCCACTACTACAAAAGCGAGTTCCCGGAGCGGTTCCACGACCAAATGGATACGCGGCGCTGGGGGCCTGGTGAACGCATCGTGTTTGAGCCCTACACGCGTGAAGTATTTCAGGCATCCTATGAGTGGATTGCCGAGCGAGAGATCTTTCCCGATGGTAAGCTCGGTGCGCTCGACTACGAACACTCGGTAGTTTCTGCCTCGGAACGGCCCAACGTTTAGATCAACCGAGGGTCGAAGTTGAATGACCGCTCGCGAATCAACTGCAACGATCTCGCTTCGGGATGTTGGGCGTTCAAGACATAATTGGATTCCTCCGGCAAAATGGCGGACGGGACCACCAATAGCGGGGAGGGCCGCTCGCGCCACCATTGGCCGCCGATGAGCCTGGTGACGTTTTGATCGTGGATCCAGTTTTGTGGAAGAACTGAAATGTGGGCGGCATTGATACCGGAAATGGTCGGCGGCAATTCGAAATAGGCAAGCGTAAGGTCCGTAGGCAATAAATCGGGGTCTATGTGGGCCAGCCGTTCCAGGACGACAATAGCTGCCGAAGCACCAAAGTAGACGACGCGGGCGCCGCGTGTGTGCCAGCGGCCGTCCGCGAAGGTGCCGCCGATGCCGTCGAGACCAGGCCCATATTCGGCACGGTACAGTCTCCAGAGCTGCGGCATCAATACACAAAGCCGTGCTGAATGGCGTGTAATTCGCGTTCGACTTGTTGGGTGCCGGCGTCGGTGTCCAGCAGCCTGAGCGGCAATTCCTTTCCGAGCGCCCGGCTGGGCCGCTTCAGCCACTGGGCCGCTTTCTCACTCTCCCCGAACACCTCGACGGCCAGGGCGTAGATGCGGTCTATACGCGAAAGGCGGTCCGAAACCGCCGGACTCAGCCGTGCTGAAACCACGTGTTTACGTTGCAAGGTCCGCTCGGAAATGCCCAGCACCTGCAACAGCAACGCTCGATCGACTCCTAACAGTTGGGAAATTCTGTTCAGCCTTCCCGCAGGTAGGCCCTTTCGAACCGCTCCGATCGTCTGGCTTGCACTCTCCGGCAGACCTGTAAGTGGGAACGTCATCTGTCCATGATTTTACGCCAGATGTCGTCCAAGTATCAAGACAACTCTGCACAGGCGGAGCTGCGCGGCTCCCCAACTCAGTTCCGTTAAATCTGCCGAGTTGCGGCTCGTAACGTAAAGGGCTGCCGACATTTCGTCATCCGCCAACGTCAGCCAGCAGAACCTGGGCAGCGCCAACAAAGAATAGCGCTGAGAATACAGGCGATTCCCGCTCACGATTAACGGAATCGCAGGTGCGTTAGTAACGGCGAACGCCACATGGGCGTTGCTCTGGATCCGGAGGAGCTAAAGAAAAGTAAGCGCCATACGCGCTTTGGAGGAAGGGAAATGTTCAGAGGACTTCAATCGAGAATCGGCACCGCCTGGTGCACTTTGAGGCATAAATCTGTCATGTGGCCGTTACACGGAGAATACGAATGCCGCACCTGCGGAAGGCGCTATCGCGCTTTCGGTGAGGAGCCGATGGCGGGCCAGACCAAACTTATCCTACTCAAAACTGCGGCTACGGTCATGTTGGGCTTACTATTGATGCTTGCGCATCCTCTACATGCCGCCGATCTCCAGCCCGAAACATTGGCTGCCTGGGACTCGCACCTGAAGGCGGCAGACGCCCTGATGCAGGAACGTGCTGCGGGGGGCCAACCTTTCCTATGGGTGGATGAGTCACCCGATCGCGCCGCGCGTGTACGCGGCGGTGAAGTGGTGGTCGCACCGGTGGTGGGGCACGGTACCAAAGCTGTGCCGCACGGCCTGATTCACGACTGGATCGGAACGATCTTTATTCCGGGTGCCACGATCGACAGCCTCCGAGCGGTGGTCCACAATTATGACGACTACCAGCAGATGTACGGTCCGGTGGTCACGTCATCGAGAACCCTCGCGTGCGCCGATGACGTCCAGGAATTCCGCATGGTGTGGCAACGAAAAGTCCTGTTCGTGAGTGCTGCGATGCAAGGACTCTATCAGAACCACGATGTGATGGTGGACTCAAACCGCGGGTACGGTGTAGCAGAAGCGGTTGAAATCCGCGAGATTCAAGGGTACGGCCATCCCGGCGAGCGCCTGCTGCCGCCAAACACTGGAAGCGGCTTCATATGGCGCATCCGCAGCATTACGCGTTATGAGGAGCGGGACGGTGGAGTGTACCTGGAACTGGAGGCAATGGCCTTGACCCGCGATATTCCTGCCTCGGTGGCCTGGATGGTGAAACCGGTGGTAAATCACCTGTCCACCAATTCGCTAGTGGCAACATTACGTCAGACTCACGACGCTGTAGTTTCGCCGCAACACGGGGAGAGCTTGGCCCTCTGTCCGGTTCCCAATCGCGGCATCGCTCTGGCCAAGACGGGCGGGCCGACCGGCGGCGGTGCCTACCGGTCGTTGAGACTCAACACAAACCTATGGACGTCCCATTACGTGTACATGGGCGTATGGTGAACCCGCCCACATGATGTACGCTCCAGTGTCCTTGTGTACTACGGGCAGCCCGGTGGTTTTGGGGTCGAAGGGCCAC
>JAFAWA010000370.1 GCA_019242155.1 Terriglobia bacterium | reverse complement strand
TTTATCGAACCCCACCTGATGCTCGGCTTTTCCGGAGGCCGGAAACTGGTAGCGCCGGGCCTGGCGGCGCAGGAAACCATTAAGGTCCTGCACAGCCCGCGCTTCATGCGCGATAGCCGCGCCGTGGAGGGCTCGACCGAGGACAATCCTCTGCATCGCGAGCTGCTTGCCATTGCCCGCATGGCCCGCCATGACTTTATCCTGGACGTGGCTTTGGCGCGTGACCGCTCCATAGCCGGTATTTTTGCGGGCGATCCGGAATTGGCGCATCGCGAAGGCGTGGAATTCGTGTCGAAAACACTGCTTGAGAGTCTTGAAGAACCGGTCGATGCGGTGATCACCTCAGGCGCAGGCTATCCCCTCGATCTCACGTTTTACCAGGTGATCAAGGGCGTCACCGCGGCGGCTCACATCGTGAAACCGGGCGGCCGGATCTTAGTGTTGGGCAAATGCGAGGAGGGTGCGGGTGCGCCGGAATTCCGCGAAATGCTGCTCTCCGGAGTGAGTGACGCCGGGTTCCTAAATCGAATTGCGAATTCCGCTGTTGTGGTGGATCAGTGGCAACTGGAAAAGCTGGCCCTGGTGACTACCGCCCAGAAGCTGTTCTATTACGTGCCCGGCCTTGCGCCCGAGTATCATCCGAAGCTTTGGGGTGCATCGTATGAAACACCCGAGTCCGCCGTAAGCGCATTGCTCGCGGGCTTGCCCCCGCAGGCGCGCGTGGCCGTGATACCGGAAGGGCCCTATGTGCTGGCAAGGTGTCTTGGCGCGCGCGAGCCCCAGGCGGTGGCTTAGTGAGTTCTACATTGCTCGCGCCGGCAATCCTGGACGAATTGCGGTCCGTGGTGGACCCGCGCGGGCTGCTCACCGCGCGCGACGAACTGCGGACTTATGAGTGTGATGGGCTGACGAATTTCCGCGTTGCGCCGGGGGCCGTGGCGTTGCCCGTTTCGACCGAACAGGTACAGGCGCTAGTCCGAATCTGCCATCGCGCGCGCATTCCCTTTGTAGCCAGAGGGGCCGGCACCGGTCTGAGCGGCGGGGCGCTTCCCACGGCCGGGGGACTGCTTATCAGCCTGGCCCGAATGAATCGCATTTTAGAGGTGGACCTCCCCAATGCACGGGTGGTGGTGGAGCCCGGAGTCATCAATCAGGAGGTCACGGCGAAGATCGCGCACGCGCGGTACTTCTACGCGCCTGATCCGTCCTCGCAATCGGTGTGCAGCATCGGCGGGAATGTAGCGGAGAATTCCGGCGGCGCGCACTGTTTGAAATACGGCTTTACCACTACCCACGTGCTGGCTCTCGAAGTTGTGCTGCCGGACGGAAGCCTGGTCCACATTGGAAAGAAAACTCCCGATGCGCCCGGCTTCGACTTGCCGGGCATTTTCGTCGGTTCGGAAGGCACGCTCGGTATTGCGACCAGGATCACGCTGCGGATCGTGAAGCGTCCCGAATGCATTCAGACCTTGCTTGCAGCCTTTCATTCCACCAACGAAGCCGGCGCTGCCGTGAGCGGGATTATTGCGGCGGGTATGCTGCCGGCCGCGATTGAGTTGATGGACAACCTGGCAATCCACGCCGCCGAAGCCGCCGTACACGCGCACTATCCGGATTGCGGCGGTCTGCTGCTCGTCGAATTGGATGGACCCGAAGCCGAGGTGCGCGCTTTGATGGAGCAGGTGGGCCAAATCTGCCGCGATCATGGGGCCTGGGAGATTCGCGTGGCCCAAACCGAAACGGAACGGACGCTCGTCTGGAAAGGCCGCAAGGCCGCGTTCGCGTCGGTCGGCCGGATCTCTCCCAACTACCTCGTGCAGGACGGAGTCATTCCCCGAACCATGCTGCCTGAAGTGCTAAACGAGATCGAGCGGATGGGCGCGGAATCCGGCCTGCGCGTGGCTAATGTTTTCCATGCGGGTGACGGGAATCTTCATCCTCTGGTGCTGTACGACAGCCGCATTCCGGGACAGGAGTCGGCCGCCATGGCGGTCTCCGAAAAGATCCTGGAGCTGTGCATTGAGAAAGGCGGATCGATCACCGGGGAGCACGGAGTGGGCGTCGAGAAGAAGCATATGATGTCTAAAATGTTCGCCGAGCCCGACCTCCAGACCATGCAGCGCGTGCGCTGCGCCTTCGATCCACTGCAGCTTTCCAATCCGGCCAAGATCTTTCCACGCCCGCGTCTGTGCGGGGAGCGCGCGGGCGAGTACAAGCCACACTCCGTGGAGGTTGCCGGCTTAGCAGAACGCTTCTGATCCATGGACTTCTTGCATGGCCTTCGGGTGGTGGAACCCGCCAACGAACAGGAAGTGAGCGCCGCCCTGCTGTGTGCGAATCGCGACGGCTTGGCAGTAATTCCGCGCGGTGGCGGCACCAAGCTCGACTGGGGCAATCCGCCGGCTCGCGCGGGCCTGATTCTCTCTACGGCGCGGCTCAACCGCATTATCGAGCATGCCTGGGCCGATTTGACCGTTACTGTCGAAGCGGGATGTACCGTGGCGGATTTGCAGCACGCGCTCGCCATACGCGGGCAGCGGCTGGCGCTCGATGCTCTGTGGCCGGAGCGCGCGACCGTCGGGGGTATTTTGTCGGTCAACGACAGTGGCGCGCTGCGTCTTACATATGGCGGCCTGCGCGATTTGATCATCGGAATCACTTTGGTGCTGGCCGACGGCACCATCGCCCGCAGCGGCGGAAAGGTCGTAAAGAACGTGGCCGGGTATGATCTGCCGAAGCTCGCCACCGGTGCTTTGGGAACTCTGGGGGTCATCACCCAGGCCATTTTCCGCTTGCATCCATTGCCGCGAAACACGCGAACTCTAACCTTGGACTGCGCGGATATCGATTCCGCGCAGGCGTTGCTACTCACTCTTCAGGGCTCGAACGTGGCGCATACAGCACTGCAAGTACGCTTGGGCGGGAGCATGGCACCGAAAATGGACATCCTGTTGGAAGGCACCGACGCGGGAATGGAAGCCCAGGAGGCCCGCATCCGCGGTCTGGCGCGAGTTACTCTCATCGAAAAGGGCGACACATCGATCTGGCGCGCACGCGAAGAGTTGACGGCGGGCGGAGCGTTCTCGAAGCTATCGGTGCTGCCGGCCAACATCGCCACAACTGTAAGCGCGATAGAGCGTACCGGAGATCCGGAATGGTATGCCGTTTTTTATGCGAATGGAATCGGTTGGCTCTCGCTGAACGCGCCTTTGAATGAGCTGCGTGTAGAAGTGGAGGCCGGAGGCGGCTCCCTGTTCGTGTTGCGGCGCTCGCCGGCGCAGGCGCGTATGGATACCTGGGGCGAGACTGGGGACGCTTTGCCGTTGATGCGCGCGATCAAAAGCCAGTTTGATCCGAACGGCACGCTGAATCCCGGCCGGTTCGCTGGAGGAATCTGATGGAGATCAAAAGCGCCTTCGACCCGCATCATCCTCCCGAGCCGGAACTGATCAACCAGTGTGTACACTGCGGGTTCTGTTTGCCTGCCTGTCCGACCTACGTTCTTTGGGGTTCGGAGCCGGATTCTCCGCGCGGCCGCATCTACCTGATGAAGATGGCAAGCGAAGGAGCCACCGCGATTACCCCGGACTGGGTGCAGCATATCGATGCCTGCTTAGGCTGTGTCGCATGTATGAGCGCGTGCCCTTCGGGTGTCGATTACGGCAAGTTGATTGAGGCTACGCGAGCGCAGGTGGAGCGGCTCTATCCGCGGCCTCTGGTCGACCGCTTGCATCGGCGTTTGATGTTCGCGTTGTTTCCGCGGCCCGACCGTTTACGGTTGCTGCGGCCCCTGCTCGCCCTCTACCAGAAATCGGGCTTGCAGGAGTTGGTTCGCCGATCGCGAATTCTGAAGCTGTTTCCGCCTCGATTGCAGGCCATGGAGGCGTTGGCTCCGCAAATTCGCAAAAAGCACTCGATCGCCGAGGTGACGCCTGCGGCGGGCCAGAAGCGTCTGCGTGTGGGCCTCATGCTCGGCTGCGTGCAACGCGAGTTTCTTTCGCATGTGAATCTGGCGACGGTGCGGACTTTGGCGGCAGAGGGCTGCGAGGTGGTTGCGGCTTCCGCTCAGCCTTGTTGCGGCGCGCTGATGGTACACGCAGGGGAGGAACCGGCTGCTCTCGATTTGGCTCGCCGGACCATCGATGCGTTCGAAGACGCGGGTGTTGATTGCATTGTTACCAACGCGGCCGGGTGCGGGTCGGTTGCCAAGGATTACGGTTACCTTCTGCGGGACGATTCGCGATACGCCGAACGGGCGCGCCGGTTTTCGGCAAAGTGCCGCGACATCACAGAAGTTCTGGAAGAGTTGGGCGCTCGCGCAGAGCGGCATCCGCTCCCGCTGCGCGTGGCCTTCCACGACTCCTGCCACCTGCAACACGCTCAAAGAGTACGCGCGCAGCCTCGGGCTCTGCTTTCCGCCATTCCCGGCCTGACGTTACTGGAGATTCCGGAAGCCGCGATCTGTTGCGGCTCCGCCGGCATTTACAATCTCGTGCAGCCGAAACCCGCCAACGAACTGGCGGACCGCAAGGCGGCTCTAATCGCCGCCATTGAGCCGGACGTGGTGGCCACCGGCAACCCGGGATGCCTTTTGCAGATTCAGACTGCTCTCGAGCGTAGCGGTTCCAAGGCTCGGGTCGTTCATACGGTCGAGCTCATCGATGCGTCAATCCAAAACCAGGGGCTACTGTAAAGCTTCCTACTTAGCGTCCAGGCCGACCGCCGCGACAATCACGCCCAGTTCCCTCTGATCCCCTCCGGCCGACGGAGGTATCGCCTTATCGAGCTGGAAATCCACCCGCACCGCGTCCTTGCTAACGTTAAGCGCATTCGAAGGCACATCGCGCGTGTACGTGTAAGGCCCGGGTTTCGTATACGTCTCCGGAGGCAACATTACACCGCCGATCACCGCCGAAAGCGCCACGGTCTTAAGTTTTGCCAACACCGGTTCCGGAATATTCAGTTGGAGGCTCAGGGTCGCGCCGCGCTCCGCCGACCCGGCCGGAGGACGCAGAACGACGGAAAAGTGCTGCGCCGTCCAGCGCCACGAGTGTTCCTCAATCGGGTAAAAGCCGGTGACGAGCTGCGTGTCGGAGTTCGGGTCGCCGGTATGAATCAGCGACGCTATGGGCGGTGTTTCCGTCTCAGTCTGGGAGACCTTAACGGCTTCTTTGCGTTTACAGCCTGTTAGTGCCAGCGCTGCTAGGGCGGCCAGGGCCAGTCCCCGCCGGCTCAGAATCCAGTGTTTCATCAATCTCCGATTCTCTCCACCTGTACCAGGCAATTGTAAAACGTTGGTCCGCCTCCCCCATCGGTCAACCGCTCCGAAGTCAAGGCGTTCAGATTCCGCCCACCTTCGGCGCGCTTTCCCCAACGCCCCGAGGGAGCGCAAACGACTCCTTTCGGAACATTGCCGTCCACCTTGGCTTCGAGTATAGCCGCGCCGCGCGCGTTGAAAACGCGTACGCGATCGGTGGAACATATGCCGCGGCGAGCCGCGTCTTCGGTGTGCATCTCGAGCACCGCCGTCTGCCGGTCCACTCCGTTACGATGCCCGAATGTCGAGTTCATACCGTCGTCGTTCTTAGGGGAAATGAGTTCCAACGGGAATTGGCTTCGCAGTGCAGGATCTCCCCAACGCGACTCAACCGGCGGCGCGTAGTCCAGAGTCTCCGCGCGAAAGTGGCACTTGCCGTCGGCGCTGCCGAATCCGCCTTGCGCGAACGGTTGAAACGGCTCGGGAATTCGCAGCCGGACGAAATGATCCCGATCGAGTTCCTCGAGAGTAATTCCGGCGATGAAGGGATGCGCCGAATCAAGCAGGGTGCGGATCATGTCGTCTTCCGTATCGCGGAAACAGTCGTCTTCAAATCCCATGCGCGCCGCGAGCAGCCGGAAGATCTCTACGTTCGATTTGGTCTCCCCGGGGGCGGGCAAAGCCGGCCGCGCCAGCTGCAGATAGTAGTGGCCGTACGCGAAGTAGAGATCGGTATGCTCCAGAAAGGTGGTCGCGGGAAGGAGGATATCGGCATGATCCGCGGTATCGTTTTGGAACTGCTCAAGCACCACCGTAAACAGATCTTCGCGCCGCAATCCTTTAAGTACCGAGTTCTGGTTGGGCGCAATCGCAGCGGGGTTGGAGTTGTACACTACCAGCGCCTTGACGGGCGGATTGCCGGTGTTGGTGAGCGCCCGACCTAGTTCCGTCATATTGATGATACGGGCTTCGCGTCCCAGGGCTGTCTGTTGAAGGTCCGGACGCTCCAGGCTTTTCTTGTTCAGGTGGAATGCCTGCGAGGTGGAGAGTTGCAGCCCGCCGCCAATCTCCTTCCAAGAGCCTGTAAGCACCGGCAGCAAGGCGATGGTTCGCACGGCCATCGCGCCGCGCTGGCTGCGTTGCACGCCATAATTCAAACGAATTACGGCCGGGCGTGTGCCGGCATATTCGCGCGCGAGTTGAACGATCTCCTCCGCTGAGATTCCGGTTAACTCGGCAGCGCGGCTCGGCGTCCATTCGCTTACACGAGCGCGCAATCCTTCGAAACCCTCCGTATAGCGCTCGACGTAATCGGCGTCATAGAGACTTTCGCCGATGATCACGTGCATCATGGCGAGAGCCAGCGCCGTATCACTGCCCGGATTGATGTAGAAGTGCTTGTCCGCGGCCGCTCCTACGCGGTTGCGATGGGGATCGATGGTGTACAACTTGGCCCCGTTGCGCCGCGCTTCTACAATGAACGGCCAGAGGTGCACGTTCGTGCCTAAAATATTGGCGCCCCAAGCTAGAATCAG
>JAFAWA010000366.1 GCA_019242155.1 Terriglobia bacterium | reverse complement strand
TGCGTATGTACACAGTGGATCCTAGTCGCGATGGCGTTGGCCAATTCAAAGGTGGCATCAACGAGCTGCATCAGCGATTTCGCGAGGGCGAGGTCGAAGTATTCAAGAAAAATGGCGTAGACGTGTTAGCAGTGTGGCAGAACCTGGACGAGCCCAATACACTGGTTTATCTACTCGCGTACAAGGACCGCGCCGCCAGGGAGGCCGGCTGGGCCGCTTTTAATGCCGACCCCAAGTGGACGGAACTGCGCACGAAGTACTTTGTCCCGCTGACTAGTAAGATCACTTTCATGAGCGCTGCCGACTACTCCCCATTGAAGTAGGCTCACTTCCGATCCGGCAGCCCCAAGACGTAGATCGTCATCTCGCTTGCTCCGGTTGCGCAGGACGAGCGGCGCAAATCTATCGCCCGTTGGCCTTCGGAAACGAGCGCATACTTGTGCCACCCGTGTAGTGAGCGCCGACACAGCGGGCGGTAACGTCAGGTAGACCAACCGCTGCACCTTCGGATTCCGGTTCCGCCGCAAGTGCCGCACTCGCGCGCCAGCAGCCGATCGATCGTGCTCGCCGAAATCTCTTTCAACTGTGCCGCCAGCGCGTCGTTGCACCGCACCTCCCCCAGGCTCCGCAGCCGGTCGAGTTCGGTTCTCAGCACCCCCACCAGGCGCTGCCCACACGGCTGCTCGAACATATCCCAATCTCAATCAAAGCCATCACCGCCGCCGCCCCATATTCCGCTTGCCGCTTCCGCCGTTTGCCTTTCCCCTTCGGACGCGGATGGTTCAACACCCGGATCAGGTACTTGCGGTTCAGTCCGGTTCGTTTCTCCGCTTCATCCAGTAATCGGCTCCGCACCGCTCCGTCGGCTCGGCCATATTCCTTCCGGAGCGTCTCCAGGTATTGCTTGCGCGCGTTCATGTCCACCTCTCATGGGTGTCACATCTCGCGCTCTTTACGGTTACATTCTTAGCTGACCCAACCGACTCCGTTCTGGTGCATTTTAGGTGAGTTGATTCGGGCATGAGTTAGCGGGGGGGCGCGACGCAAGAATGGCGGTCTGATGAGCCCCCCGCGGCGGGATGACGATCTCGCGGCGGCCAAACAGGCGCGCGTCCACCGAGAATGCTCCGGGACCGAGCCCAATGATTGTCACGAGCATGGTCAGCGCGAATATGGTCGAGGGCTTTGAGTCGAAGATTGTGGAGGCAGAACCATGGGAGCAACGAAAGCCAGACCGCCAGAAGACCGGCCGCTACGATTGCGCCTACGACCGGCGTAAGGAACCCGGCGAGAATGAGAGCTCCGGCGGCTAACGCTGAAATTCCCATGAACCATGTGGCTGGAGTGCGACCTTGCGCATCGAGATAGAACCTTCCCTGCAGCAGCAACACCAGGCCAAGTACTGTTCTGAGCAACAGCAGCGCGATCCCTGGCCACCCACCCGGGAATGCGAAAAATAGACGTTTCAGCAGCTTTCTCCTCGGAATTCTCACCGCCGGCAACGCAGCTGACTAAAGCATATGAGAATCGCATTGCCACGCGAATCCCGAGGTTTTGTGACGCTTGAATACCACGTTCGTCGTAACGGCCCGGTTAAAGCTCAATAGTTCGGGGGTGGTTGTTGATGATGGTTGTTATCCCCTCCCGGAGAAGCGGGTGGTCATCAACGCTGACGATACGAATTGGGGCTTGATCGCTCATTTACTTCTTCAATTCCGATTAATTTACTCAACCATGCCCGCGGGCGGCGGGGCTGATTTAGAAAGGCGACGCTACCTGCGACGTGGACCTGCATCGACGCACTCAGGAATCCCTGCAGCAACGTGTCGTGAAGCTCCTCAGCGATACGTGTGCGCTCCGCCAATTGCTCTTCAAATCGGACGTTCAAGCGACGGCTCATTTGATGCAGACGGAATGGATATAGAGACACTGCGGCCGCAAAGCAAGCCAAGGCTACGCTTGCGCGGAACCACCAGGTTTGCCGGAAGAGAGAATCCACTTCGAAGCCCAATTCTGCTTCATCGTTGCTCCAAACGCCATCCGGATTGCTCGCGACGACCTTGAAGTGGTACGCGCCCGGCCCGAGATTTGTATAGACAGCCTCGCGCGAACTAACAACATCACTCCAGCCATGATCGAAGCCCTGTAACTGGTAGCGAAAGCGAACCCTCTCCGGGACGGAGAGACTCAATCCGGCATAACCGAACGTGATTCTATTGCGGCCGCCCGGGATGTGAACGCCGTCTTCGACCGCCAGCGGATTGCCGTCGGCAACGATGGACTGCACATAGCGATCGACGGTGCGGAGTTGTTTCGCAACCGGGCCGGATCCACCATGGAGATGCCGCGGTCGAGAGAAAACCAGATACGGCCGGCCGCGTCCGCAGCCACAGACGGGTTTCGCTTAACGCCTTCGGTACTGCGCAAGCCATCGGCCGGCCCGTACTCGTGTACATCGTCTTCCGCGAGGGACCCGTTCATGAGTTTGTCACGCCTTAGCCGCAAAACATGGTTCGAGGTAGCGAGCCAAATGGAACCGAGCTTGTCTTCCGCAATCCCGAGGATCTGCTCGCGCAGCGCCGCCGGGGCCGCGGGAACCTGAAAACGGGCTTGTGCGCGGAAGGCAATTCCAGCCGAGGTCCCGGCCCAGACGATTCCGCCGGAATCGAGTAACATGCAGATGACGTTGTCGGACGGCAAGCCGTCGCTAGTGGCGAAGGATCGCCACCGGCCATCGGAAAGAGCGCTGATACCGGATGGGGTGGCGAACCAGAGCGTCCCATCGGGACTCTCGAGTATGGCATTGACTGTATTGGAAATCAGCCCGTCGGCCGCAGTGAAGTTGGTAAACGGCGGTTGCCCTAGTCCTAGTCTACTCACGCCGCCGCTCAAGGTGCCCGCCCACACGCTTCCATCGCGGGCTTGATAAACCGAAGAAACGCTGTTCTGCGCCAACCCGTCGGCTTCGGTATAGGTCTTCGTCCGGATGGATCCCTGCACCCAGCGCAAGCGCGTGAGTCCGCCTCGCTGCCGGCCCGCCCAAACTTCGTCCTTGCCGCCAGCCATTGCGTAAACCACATCGTGGTCCAGGTTGCTGCCGTCCGAAGGCAGTCCTTCCGGAAGCGAGTACGTCACAAAAGCACTGTCGCGAAACCGGTAGAGCCCTTTCGCGCTTCCTGCCCAGAGATTTCCTTCTCTGTCTTCGAACACCGCAGTCACTGCGGCAATGGAATCGCCCCGTACATCTTCAATGGCAGCGGCACCGCTCGAATTGACTCTGAGCAATCCTCCCGAATTCGTTCCCACCCAAAGATTCGAGTCCCGATCAATTGTCATCGAGAGGCACTGGACAACGTTACTGAGCGACGGAGGCAGACCCGCCTTCGTCAATTTGTGCCCGTCCCAGAGCGCAATGCCCGCGTCGGTACCTACCCATAGCTGGTTGTTGCCGGCCGATACCAGCGCGTTCACCTTAAGGTCCGGCAGACCCTCCGTTACGGCGATGGTCTTTCCGCCGGCAAACCGGAACAGACCTGCATCGCGAGTGCCCACCCAGACATCACCATTCGGGGTCTGTGTGACGGCCAGAACCGCCGAACGTGAGAAATTCGGCGGAGCGGCGAGGGTTTCAAACTTACCACCACGCAAGACGATCGCGCTTGGCTCGCTGTCTAACACCCAGAACAAGGGGGCGCCGTCCCAGGCCCGCCCCATAGCCGATGCCGACGATTTAGGGTGTGCGAGATCGGCCATCCTGTCCGAGAAGGATTTCCCGTTGTAGTGGACAAGCGTCATGGAGGGGCCGCGTAGGCGGACCCACAGGCCGCCTTCGGTATCGGCAAGCAGGCCGAGAACGTGGGTCATCGATGATTGGCTGGACGCGTCGGATTGCATCAGGTGAAAATTCACGCCGTCAAACCGAACCAAACCTTTTTCGGTGCCGATCCAGAGGTAGCCGTCTTTCGTCTGATCGATGGAATACACCGGTCCGCGCGGAAAGCCGGCTTCCGGACCCCACCTTTCCCGCACGTATTGCGAGACGGTTCTGTTCGGGTCAAGGGCACTCGCCGTCCGCGCCCAACATACGGCCAGCAGAGCCCGTGTATAACTGCGCGAACGCGATCGGCCCCGAGAAGAGAACTATAACGCCGCGGATCACGCCCCTCCACATCCCTGCGATCGACCACAAGAGGAAAGAACGGCTCATTCGTGTCTTCTTAAATTATGAATTTGCCGACTCGAGTGCATCCCGCCCCGTGGAGTTCTCGGGTACCTCAATCGTGCTATCGTTCGGACGGGCTATCGTTTCTCCGGAGTTGTCAATGTGGCGCCGTCGTCCGCAACGATAACCGCCAATAGGCTAGCGGGCGCGGTAGTACTTGCGTTCTCACTGATGAGATGTACGCTACCCGGAGGCTCGAAAAAGCTTTCGCCCGCTGAATAAACCTTAGCGGGGCCCGTAGCGGAGTTTCGCGATCTGATTTGCCCGGATAGCACGTACGCAAAGACGCTGCCGGCGTGATGGTGAGGTCCCGATTTTCCTCCCGGTTCGTACCTGACCACAATGGCCGTGAGGCTCTTGCCCGGCACGTTTGGCAGTTTGCCCTGGAATGCGGGCTTCTCCTTCCCGCCGCCTTCGGCTCCGTGAACACGAGTAGGGATCACAAAGAACGCGAGTGCGGCAACGCACAGCCCCACCGAAACTAAATTCATCGAGGTTTTCACTTGCGCTTCATGCACTCTGGAAACGGTAATCCGGTCGGCGTACCCACGCCCGCAACAAGCTCCGCGCGCCTCAAAGATTGCTCATGCCGCCGTCAATCACCAGCTCGCTCCCGATGGTGAACGCAGCCTCATCCGAGGCTAGAAAGACGATGGCTTTGGCGATCTCACCCGGGGTGCCAAACCGGCCCGCCGGAGTTTGCGTTTTAAGCGATTCGGACATTGCTTTCAGATCAGCCGGGGCCAGGCCCAGCTTGTCGTAGAGCGGGGTAGCGATGGGACCCGGACTTACAGCGTTCACGCGAATTCCGCGGGAAATCAATTCGCCTGAAAGCGTTCGCGCCAGGGAAAGGAGGGCCGCCTTCGATGCCCCGTAAACACTAGAGTTGGGCGCCCCTATATGGGCGTTAATGGAGGTTGTCAGTACGATCGCAGCGGGGTTGGCAAAGATCGGCAGCAGAGACCGTACCAGAAAAAACGGGCCTTTGAAATTGATGTTGAAGGACCGGTCAAAGCCG
>JAFAWA010000181.1 GCA_019242155.1 Terriglobia bacterium | reverse complement strand
CGGTTGTGTAGACAGAATTTTCTTCTATTACGCACCTAAGATTCTGGGCGGCCTGGAGGCGCTGCCGCTGGCAGGCGGCATCGGGCGCCGCCGCCGTGCCGATGCCATCCGTCTCCGCGGCCTGACGATTCATCAGATTCCTCCCGATGAGTTCGCGGTGGAAGCATACCTGGATGTTCACCGAGATCATTGAGGAACTGGGCACCGTCGGGACGGTACAAGACCGAACCGCCGGAGCCCGGCTATCGATTCAATGCGCCAAGGTATTGGACGACCTGGCACAAGGGGCGAGTATCGCGGTAAATGGGGTCTGCCTGACTGCAATGGATATTCGGGACGGGTCTTTTTCGAGTGATCTTGCGCCGGAAACGCTACGCCGGTCCAATTTGGGTGATCTGTCCGCGGGCTCGCGAGTGAATTTGGAGCGGCCCGTGACTCCAAGCAGCCGGTTGAGCGGCCACATTGTGCAAGGTCACGTGGACGGCACCGGCGAACTCGTTTCCATGGAGCCGCTGGGTGATGACAATTGGTGGCTGCGCGTCCGCGTGCCCCCCGAACTCGACCGCTTTCTAATCTACAAAGGTTCCATCGCAATCGATGGGATCAGCCTGACGATTGCGGCCATCGAAGCCGGCGTGCTTTCGGTGACGATTATTCCGCACACCTATCGCAACACAACTCTCGGTGAGTATCGGCCAGGATCGCGGTTGAACATCGAGTGCGATGTGCTCGCGAAGCACGTGGAAAAACTGCTGCTCGGGATGCGGGATTAGCTTGGTTGTTCAGGATTTGTCCGTTACTAACAGTGGTTCCATCATACTGGGAAGTTCACCTCGATCTGCCGCCATAATGTCCGCTTAGAGTGCCGCCTGAATGATTGCCTGAGGCTTATATGTACCAGTATTTCACTTGAGCATCAAGGCCCAGAAAGGCCGCTTCTATGTCCGGATGAATGACCGCTTCTACCCGCAATTCCATTTATTGCGTAGGGCCTGTGAACCTTGCAAGGCGTAGAAACTTCTGGCGGAGAGGGAGGGATTCGAACCCTCGGTAGAGCTTTAAGGCCCTACGACGGTTTAGCAAACCGCTGCTTTCGACCACTCAGCCACCTCTCCGGTGTGTAGATCGGTCGTTTACCGCATAGTATCACAACGCTAGCGGCCGATTGTTCTACAATTGAGGAGACCCACGTGCGCCCGTAGCTCAGCTGGATAGAGCGTTTGCCTCCGGAGCAAAAGGTCGGCCGTTCGAATCGGCCCGGGCGTACCAACCCCTCAACCGGTAAGTCCTGAACCACAGACCTCCGCAGAGACTCGATTCCGTCGAGATACGCACACATCCAATCTCCCGTATTCAAATGAAAGCCATTTTCGCAACCCGTTGGCCCGCTGTTTGCTGTTGCCTGCGAGTAGAAGCGCGAACGGAGGCGAATCATGCAATGGAGACCGGGCGGAACTAGCGGCGACATCGAAGATCGAAGAGATTCGAGCGGTGGAGGATTTGGAGGCTTCGGGGGAATACATCTGGGAATCGGGGGTACGTTACTGCTGATCGTCCTAAGCTTCGTATTCCGGCAGAATCTGTTTACCCTGGTTACGCCGTCGGGACCCACCCAGCCCACCGGCTATGCGGACCGTGCTCGGGACGCGGCCGAACAACCACAGGTGCAATTCGTATCCTTTGTGCTGGACGACGTACAGCACACGTGGGACCAGGTTTTGCCTAAGGCGGGGGTTCCTTACCATCATGCAAAGCTTGTGCTGTACCGCGACAGCATCGATTCGGCATGCGGTATGGCGCAGTCGGCCACAGGACCGTTTTATTGTCCGGAGGATGAGAAGGTCTACTTGGATCTGGGTTTTTTCGGCGAGTTACAAAACCGCTTCGGAGCTCCCGGCGAGTTCGCGCAAGCTTACGTGATTGCGCACGAGATTGGGCACCACGTACAAAAGCAGATGGGTATTGAACAGAAGGTTGGGCTGTTGCAACAGCGAAACCCCGGCGAGCGAAACAAGCTGTCCGTGTCTTTGGAGTTACAGGCTGACTGTTTTGCGGGAGTATGGGGCAACTCTACCGAGCAGCGAAAGGTCGTCGACCAAGCTGATGCAAAGGCAGGTCTGGACGCGGCAGCCGCGGTAGGAGACGACCGGCTGCAGAAAATGGCCACCGGCCATGTCAGTCCAGAGTCATTTACCCACGGATCTTCAGCACAGCGAGTGGAATGGTTTAAGCGGGGTCTCGCTTCGGGGCAAGTCTCGGCCTGCAACACCTTCTGACTTGTCGCCTGCGACGGTTCAGCGTGCTTGCCGGATCCGTTTGCCGTCGGAGCTAAGAATCAGATCGGTGACCTGCCCCGCCCCACGTTATTCCTGACCTGTTGGAGCGTTCCCGTAACGCGCGCAATACTCCCGGTACAACATGCCGGCTTCGGCCGGATAATATGTAGCTTGCGGCGACATGTCGTGGCCGAAGATCCAACTGATTGATCCGCTGACATAGGGACCAACCGCATTCAGTTGCTGTTCGATCCGGGAAATACCAGCCGGAGAATAGCGATCATTGCTGAGACCCGGCGCGGAAGTGAAGGTTTCGATTATCGCCAGAAGGGCTGTTCCGGCTCCAGATTTATCGCGCGCTTTCGCCATGGCGGCAAAGTAAGAAGGAAGCTCAGCGATAGGCGCCGCCCCCGCTGCTGCACCGGCACCGTCCTGGGGCATCAGAAGATCTACACGAGTGGTCTGGAGGAAACCCGTCATGACGCTCTCAAGCTCGTCGCTCGCCAGGGCCGGCATCAAACCATTTCCCTCCTTTTTGAAAACCACCGTCGCCGCTGTGAGTTTGTGAGAGTCAATTTCCCGCATATCAGCCACAAAGTCTCTTAGACTATCGGTACCGTAGTAGCCGGAACCGTAATATTTTACCCAGTTCATCCAGATTTCCTGCGGGAAATACCAGCCAACAAATGACCGATGGCTATGATATCTCTCCACGATCTCTGCCGCGATGCGTTTGTTGTACGCACGGAGAGCGGCGAGTTCTAATCCCGTCGTCCAATCCGACTCGGTCTGCAGTGAGCCGATGTAGACCTTGATTCCACGCTCATCAGCGAGTGAAAGAACCATTTCCAGGCGGTCGTCCACATGTGCGCTCGATACCCACCTACTCGGAAACAGAAGCCCGTCGGGCGACGGGCTATATCTGAGCGGATCCGCGGAGTCTGAGTGCAGATGGCCCACCGCCAGCACGACTACGGTATCCATTCCCGCCTCCCGCATATAGTCGAATTCTTTGCCCCAGAGTTCGCGCGGTAAATCGCGATCAAACATCAGGAATGAACCGCGCAGGGTAAATTCGCTTTTGGCCGGTATCATAGCCGCTGCGGCGAACTGGTTCGCGAATGCTGTGATTAACAGAAGCGCGGTTAGAAGGTAACGATGCACGACCTAGGAAAGGCACGTCTGTTTCCGGGGATAAGTCCTTCATTTCGATCTCGTAGTGCTTTGCGGGTTTCACCTTGGAACGTCCTTTTGGGAAACCGTGCCAAAGTGGGACAAATATTTGCCATGGCGACCGTCGTTCTATGGAGCAGCAATGCTCCACCTGCTTACCTGTTGTGCAAGGCGACAACCTCTTAAGCCGTAACCTTTGAACCCCCGTCCGGCGCTACCAATGCAATGCGGCATACGAAAACCACCCTCTTGACATCCATTGCAGATTGCAATAAAGTAATCACAGATTGCGATATGACCCTGGGCGAAAAACTCCGGTACCTGCGTGAAGTGGAAGGCACCCTGCGCGGCCTCGGCCGCGAACTGTCCCAGCTCGAGGTCTGCCGGCTGATCGAAAAAGAGCTCGGCAAATCCATCAGCCAGAGCTACCTCTCGCAGATCGAAAGCGGCGCCCGGCCGCATTTGACTAATTCTACGCGTATGCTTCTCGCGCGGTTTTTCAAAGTCCATCCCGGATACCTTGTGGACGATCCGGAAGGATTCCAGAACGAGCTCATGTCGGACGTCGGCGCTCTCGAAGACAAGCTCGATCTCTGGCTGGTCGGGGGCGCCGAACGATTCCGCCGCGATCCGGAATTACACCACGCGCTGCTTTCCGTCGCGCGTCACTCCGATTCGCGGCGATGCATCATTCTCATCGGCGCCATCCTGGAGAATCCCGGGCTTGCGGAGCGGCTGATGGAGGTTCTAAAGCCGTCATCCACGAATGGCAGGAGGCGTTCATGAACTGGGCTCACTTCTATCTCGTCTGTTTTTTGGTTGGGTTCGGACTAAGCGCCCTATCATTTTTGGCGGGCAGCATCCACTTACACGTTCCGCATCTGCACGTTCACGGGGTTCACGTTCCGCGCGGCTTCAGCTCGAGCGGGGGAGCCGAGTTGCCCTGGCTCAACTTCGGCACCATCGCTGCGTTCTTGGCCTGGTTCGGCGGTATCGGCTACGTGCTCGAGCGATACTACAGCGTCTGGTTTCTCGCGGCTCTCTTCTTCGCCATTCTTAGCGGACTCGCGGCCGCATCAGTAGTGTTTTGGTTCCTCGCCAAAGTGCTGCTATCGCGCGAGGCTCCGCTCAATCAGGCCGATTACGACATGCTGGGCGTGCTCGGCCGGCTCAGCCTTCCCATCCGCCAGGGTGGTACGGGCGAGCTTATCTATTCACAGCAAGGCACGCGCCGCGTTGCCGGCGCGCGTAGTGACGATGGCTTCGCCATTCCCAAAGGGGCGGAAGTCATCGTCACCCGCTATGAAAAGGGGATCGCTTACGTGCGCCCCTGGATAGACCCAGCCGATGAATTGGAGCATAAAACTGTATGACCGATCCGATTGTTGTTTTCTCGCTTTTGGGCGTTTTGGCCGTGGTGTTCCTTCTCATGGCCTTCGCCAAGTTGTTCCGTAAAGCAGGCCCGCATGAGGCGCTCATCGTATACGGTTTCCGCGGCACTCGCGTCGTCAAAGGCCGGGGGACAGTGATTTTTCCGATGATCGAAAACGCCCGAGGGCTGTCGCTCGAGCTGATGTCGTTCGACGTGGCACCACAGCAGGATCTCTATACCCGCCAAGGCGTCGCGGTCACTGTGGAAGCGGTGGCGCAGATCAAGGTCAAGTCCGATCCGGAATCGATCCTCACCGCCGCGGAGCAGTTTCTTACCAAGGCGCCTCAGGAACGGGAAGGCCTCATCCGGCTTGTCATGGAAGGCCACCTGCGCGGCATCATCGGCCAGCTCGCGGTGGAAGAGATCGTGAAACAGCCCGAGATGGTCGGCGAGCGCATGCGCTCCACCTGCGCCGACGATATGAACAAGATGGGCCTGGAGGTCATCTCGTTCACCATCAAAGAGGTCCGCGACAAGAACGACTACATCAGCAACATGGGCAAGCCCGATGTGGCGCGGATCAAGCGGGACGCCGATGTAGCCGCTGCTGAGGCCGAGCGGGACACTGCAATCCGGCGCGCCAACGCCTCGCGCGAGGCCGCGATTGCGAAAGCTCAGGCCGATCAGGAACGCGTTCTTGCGGAAACTCTGTCGCAGACGAAACAGGCGGAAGCGCAGCGCGACCTGGAAATCAAGAGAGCGGAATACACGGAGACCGTAAAAAAGCAGCAGGCCCAGGCAGATAAGGCCTACGAGATCCAGGCCAACATCATGCAGCAGCGCGTGCGCGGTGAAGAAGTAACCATTCACCAGGTAGAGAAGGAGCACGAAGTGAAGGTGCAGGAGGCCGAGATCCAACGGCGCGACCGCGAACTCATGGCCACTGTGATGAAGCAGGCCGAGTTCGAACGCCGGCGCATCGAAACCCTGGCGGAAGCCGAACGTCAACGCACCATGGTCGAAGCGGATGGTAAGGCCGCGGCGATTCGCGCACAAGGCGAAGCCGAAGCCGAAATTATTTTCAAGAAGGGCGAAGCCGAAGCCAAGGCCATGAACATTAAAGCCGAGGCCTACCAGCAGTTCAATCAGGCTGCAATCGTCGACAAGCTCATCACGGGCATGCCGGAGGTAGTTCGGGCGCTCGCAGCGCCGCTGTCCCACATCGACAAGATTACCGTTGTCTCCACCGGCGATGGGGATGCCGCCGGGATGCACAAAATTACCGGCGATATGACCAAAATGGCGGCACAGATTCCTGCGCTTTTCGAAACACTCTCGGGCATGCCGCTGGGAGAGCTGTTCGCTAAAGTGCGTACCATCGGGGACAATGCGCCGAGACCTCGGGGGAAGGCCAACGCCGCAGCAGCAGAGTAAGTTTCATCCGGCCCCGACGGGGCCTCGCATAGGAGCAAATCATGGCACTGTTAGAAAGAGTTTCCACTCTGATTCGAGCGAATCTCAACGATCTGATCGATAAAGCCGAAAACCCGGAAGCAATGATCAAGCAAGTGATTCTCGACATGGAGAATCAGCTTTTGCAGGTCAAGACCCAAGTAGCGGTTTCAATTGCCGATCAGCATGTGCTCGAAAAGAAGCAGCAGGAAAACGAAGAGAATGAACGCCAGTGGCGCCGCCGGGCGGAAATGGCCGTCGACAAGCAGAATGACACTCTGGCCCGCTCCGCCCTGGAGCGCGCCCTGAGCTACAAACAGATGGCTGAAAGCTTCCGGCAACAGGTCGAAGATCAAAAGACGCAGGTCGAAAACCTGAAAACGGCGTTGCTAAAGCTCCAGCAGAAGCTCGATGAGGCCCGCGCCAGGAGCGAGCTTCTGCTCGCCCAGCACCGGCGCTCGCGCACGTACACCAAAGCCAGGGACGGCAAAACCACGGCGAACGAAAACCCTTCAGCCGCATTCGACCGAATGAGGAACAAGGTGCAGCAGACCGAAGCCGACGCCCAGGCCGCTTCCGATCTCCTGGACGACGATGTGGAGCAGCGCTTCGCGGCCATGGAAAAGCAGTCTGAGATTGACCGTCTGCTTGACGAGCTGAAATCCAAACGGCGCGCCGGCTAAATGGCCATGTCAGAGCTTCTGCTCGGCGTCCCACAAATAGTAGTCAGAGGAGCGGGGCCCTTCCTTGGCGCCCCGCTTCAGAACGTCAATGCGCGCTCTTCCGAACCCTCGGTTGCGCCCACGAAAACGGCATGAAGATTGCCGCGCATCGTGCCATAAAGTAGTCATCAATATTGCATGAAGAAGTCATAAGACCGGTAGCCTCCACCGGGTCGGCGCGCATCTTGTCTACTGGACGTGGCGCGAAGACCCCGCGTCCGAGGAGGATACAGCAGTGATTGTGATGAAATTCGGTGGTTCTTCGGTTGCATCCGCTGCGGCCATCGAGCGGGTCGCCGGAATCGTCAAATCGCACATCGAAGTACGGCCGGTAGTGGTCGTCTCTGCGATGGGAACAACCACCGATCGCTTAGTCGAGGCTTTGCAGTATGCCTCCCAAGGGTTCGCCTATTCGGCTTGGCGCCGCCTGGAAGATCTGCGCCGTTATCATATTCAGGAAACCCAGCGGCTGCTGGGATGCCATGCCCGGAAATTCATCGAGACCCACATTGCCCCGAAGTTTCAGGCGTTGCACGCCTTGTTGGTGGAGATTGAGGAGGGAAAGAAGCTCACACCGGAGCTACAGGACAAGGTTCTGAGCTACGGGGAACGCCTCTCCAGTGCAATTATCGCCGCCGCCTTCGAACGGAGCGGCATCCATTGCTGCCATGTCGATGCGACCGAAGTGATTATCACCGATGAGCAACACCTGGGCGCAGCTCCAATCTACTCGGAGACCTATGCAAGGTTGCGGCGCACCGTTGCAAAGCTAGCTCGCAATCGCGTGGTCGTCATGGGAGGATTTATAGGAGCCACGCGAAACGGCATCGCGACAACGCTGGGACGAGGCGGCTCCGACCTGAGCGCTTCGATTGTCGGAGCGGGTATCTCGGCGGACGAAATTCAGATTTGGACCGATGTCGATGGCATGCTGACGTCCGACCCGCGTGTGTTCCATGGTGCATATCGATTGCGCTCTTTGGGGTACGACGAAGCCGAAGAGATGGCGCGCTTGGGAGCCAAGGTACTGTGTCCCAGAACTGTTCAGCCGGCGATGCGGCAGGGGATTCCGATCGTTATCCGCAACGCGCGTCATCCTGAAGGGGACGGGACACGCATTGGCGCGCAAACACCGCGCCCGAGCACCGTGAAGGCGATCGTCTCGAAGACCGGAATGACCACAGTTCATCTTTTTGTCACGAAGCTGGGGATGCTGCCGTGTGTCTCAACCGGGCTCAGCGACCTGTTCGAACGCAACCAGGTGCATGTGGAAATGGTGCAAGCGCAACCCGACGGCGTCTCGTTCGCCCTAGAGAGCTCTCCACGTTTAGCGGAGCTGCTTCAGGGTGTAGATCGTTCGGTACGAATCACCGTGCAGGAAAGAACAGCCGTGGTTTCACTGATCGGCGACACAATTAATTCGGATGAAGCGATCCTGAAGCGCGCTCTTTCCGCGATCCTAAACGATTCGGGCGTACGTATGGTGTCGCAGGGGGGCTCGCAAAAGAGCCTTCGTTTTGCCGTGCCGGAGTCCAAGCTGAGGGTCACGGTGGAGAACCTTCATCGCGAATTCTTCCGTTCGGCCGATCCCGAAATCTTCGCGTCCACTCCCGGATCCGACCGAACGCTATTCACCCGGAGATTCGCAAGAATAGCGACCGAAGCGCCGGCGAATGCGCACGCTGTACCGGTGCGGTAACGGCTACGCAGAATGGGCCGGCGTTTGGGCCGCGAGGGCAGTCCGCAGCACGGAGGCGGCATCGGCCAACGCCTCTCTGCCTGCATCGATCGCCCCGGCGAAGTTCAAGAAGATGTGAATAGCGCCCGGGTAGCGCTTCAAAGTTACCGGCACGCCTGCCTCTTCTAGACGGCGAGCATAGGACTCGCCCTGGTCGCGGAGAATGTCGCACTCGGCTGTAATCACCATTGCGGGCGGCAGACCCGCAAGGTCTTTCGCATTGAGAGGCGACGCGTACGCCTGCCGCGCTTCTTCGGGCGCGGAAACGTAGTGCCGCCAGAAGTATGACATGGCATTGCGGGTGAGAACGTGACCCTCCGCGAATTCCTGCATGGAGGGGCTATCGTCTTCATAGTTGGTAACGGGATAGACCAGCAGTTGAAAAACGATTCGGGGACCGCCGCGTTCCTTGGCCATCAGGCAAGCGACTGTAGCGAGGTTGCCCCCCGAACTCTCGCCGGCAACGGCAATGCGCGCCGGGTCGATTCCAAACTCTTGGGCGTGCTGCGCGACATATTCGACGGCCGCATATGCATCCTCGACCGCAGCGGGGAATTTATGCTCCGGCGCAAGCCGGTAATCCACGTTGAACACAACGCACTGGGACGCGTTGGCGAGGGCGCGGCAGTTCCGCTCGCCGGTCTCCAGGTTTCCCAAAACCCATCCACCACCATGAAAGTAGATCAGCGCCGGAAGCCGGCTCCCTGTCTCGGGCCAGTACACGCGAACGGGAACGGGCCGCCCTGGTCCTGGCATAGTGACCTGCTGGATGCGCGCGACCTGTTCGAGCGGCCGCGCCAGAGTTGCCATACCTTCCGCGTTTTTCGCGCGCTCGGCGCGTGCCTCCTCCGGGGTCGTTTGCTCGAGCGGCTTCCCACCCATGGCAGCCAGGAACTCGAGCACCGCTCTCGATTGCGGGTGTAGGGGCATTACGACATCATACCCATCAATCAGTGTGAAACCGAATCACTGGGCCACTCTGGCGAGTTCGGCCGCGGCGCTTTGAATTGCTTCCCCCGTGTTCTCGAGCGCCTTGCCCACGCGCGCGATCTGCTCATCGGCAAGCTTCCACTGCTTCTGCTCGATGCTCTCCCGCACGGCGGGCAGCGTCTTTACGCCATACCCCGTGTAGAACCCCGGAGCGTAGATCTGGTGCTGGAACCAGGGCCGGTTGGGAAGGCCCTCTTTCAATGTGAGCGCGCGCTCCACGGCAATCAGCTTGGCATTGAGGTCGCGCAGGTTGCCGCGCGTCTCCGCGGAGCCGCCGTTTGCGGATGCTTTTGACAGAGCCCGGCGGTACTCTTCGGCAGAGCGCTGTAAAGCGCTAAATCCATTTTCGAGCGGCGCGAAATTCAGGTACGGCGGAACAATATCTCTCGGCGGCGGAAGGAGCTTTTCACGCGGATCGTCGACGGCCGAAAATAGGCCCTCGTCAAGACGCCGGTTCCGCTCGATAATTTCGGCTCGCATATCGGCGGCCAGCTTTTCGACCTCGTCAACGTAGCGGCGGATAGTATCGGTGAAGTCGTCAAAATCGTACGGCAGCACGTCCGCGCCCGCCAGGCGCATGATGGCCGAACCGGCAATCTGGGCCAGTGCGCGGCCATAGGAGAAGTCGGTGTCTTCGAAATGGGTGTAGCGGTAGAAATCGTCGTAGATGGAGTGATAGGCGCCGTCGTCGCCTTCGCCGCCGAAGCGAATATCCATGGAAGCTACGCCCAGATGGCCGAGAAATACCGTGTAGTCGGAACCCGACCCGAGGGCTTGGATACGCAGGTCGGCGCGGGTGCGCGGTTCCTGGCGCTCCGCGGGACTGGAGTTCGCCGGGGCGGCCGAGATACGGCCGAACTGGAGCCGTTTCCAAAGCGAAAGCTTGGTTTCCGGGTCGGGAATTTCGCGCGCCAGCGAATTGATAAACTTCTCGAGGGTGTGCGATCCGGATACGGCCAGATAGCCGCGGTTGTTATTATCCGAATTGATGTACACTGCAGCCTTGCGGCGCAACTCTTCGGCATGATCTTCGGCCCATTCCGTCGAGCCGAGCAGCCCTTCCTCTTCGCCATCCCAGAAGCAGAAGATGATTGTGCGCTTGGGCTGCCATCCCTGGTGGAGCAAAACGCTCATTCCCCGCGCCTCTTCCAATAAGGCGACAGTGCCGGAGACGGGATCGTCCGCGCCGTTCACCCAGGCATCATGGTGGTTACCGCGGATGATCCACTCGTCCGGCGCGGCAGAGCCAGGGATGCGTGCGATCACGTTGTAGAGGGGCTTGCGGTCCCAGTTGAAGGCGGCCTTCAGATGCACGCGGGCAGGACCAGGGCCGGAGCGGTAGGTGATCGGTAAAGAACCGCGCCAGGCTTCAGGAACCACACGCCCTTCGAGCGCGGAAAGCAGCGGCTGCGCATCGGCGTACGAGATGGGCAGCACCGGAATCTTAGTAAGAGTTTCGACCTCGTTCAAGGGCAGACGGCGGGCGTTTGCGGTTGCGCCGACATCCGGTGTAAGCGGGTCGCCCGGACGCACGGGCATGTCCATGACACTGCCGCGCTGCACGCCGTCTTTAGGGCGATACGGGCCGGCCGGAAAATCCAGACCGCGGAAAAACCCGTCCTCGTGAGGATCCGAGTAGATGAGGCAGCCGATCGCACCGTGTTCGGCGGCAACTTTCGGCTTGATGCCGCGCCACGACGCGCCGTAGCGCGCGATCACAATCGCACCTTTGACGGAAACACCCATGCGGTCGAGCTGTTCGTAATCGGCCGGAATGCCGAAGTTCACGTACACGAGCGGCGCCGTTACGTCGCCATCGATGGAGTATGCATTGAATGCGGGCAACTGCTCGTCGTGCTGCGAGGAGGTGGGGTCAACCGCTACGGTCGGTTCTTGCAGTTTCGCGGTGAAGCGTGCCGGTGCCACGAGTTCCACAACGCGCTCCTTCGGCGTGGGAAACAGCACTTCATAGGTCTCGATTTTGGCGTCGAGCCCCCATTCTTTTAGCTTGGCGAGCAGCCACTCGGCATTGTCCTTATCGTATGGAGAGCCCACGTGATGGGGACGCGCGGTCAGACGCTGCATGTAGGCGCGCAGGTTCGCAAGATCGGGAAGCGCGCGAAACTTGGCCTCCCACTCCTGCTCGGTTTTACTGGATTGCGCTGTGTATCCGGATAAAGTTTCCGGGTCGGCCGCACGCGTACCGGGCGCCAGCAGAGCTAGGCAGACGGAGTAGACACCCAACCTGTGCATGTTCGATTGTAGCGTGGGAGGCCCGCGGGCATGCTCTGCCGTGCGAGCAGAAGCAGAAGCCAGAAGCCGGTAAGGGCCGCGGGTCACGCCGACACAGCTAAAATGAGATGCGAAGATTGGACCTGTATATGAAAAGCCCCGCCCAGGCGGAGTCCGCTTCAGCACTGATCGACAAGAGAATCAAAGAACTTGCGGACTGGCGCGGGAAGACGCTGGCCAAAGTGCGCGCACTCGTGCACGAAGCAGACCCTGAGATCATCGAAGAGTGGAAGTGGATGGGGACTCCCACATGGTCCCACGGCGGCATCGTCTGTACGGGAGAGACCTACAAGAACATCGTCAAGATGACATTTGCCAAAGGAGCGGCCTTAGAGGACCCTTCCCATTTATTCAACTCCAGCCTCGACGGAAACACCCGGCGCGCGATCGACATACACGAAGGCGACAACCTTAACGAGGCGGCTTTGAAGGATCTCGTCCGCGCTGCTGTGGCGCTCAATTTAGTGGGCAAGAGCAAGCCGAAGGCTCGCCAATAAACAGCGAGCGGACCGCATGAACCGCGCCTCTATAAAAGTCACTCTGCTAATTCGCTTCCGTTAATTCCCGTCCTTCTTCGGCGCCAGCAGCACCTGGATCGCGCAGCCCTTATTCTCGATTTCGAGCGGTTCAGGGCCGGCCAAGAGTTGCGGATCTTGAGGGTAGCCCTTGACGAACGCCGATACGTTGTAGCGGCCTTTCCGGAGACCGTCGAAAAGAAATCGGCCATCGCGGTCGGATTCCGCGTACCGGGTGATGCGATCGGATTGTAATTC
>JAFAWA010000210.1 GCA_019242155.1 Terriglobia bacterium | reverse complement strand
GCCATGCTGGAGAACGCAGCCTCCAGGAAGTGAATCCGGTCACACGAAGGACGACACCATGAAGAAGCCCTCTTGGTCCAACGCCATTCTGCTTGCCATTATCATTGTGGCGGTTGCGCACGGGCAGGCACAGCGCGGCCCCGCAGTTCCCCCCGCAATTCCTCAGATGCGCGGCGACGGTCCTTCACCTCCGGCCAAGCCTTTTTCGATCATGAGGAGCGATCCTGCGTTCGACAACATCATCTCGCCGGGAGCGAAGCTGGTGGAACTTGGGCGCGGCTTTGGTCTCACCGAAGCCGGGTTGTGGATCGCCGAAGGGCCCAGTGGCTACTGGATTTTTGCAGGCCTACTTGATAATGTCCTCTACAAGGTCACTCCACAGAAGCAGGTCTCCGTCTTCATGGAGAGGGCTGGTTATACCGGCAACGATCCAGAGCATGTCGGCACGCAGACTCGTTCCGGCCGCAGTCATGTGCTTCTGATCGGTCCGTCCTGCACGGGCATGGATCACCAGGGCCGCGTAATCTGGTGCGCCGACAACGATCGACAAGTGATGCGCCTGGAGAAGGACGGCACGCATACGCTGTTGTCTGGCGGAATGGACGGGCGCAGGTTCAGCGGCCCGAACGACATCGCGATCGCGGCGGACGATGCGGTCTATGTTACGGACAACGATTTCGGCCTGCGCGACGGCGGCAGGAATCCCGACAAGCAGTTGCAGAATGGCATCTACCGGATTGCGGAAGGCAAGACGACGCTGGTGCTGAGTGGCGCAGATCTCGGTGGTACTCCGAACGGTATTGCGCTGTCGCCTGATGGTAAGTGGATGTACCTGTCCACTGCAAATCGTCAGATGCGGCAATATGCCGTCAAATCCGATGGCACGCTAGGCTCATTCACCGTCTTTACTGAAGGCGTCGGCATCGGTGACGGCGAGAAGACCGACACGGCGGGCAATGTGTTCTCGACCGGCGGGGCAGGGCCCGGCATCATCCGAATCACTTCGCCTGAGGGCAGGCTGCTCGGTACCATCAATTTGCCCATCTTTGGCGGCGAGCCCAAAAGGCAGATCTGTGCAACAAACGTCGCATTCGGCGGTCCGGATGGCAGGACCCTGTTCATCGCGGGATGCGATTCCGTCTACACGATCCAGTTGAAGGCGCCTGGGATCGTGCCGGCGCATAACGTGAACAAGTAGGAGCATATACATGTCAATGCACGTATTGCAGGCCACCAGGTCTGCCGTTCTCGCCGTGGCGCTGGCAGCACTCGTCGGCACCACAAGCGGACAAGTGAAACCTAGCGTGAGGGCGCTGACGCTGACGCCGATGGACTACATCGAAATCCGGCAGCTCGTCAACCGGTACGCGTTCGCTCTCGACACGGGAAGCAACAACGGATACGACTACGCCGATTTGTTTGCCCCAGACGGCGAGTCCATGCGGCCGTATGCGAAAGGGCGGGAGCAGCTTGCGGCGCTCGCGCGCGGTCCGCATCTCGGTCCGGACAGCACCGTGCACTACATCATGAATCATGTCATCGAGCCGACGCCGGATGGCGCGATCGGCAAGGCATACCTCATCGAGTTCAATTGGGACATCGCGCCGGCTCAGGCCACCGGCGTTAGTGGTGGCGGAGCGGGCACTGGGCCGGCGAACGGGTGGGTATCGTGGGCCGGAAAGCCGGCGAACTCGGACCGACCGGTGGACATTATGAAGATGTCTATGTCAAGACGCCGGTAGGCTGGCGATTCAAGAAGCGTGATTTCATTCCTTCGACGAGTGGTGCCGATCCCGCGCCGTTGGTGCCGCCCAGCATTCCAGCTGACACCACGCCGATCGCCACGCGCTCGCCCCTGGCTCCGGCCGCGAACTTCGTTGCGCCGACGCAGCAATCGTCGCTCTCAGCAACGGACTATCTCGATATCGCGCAGTTGGTCGCCAGCTATGGCCACGCGCTCGACTCGGGCTATGGCAGGGGCGAGAACGGCGAGGCATACGCGGGACTGTACACCGCAGACGCCTCGTTCGCGGGTGCAACGGGGCACGACCAGCTAGTCCGGCTCGGGCAGATTCAGCCCCGCGGTCCGGAATTTGTGCGTCACTACCTGACGAATCACGTGATCGAACCTATGCCCGGCGGTGCGAAAGGCAGGGAATATCTCGCCGTCATCGACAACGGCTTGAACGGCAAGGCGAGCTCGTTGTTTCTCGGCGGTCACTACGAAAACACGTACGTGAAGACGCCGCAAGGCTGGCGCATCAAGACGCGCCGGCTCTTTCCGCCGCGGTCGGGACCGCAGGATCAGACTGCGGCGACGCCGCCCGCAACATCAGCCGCACAGGTTGCTGGAACGGCCGCCGTCGCTGCACCTGCGAGTTCGCTTTCGGCGGGCGATACCATCGAGATCCAGCAGCTCATCGCACGGTCCGCGTATGCGCTTGACAGCGCTGCCGATCGAGGTGCCGCCTAGGCGCAGCTCTTTACGGCGGACGGAGCATTCATCACGAAAACAACCCTGCCGGCCGAAATCAAGGGACGCACGCAGCTCGCGGCGTTTGCCGTAGGCGATCTCATCCACCGTGGTCCTGCTTTTGTTCGCGAGTATTTGACCAACTACATCATCCAGCCGTCGCGCGGAGCTGCGACCGGCCGCGTCTATGTTGTCTGGATCGAGGTGGGCGAAAACGGCAATGCAGGTGCCATCCAGGGCGGCGGCCATTACGAAGACGAGTACGTCAGGACGCGGGAGGGTTGGCGAATTGCCAAGCGCACATTCGTACCGTCAAGACTTGGGCCGCGCGACATCTATGACGTCGAGCGCACGCGGTCCGGGGGAGCGCCGGCTCCGCGAGCGCAGGAAACCAACGGTCTGATGCACGACCGCTTGAGCTGACCGCGCTCGATTACTTCAGATTCAGCAACTCGTTGCCAAGTACGCGCAGTATATCGACAACTGCTCGAACAACGGCTACGACTACTCGGATCTGTTTGCCGAAGACGGTTTCTTTGCGCCATTCCAGAACGGGAAGCTCGGCCCCAAGGCTCAAGGACGCGAGGCGCTCGCTCGCGTGTCAGGGGGCGGACCCGACGGCTGCACCGGTGCGGGCTGGATTCGCCAGGGCGTGCATCACATCTACGTCAACCACATCATCGATCCGACACCTGGGGGAGCAAAGGGACAAGTCAATATGCTGATGATTGGATTAGGCGGAGACAAGAACAAGATCGAGCACGACGGGTACTACGAGGATACGTACGTGAAGACGCTGGCCGGATGGAAATTTAAGTCGCGCATCCACCACGCGACGTACGATCCGGCTCGGAAGTAGTTCAGAAGTTGTGCTTCGCCAAAAACACGTCGATGCTTTCGCAAGTGCGTAGCATCTTCTTTGGGTTTGAAACCCTCGGATTTATGCAGGCTTCGGGCGGAATACGCGCCACTCGGAGAAAGGCGACCTGCATGGCAGCAAGGATTTGGAACGCTAAACGCCCATGTCTTCCTTAGTAGGTCATCCATAATTCCGGCTACGTATTTTTGGGCCGCAATCGCCGGCCGTGCTCACTAAAGACGCCCAACGGCATGGGCTAAGGGTGTTGCCGGTCGACGTGACCAGGTCCGCCTGGAAGTGCACGATAGAAGACTTAAACTTGGTTCAATTACATCAAAGGCTTTCGGAAGGAGGCCGCGGAAGCGCTGGTCCGTGAACGATCGATTCAGTCATTCGAGTCAATTGACGAACTGGCCAGACGCGTTCCGATACTCCGAAAAGATGAAATGTCAGCTCTATCGGAAGCCGGGGCATTGAACACACTGGGTGCCAACCACCGGAGAGACGCGCTATGGAAAGCCAGCCGTGCGGCGCGGCCGGTTGGCCCATTGTTGAACGAATTGCCGGAGCCAAACGCAAGATCGCCTCTGTCGCAAATGACCATCCAGGAACGATTGCAAGCGGATTTTCGAAACACTGGCGTGAACATCGGAAAAGCATTCCATTGCCCATCATCGGGGCCAATTAGATGCGCTTGGGGTAACAAAAGCGATCGATGTATGGCGGCTTCCCTCTGGGAAATGGGTCAAGGTCGCGGGCTCAGGGATCGTGCGGCAGCGGCCGGGAACAGTAAACGGTGTCGTGTTCATTACTCTCGAGGATGAATCGGGCGTGAGTAATTCCGTCGTCATGCCGGACATGTTTCAACGAGAGCGGGCTGCGATCGTTACCAACCAATGGCTCCTCATAGAGGGGCCATTGCTGAATGTGGACCATGTGATCCACGTCGTAGCGAGAAAGATCTTCCCGCTACGCTGTGGCGCAACCGCGGACATTTCGCACGCTTTTCGATGAACGTTACGCATCTCGCAGGCGCTGAAAAGCAGCCTTGGGTCTCGGTGATCAGTTCCCTTCCCAGGACAGGAATTAGTCGGTAGAAGAGTATGAGCCGGACACGGAGATGTTGCCTGCGATGATAAAGCAAATCATCGCGCTGAAACGACCGTAATACACATTATCGAGAAAAGGCTCGCAACTCATTCGAACGTCAAAATGGCCAAGATTATTGGGACTCGACGATTTAGAAGGCCTAAGATTCGTATGGCGGCTAAGTCAAATCGCTGCTATAACTTTAGATGCCGCCGAAGGCTCATGCATAAACGGAAGGATGTGAGAACCTATGACAGTAACCATTAAGCTTTCTGACGAGCAGGCCGCTGCTCTTCAAGCTCAAGCGGCGGAACAGGGCCTCAGCGTAGATGCCTGGCTGCAACGTTTGGCCGAGCAGTACGCGCGCGTGCATGCGCCCTCAACCACTTCTCTGGCAGATGACCGCCCGATTTGGGACGTCATCTCAGACAACATGAAAGACATTCCCCTGGAAGAATTTGAGAAACTCCCTAAAGACGGTGCAAGCGAACACGATCACTATCTCTACGGTCATCCCAAGCGTCATCAATGAAGGCAGTCTTTGCCGACGCCTTTTACTGGATTGCGTTTACAAATGTCCGAGATGCTGCCCATGAGAAAGCAAAGGCTCTGACGCGGTCCTGGCAGCAAACCACGGTCGTCACAAGCGAAGAAGCCCTAATCGAGTACTTAAATTACTTTGCCGCATGGGGCGCTGATTTTTCGGCGCAAAGCATGGATCAATGCTCGCAATATGCGGAGTAACCGATCTGTGAGGGTTCTTCCTCAAACAGCAACTTCTTTTCTCAGCGGCCTAGATTTCTATGCGGCCCGTTTGGACAAGGGTTACAGCATGACCGATTGCATTTCCATGCAAAACATGCACGCTCAGGACATCAGGGAAGTGCTCACCAATGATATACATTTCGAACAGGAAGGATTTCGCGCATTGTTTGGAGATTGATATGTCAGGAGCTGTATGTTTTCGAGCGACCGATCTAAAACTGGCAGGCACAAATCCCAGCATCTGGTTGTAAACTGTCCCGTCTTTATCAATCGCCGGACGTGATCAGAAAAAGCGCACAGTTCCCGCGCGACGAAACGATCCAGTCGTTGCACCCAGATAGTAGAGGTTTCCACCGGGTGTGTCAGTAGGTGAGTCAGTGAAAGGTGTGAAAGCTGGTCATTCCGTGGCATTCTGTGGCGGCTCTTGGCGAGCCAACATATTGAAAACACATCGTTAAAGCGTTGGCTCTCAACGCGTGCGTTTCGGCCTGTCACGTCGGAGGTCGCGGGTTCGAGCCCCGTCGTCCCCGCCACTCGTTTCCATTACTTCCAAATCCTGACCTTCGGCCTCGGGCTGAGGTACTTCAGTAGCTGTGCCGGACAATGCCCCGGCGATCAGCTCGACGGTTTGGCGTTTAGTAGAGACGTTTGGGGTCTTTTTCTGAAGGGGTAGTGGAGCGTTCCTTTCGCGGGACGTCGCGCTCTAGAAAGACTCGCAATAGCTTTGGGTCGGCTCGGAAGATGGTCCGCTTCAGTTTGGCCAGGGCCGCTGGCAGATCCAGCAACTTCAACTTCGCGGCCTGTTCGAGTACGCCCAAGGTGCCGATTACCGGCAAATGACGGGCGACAGCGGCGCGACGTCCATCCTTCTCATCCAGAATGAGGAGATCCGCTTGGATCTCTTCCGCCAATGTGATGGCTTCTTGTTCTCCGATGTGCAGCTTGTTTAGACTTGGATCGACAAAGCGCTTCACCTGTCGGACTTCGAGCCAGGGCGGGCACGAGGCCATTTGGGCGCGCACCAGAGGGGGCGTTTGGTCCCGTTGGAGTTCTTGATAGACCGCCTCGGGGACAATCATGCGACCGTAGAGAACCGGAAGCAGGTCGGAATGGCCAATCAGAATTAGGTAGTTGAGGGCTGTCGTGTCCGCAATAGCGATCATCCCGTGCTGCGGCGTCTTTGATCGGCTTCACGCGCTAATTCGTTCTGACGCTTTTGCCATAGCTGGTCCCCGAGGACGGATTCTCGTTCGATCTCTTCCAGGGAGCATTCGAGGTACACGCCATGCTGTTTGAGGAATGCGTCCACGTCCATGCGAGTGTCGTAACCCAATAAGCGGCAGAGCTGCGCCTCGGTAAGTTTGCCGGAGCGATACCCCTCAAGCGCCACGGCTTCCAGCGCCACCCGCGCGAGGTCCTGGCCTTGGCCCAGGTCGCGAGCAATGTCTTCGGGCAGTTGTAGATCGATGTGCGTCACGCGGGCGCTCCTGTTTCCATTTGTCTTCTCAGAACGTCACTATCTTTTACCATTATCGGCAAATCGAAAACACAATTTTCATGCGCGAATTACCCGCGACGAATTGGGGCTTCGACGGAAGTCAAAGAGGCTCGCGCAATGGGCGTGAAGGGTGTGTCCGTAGGCGTGTCAGTTGAAAGCCGCGCAACAGGTCATGTCGCCTGTCGTCCCGTGTCACTCCGTGGCGACCCAACTCATCGAATCGCCCGTCTCTCACGGTTTTGGCCGGGAGGTAATGTAATGCGGAATATCCTGGTTGTTGTCCATACAGATCATTTCCATGATGTCGTACTTCTGCCGCTTAGCGGTTAGAGTGATCGACCATGGTTTGACGAAGTAAACCGGATCCTCGTAGGTCGCAGTCCACGTAAATGCGTCGGGGCCGGTCTTTTCGAATACTTCAGTGACATGTAACTGATCGCTGTGCTGATGGCCTGCAGTGTCGAGCCAGCTTCGGTTGCTGATCCCGATCGTGTCCACGATCAGTTTGTTGCCTTCGTAATGGCCGGTCGAATCTCCGTACCAGGTGGTATCCAGATCTTTCGGATGCGGCCGTCCGTCAGTGAAAATCCTTCGAAAGTTGTGGTCAGTTTCAAACAACACCACTACCATTCCGGCGCTTTGTACAAGCTCGAAGGGAAATGGGGAATGGAAGGCACGCGTTGGTCCGGTAGGCTGGCAAAAACCGTGGGGATCGTCTCCGCCCACATGCGTCTTGAACTTTTCCGCACCCAAAGGCGTGAACGGCAAGGGGCCGCCGTAGGGCCGTTCAAGATCGGGAGTGTAGGGCAACTCCCAGACGCCGTTGAAGTCGGGGAGACCATTACCGGGAGGCGGCATTCTACGCAAGGCCATGTGGCGAAGTCAATCGTGTTGTCACGCGTTGGCACGCTCCGAGCATTCCTGTCTCATTCCGTCTCATGGTTGACATCTGTTGGACACACGCATAGGCTTATCCAAAGCTTAATCGCCAGGGAGGACTCGTGATTCGCAGCAGAATGATGGTAGCAGCCGCATTATCGGAACTAGCCGCTGCCGCCATCGGATGGACGCAGGCCGTTTCTACCGCCAAGTGAGCGGCATCGTGCGGGACACGGGAGGATTGAACGTGCCGGGCGCGGCTGTCAAATTGACGCAAACAGCCACGGGGCTCACCCGTGCCGCGACCACCGGCCCGGACGGCGCTTACGTAATTCCGGACCTCCCCATCGGTCCATATCTGATGCAAGTAAGTAAAGATGGGTTCAGCAAATATGTTCAATCCGGCATCGTGCTGCAGGTGAGCAGCAATCCAGTGATCGAGGTTACCCTCAAGGTCGGTTCGGTAAGCGAGCAAGTGCTCGTGCAGGCGGACGCGTCGCTGGTGGAAACGCGTAATACCGGTGTGGGCACGGTCATCGATAATCAGCGCGTTTTGGAGTTGCCGCTGAACGGGCGCGAAGCCACCGACCTAATATTCCTCGCCGGAATGGCAACCGTAGGCAACGTCGCGAACTTGAATTCGGGCGTAAGGAACTATCCCACCGTGCAGATTTCGGTCGCCGGGGGCTTGGACAACGGTGTGACGTATCTGCTCGACGGAGGTACCCACAACGACCCTTATAACAACCTGAACCTGCCGTTGCCTTTTCCCGACGCCCTACAGGAGTTCCGCGTTGAAACCAGCGCGCTGCCTGCTCAGTACGGTCAACATTCCTCAGCCGCCGTGAATGCTGTTACCAAATCCGGCACCAACAGTTTTCACGGCGGCGCCTTCGAGTTTCTCCGAAACGGAGTTTTGAATGCACGCAATGCTTTCGCCTTAACGCGGGATTCTCTCAAACGCAATCAATTCGGCGGGACGCTCGGCGGGCCGATCAAAAGGAACAAGCTGTTCCTCTTTGCGGGTGAGCAGAGCACCACCAAACGATCTGCGCCCAGCACTTCCATTGCGTTCGTACCTTCGGCGCAGATGCTGGGCGGCGATTTCAGCGGCGTAACCGCTCCCGCCTGCAACACCGCGAATCGCCAGATCACGCTGCCCTCAGCGCTGGGCTTTGTCAATAATATGATCTCACCGGCCTTTTTCAGCGCCCCGGCGGACTCTTGTCTCACGCAAGATGAGCCTGAACTAGGGGCCGGATTCTCACGCAAGATGAGCCTGAAGGGAAAGATCGGGATGCTGGGAATTGATTATCAGCATGGACGATTCGGAAGCCATAAGCCTGGAGCAGATCCGGGCTTTTC
>JAFAWA010000179.1 GCA_019242155.1 Terriglobia bacterium | reverse complement strand
TAACCGCGTTAGCAGCCCCGTTCTGCTCGTTGGACACTCTTATGGAGGCGCCACTATTACCGCTTCAGGAGTCGATGATCGCGTCGCTGGCCTCGTCTACATTGGAGCAGTGGCGCCCGATGTCGGAGAGACTGTTCAGGATCAGCTTAATAAATATCCCTCGGATATCTTCTCTCGCGTTGAGGTTGCTGACGGATACGCCTGGATGCTTCCGAGTGGCAGTGAGTTTTTCTGCGGAGACCTCTCCGAGGAAGAGCAGAAGCTCGTCTGGGCCACGCATTTCCCGCCACGCGCTGATCTGTTCACGCGATGTGCTGTCAAGAGCACCCCATGGAAGTCGAAGCCAAGCTGGTACATTTTGTGCCTGCAAGACCATACCGTTCACCCGGATCTCCAACGGTGGGTATCGAAACGTATGGGAGCGACTGTGACTGAGGTCGAAAGCAGCCACGTGCCGATGCTTTCGAAGCCCGACGTAGTTATCGACGTAATTCGAAAAGCTGCCGCAGCCGTGATGGAGAAGACGAAGACATTGGCGTACTCCTCTTGAGTGCGTGGGAGAGACCGCGAGGGCGGTCTCTCCCACAACCAGATTTGCGCAGTGCGAGTGACAATTGTTCACGTCACACACTGCTTGCGACGGTGACATCGCCGCTCACACTCGCAGGAGACCGTGCAGCGTTTACGTGGTCCTTGAATTTCGTCCGGCAACTCGCGCCGCCGATATGCTCCCTCCGCCAACATGAGTCATCAGTCACGTGACCGACTGCCGCTGCGACTTTATACGTGCACCTTCTCGGGAAGTTACACGTCCACCACAGCTTGTTTCAATGCACGCTGATCGTCCCAGCCAGCCATCGGCTTCTGATTGTTATCACGAACCGAAGGAGAGCCAAAGATTAGTTGCGGCGGAGGATTTGAACCACCGACCTTTGGCTTAGGAGCCCAAAATCGACGCAGGACGATAACCGCTGCCCGGGTAGCTGCGGTCCGATTTTTCGCCCTCCGCGGTGGCCGGCAGTCCCATGCTCTGGTGGTAGTAAGACAGCAGCGCGCTCTCGTCGTAATCGATTGCCCGAGCGTACTGGCGAATATAACTGGTATTGTAGATCCCGCCAGGCAACTTCTTGAAATCCCCCCGCTCGATCGCCTCGAGCGAACGAATGCTGATTTTCGTGGTTTCGGCAATCTGCATCAGAGAAATGCCGCGATTCTGCCGGATTGTGGCGAGACCAAGTACACTGGTGTCTTCTTCGTTCATTGAACTTGCCCTTTCCACTGGCCGTTCGGGGGGTGGTACCAGTGGTAGCAGAACTTTGTGTTGTAGTCCACAACTATAACACTCCTTGCTAGTTTGTTAAACTAACTTTAGGTGGATATTTGCCGTCGAAAGTTCGGCGCCTGTATCCTGGCCGGCCTGGCCGCCCGGGCTGTAGCCCTGCCGCCTCGCCCTAAGTTACTCGTTCTGTTGATCCTGGAACAATTGCGTCCCGACTACCTGGACAACATCTGGCCGCAGACGGGCACAGGCGGGCTGCGGCGGCTAGTGGATGGCGGCGCGTATTTCCCCGATTGCCGGCACTCGGCTTCGACCTTCACCGCTTCTACTCTGGCGACCCTAGCGACCGGCGCATGGCCCGCCCAGCACGGCATCGTAGCCGATTCTTGGTACGACCGCAGAGCCAAAAAACCGGTTCGGGCCTCCGACGAAGATCTACGCGCCACAACATTGGGATCGCAAATTGTTGCGGCGCCCGATACTCGCCTTTTCGTAACATCTCTTGATCCGGTCGATAGCGCCCTCTTTGCCGGAACCTCCGCCGCCCGGCTGTTCTGGATGAGCGACGGAGGGCAGTTTGTTACTCGCGGGCCCGAGCCTCGTTGGCTGGCCGACTACAACCGTCTCAAGCCGATTCAAACTCTTCACAATGCTCCTTGGGTCGCAGTCGGCGCACCCACCGACGCCCCCCGTTTGCGGACGCTAGCGTTCGACCCCGCGCATCCCCAAGAATTCCTGTCGCTCTACAAAGCCTCTCCTTTTGCCCAGGCAGCGCAGTTCGAGTTTGCGGCCGAACTGATCTCGCGGGAGCGGCTGGGCCAAAGCTCCACATTCGATTTCTTATGCATCATTTCCAGCCCGGCCGCATTGCTCGGCTATGAGAGCGGCGCGCACTCCCCTTTGATGCGCCAGATGACCCTACAGCTCGACCGTCAGTTGGAGTTCCTGCTCGCGCAGTTGGACCGGGCTCCGGGCATCGACATGTTCAACTTCGTCCTCGCAGGCGCGCATGGCGCCCCTCCGGCCCCCGCCAACGAAACCCGTGCGCGGCTTGCCGTGAATGGTGAAATGCTGGCGCAGGCCATCCAGCAAAGCCTTACGAAATCGAATGGCGGCCGTATAGCCAAATATCTGTACCCGTTTCTCTATCTCGATATGGATGGCTCACCCGTGCCGGAAGCGTCGCGCGAAGCTGCGGGCCGCGCCGCGCTCGAACAGCCACAGGTAGCGGCTTACTTTACTGCCGGCGGCGCATGCTCCATTCACGACGATTGGGAACGGCGTTTCCGCAACAGTTTTTTCCAGGGCCGGGCCGGAGACGTAATGCTCTCCTACAACCCCGAATATATTGAAGATTACGGGGCGGGGCGAGGTATCTCTTACGGTTCGCTGTACAACTACGACGTCCGGACTCCTCTTTGCTTCTACGGCCCGCAGTTCCGCGCACGCGCCCTCGAGTATCCCGTGGAAGCGGTGGATATCGCGCCCACTCTGGCGCGTGCAATCGGGGTGGCGTCACCTTCATCGAGCGTCGGCCGTGTATTAGCGGACGCGTTTGCCGGACCAGAGCCACGCACGCAATGAGCGCGGCCGATAGCGCCGGCGGCCGCGCCGCCGCGCACGCCCGGCTGGCCACAACGCTTTGCGGCATCCCTCTTCGGAACCCCGTAATCGCGGCATCGGGAACCTTTGGCTACGGCGTAGAGTTTGAACACCTGGTAGATTTGAATGCGCTTGGCGGCCTGGTCGTGAAGGGCCTGTCGCGCGAGCCCATCGAGGGCAATCCCCCGCCCAGAATCTATGAAACCGAGGCCGGCATGCTGAACTCGGTCGGCCTGCAGAACATCGGCGTCCGCGCCTTCACGCGGGAAAAGCTTCCCGCGCTCGCAAAGTTAAAGACCCCGGTTTTTGCGAACGTGTTCGGATACCAGCCGCAGGACTACGTGGAAGTAGTTCGTGTACTGGAAGACCATGCCGGCTTGGCGGGGTATGAATTGAACGTGTCTTGTCCCAACACGCGGCATGGCGGTATCTATTTTTCGAGCGACCCCGCTCTCTTAAGCGAAGTAGTAAACGCAGTCAGGCCGGTGGCAACGCGCCCAGTAATTGTGAAACTATCCCCCAACGTAAGTGCGATCGAGCCGCTCGCGCGCGCTGCCGAGTCGAGCGGGGCGGATGCTATCTCGCTGGTCAACACGTTCGTATCGCTGGCCATTGATGCGCGCACGCGCCGTCCCCGGCTGGGCGCAGGATTCGGGGGACTTTCAGGCGCCGCCATCAAACCGATCGCCTTGCGGCTTGTGGTTCAAGCTGCGCGAACCGTCCGCATTCCCGTAATCGGTATGGGCGGCATCGCAAGCGGCATAGACGCGGCCGAATTCCTGATCGCCGGTGCTGCCGCCGTTCAGGTCGGAACCGTGATATTCCGGGATCCGCGTGCGCCGCTACGCATTGCGCGCGAACTCGGAGACTTCCTCCGCAAAGAGAGGATCTCTCAAGTAGGGCGCTTGGTTGGCAGCTTGAAATTGTGAATGGAAAGGATCCGCTTCATTCGCCCTGATGGGCGGGACCGGCAGTGTGAATTAGTGCGCCGCGACCTCTTCGCTCACCACCGGCGGTTTGACCCCCGCAGGTATGGGCGCCAGCATGTCTTCCTTGCGCAAAATCAGCGTCGACGTATTGTAGCTGGCCGCTTCAAACCCGTGCCCGTGCGTGATGGCGTCGGTAGGGCACGCCTCCACGCAATAGCCGCAGAAGATGCAGCGATTGTAGTCTATGTTATAAACGTTCGCGTACCGCTCGCCGCCCGAAATGCGAACCTTGTCCGTGTTCTCGGCGGCTTCGATGTAAATGCAGTTGGCGGGGCAAGCGGCGGCGCATAGAAAGCAGGCCACGCACTTCTCCATCCCGTTTTCGTCGCGCTGCAACACGTGAACACCGCGGTAGCGCTCCTCGAACTTCGGCGGCTCTTCCGGGTAAAACTCGGTCACGGTGGGAGACATCATCTCCTTTAAAGTGACGCCCATTCCCTTCACGATTGCGGCCGCCGCACCCAGAACACTGACTTTTTTATCGTCTGGCATTGGATCTACTCTTTATCTTATCGTGAGTCCGGACCGGACCCTAGTTGCGGGCGCCTCAACCGGCTTTCCATTCCGGAACGGAGCCGCCGCCCTGGAACGGATTGATCCCCGCCAGCGCGCCCAATTTTTCTATGTCGCTCTTCCGCCAGCCTTCGCTTACACGCGATATCGAGCCATCCGTTTCCACCAGGAACATGGTAGGGACCATCGAAATGCCGAACGTGTTGCTGACCGGGAAGCCGGCCTTTTCCGAGTCCAGGAGGGTCGGTAGATTTACGCCGAAACGGCGATGGAACTCACGCGTATCTTCCGCATTGTTTTGAGAGACGGCATAAACCGGCAGGCGGCCGGGAGACTGGATTCGGTCGAGATAGGGAAGCGTCATCTGGCAAACCGGGCAACTCACCTTGAAGAACGCCAGCAGGGCCGGCCCACTCTCTGTAATTTCGCGTAGCGTCGTTTCTTGACCATCAAGCCGGGGCAGGCGGAAGTCCGACGCGCGCGCGCCCACAGCCAGAAGCTTGTGCGGTTTCGCGGAGCCCATACGTTGATTTTAAGATAGAGAAACGAGGGGGAGATCCTCAATAGACGAGAAGGATAGGATGAGCGAGCGCGATCAATACATACCCGGTCCTGCCAATGGGGCAAAGGTGCACAAGGACGGAGAAAAGTGGACGCTCATCCTTGTTAGAGAACTTCGCCACCCGCCGGAAAAGGTCTGGCAGGCGCTAACCGACCCGGCGCAACTGCGCCAGTGGGCACCGTTCGAGACGGACGCAAGCCTCGGCACCACCGGCACGGTGAACCTCACTTGGACAGGAACGCCAAAGCCGCTCGAAACGCGTGTGACGCAAGCCGACGCTCCCAAAGCGCTCGAGTACGGTGATCTGCGCTGGGAACTCGAACCTTCTGCCGGCGGTACGCGCCTGACACTATGGCACAAAATTGATCGGCGGTTCATTTCCATGGGTGCCGCCGGTTGGCATATTTGCTTCGATGTCCTGGATCACCTTCTCAGTGGAACTCCCATCAGCCGCATCGCCGGTGCGGATGCGATGAAATTCGCCGGGTGGCAGCGGCTGAACGCCGAGTACGCCCGGCAGTTCGGTATCGAAGTCCCGCAGTGGCCTCCTGGAGCGGCACAGTCCTGAGCCCAGCAGCTACTTCTCACCAGGCGAACGCGGGGTCCTAAGCCGATCCGCTGTCCGCGCGCGCTCTACTGCCCGCTCGACGGCCAATCGCGCTGCTTCCATCTCGGAGGCGCTTGCGTATTTGCGGCGCGGCCAGAAGAACCCTTTCAACCCGTCTTTGTTCCGCCGCGGCACTATGTGAACATGCAGGTGGGGCACGCTCTGACTCACGCGGTTGTTGATGGCGACAAATGATCCATCCGCCTCTAACCCTTCTTCCACGGCTTTGGCCAGCAATTGCGCCGATTCGAAGAACGGTCCAACAGCGTCGTGCGGTAGGTCGGTGAGCGTCTCCACATGCACTCTTGGGATTAGAAGGCAGTGACCCGGAAATAACGGACGGTGGTCGAGGAACGCCAGCGCATGAGCCTCGTCCAGCACCACACTGGCTTCGAGCCGGCCGGCAGCGATGTCGCAAAACCCACAGGTTTGGGGCATCGATCTCAGAAAAATTTTTGATGGAATACGGACGTGCGTATCTTCACTTGTTCGTGGTATTGTATCATACATGTCCGGGCGGATCTACCCCGGGGTTTTCGGCCCCACGTTCAGTTTGCTTCTCCTGTTGGCGCCCGCAAGCGGACTGCTTCCGGCGCAAGACATCCCACTACAATCGACCTCTCAAGAGCGCAATGGAGTAGTCGAAACATACGTGACCGAGCGGCTCGCGGTTTGGCAGCAGCGCCTGAGCCTTCAGAGTTGGAAGATTTCGGTCATCATGGCGCATCCGGAGGATCTGAAGCCGAAAACGCTCGGCAACATCCATTGGGACTCGGACAAGAAGAGCGCCATCATCCGCGTTTTGCACGCTGCCGATTACAAGTTACCTTTTCGCGAAATGCTGGAGGACATGGAGTTCACGGTTGTGCACGAGTTGATCCATTTGGAGCTCTCGTCGCTCCCGCGCAGCGAAGCCAGCCGCCGTGACGAGGAGCACGCCGTGAACCAGATCGCGGACGCGCTCCTGAAGCTGGACCGCATTAATCCGGGCGGGTCCCGGTAGCCCGCGAGCAATGCACCGCGCGTTACCGATGCGCGGCCTGGTAGTGCGCCGCCAGCAAATCACCGCCCCAGTCGTTGGTAAAGTCGCGCCATACGCTGTGGATGTGATTGGCATTATCCTGCGTCTTATCGAATTCGATAAGGAACGCGGGGGTCTGTACGCGATAGTATTGGGGCTCACCGCGCTTGATCCCGCCGGCCCAAGCGAAATATAGGTTCGACTGATTCTTCCGAAACTGGTCCATGCGCATATCAGCGATGGGCGCGGGAAAGTTGTTGGCGTATTCGGCCACTAGCTGGCTCAAAGCCTCTCTCTGTTTGGGCGTCATTTTCGAATAGGGCAGGCCGTTAGGCTGACCGCTGAGCGCCGCTCTGCGCGATTCTGCGGTGATCATGTCTTTGGGCGCGGTCTTATCTACCACCGCTATGGCACGCTGCTCTTCCGTTAGCGATTGCACCAGATCGAGCGCCAGATCCTCTTCGCGCATCAAAGTACGAAGGCCCGCCCGCGGACCGTTTTTCACCTCGGCCGGGTTCGCTCCGAAGAAACTCGGGCTTGAGGCAAGACTACCGTCGACTACGGTGTAGTTCAAGCTCAAATGATGGCCTTCGAATCGAAAGCCCCAGTTTCCATGTTGCGAAGGCTCGCCGAAGATCGTCACGAAATACTTGTCGGGGTCGCGTTCCGGTCCTTTGTCCAACTCCAGATCCTTCAAGACTTGATCGAGGCTCATGATGGTGTGCGCCTTGATCACGCCTTGTGCTGAGAGGCCCGCCGACAGCAGCGCCTCGGCCAGGTGCCTTTGTTCCGGGTTCATCTCGCGAAGAGCGAGGCCCTTGCGCGGCACCGGCGTGTAGTGCCAATTCATGCGCTCTTCACTATCGAGCGGAACTGTGGTTTGGGTCCGTTGCGACGGTTTGAGAGCGGCGAGGTATGCTTTCGCGGAGTCCGTTAACATACTCGCCGTCTGTGTGCGTTCATAGGCCGCGGTCAAAAGGCCGGCGGCACACGCGATTAAGAGAAAACGCTTCCAATACCGCATCAGATCCCCTCCGTTACCGAGGAGTATACAACGGAGACGGGACAATGGTGGCCGCCGGACCCTCTTGGTCCGGCGGAGCCGCCGCGGCCTTCGTGAATGTCAGAACGTAAACCGCGCGATCAATTGGCCGGATCGCGGGGTGGTGCCTTGCCCGTTGAAGGTGTTAACGAAGCCGTACCCGGATGACAAAGCACCGCCAGGGTTGTTGTAGGAAACGGGTGTCGTGGTCGTTGTGGTCGTTATGCCGAAACCGGCTCCCACAGCCGGAGTGGAATAAGCCATGCGGTTGAAAATGTTTTGGAATTCCGCGCGGACATTGAGCGAGAATCGTTCCCGAATGCGGAAGACTCGCCCGAACGCCATGCTCTCGGCCGGTTGCCGCTGCCATCGATAGTCGTTGTAGTAAGGCGCTGCGGTGCCGAAGGTGCCGAACGGCGGCTCTACCCAGGCGTTGGGGTTCAGGACGAGTTGCCGGGTCGGATCGAAGCAATGGCAGTTCGGGTCGATGCCGGAGGCAAACAGCGGCTGGCCGGGGACGCGGTCCATCAGCGTGTAGCCGCCGCCCCAGAGCGCCGGATTATTGGCCGGTCCGCGGGCGAGGTTGTCCAGCAGGTTATTTGCAGACGGCGGACTGGCTATCAACTGACCGCTTTGGTATCGCAGGACTCCGCTGTAGGTCCAGTCGCGCAGCAGCCAAGAGAGCGCCTTCCCTCCAGTCCCGTTGAATTCCACATGCGGCGTTGTGTAGTTGAACGAGACGATCAACATGAACGGAAGACTGAATCCGGAGATCTGTTTGTCGAGACCCAGATTGAAAACATCGTTGATGATCGGTGGGTCCGGCGTGATGTAGGAGGTGTTAGAGTTCAGGCCATTGGTGAGTTCTTTCTCCCACGTGAATGCCGACTGCATACTCAAGCCACGGCTGAATCTCTTGGTCACCTTCACCTGTAACGAGTCGTACCAGGTGTCGCCCATGGGCGGTCCGAGGAAAGGCGGAACGCCGTTCCACTGCGGATAGGGCCGCAGCGCCTGCTTCAGGGGTTGCGTGGCCGGAAATCCCGGATACACGTTGTTTGGATTCGCAAGCCAGGGGAAACGCGCGAGCACAGCCGGTGAGTTAATGGGCGTATTCAGCAACTGCGCGTCCGAGGGGCTTTGGATGTTGATCCCTTCCGCGGCCAAGCCTTCGGGCGTAAGCGCGTTGTAGTTCAACCCGGCAAGCAGCGGCGCAGTCCACCAGGCGCCCCGGTTGCCGACGTATGCGGCGTCGACGACGAGGTTGGGGACGATTTCCCGTTGGAACCCGATGCTCCACTGAAAAATGCGCGGCAGGCGGCCGGCATTTCGAGCAATCGAAATGAACGGCGACGATGGCGGAATTACACCCGGCGCGGCGGGCACAGGATAGAGCGGATTGAAATTCGGCCAGACAATGGGCGGATTTCCGAACGGATTTCCCGGGCCGTACGGATTTCCATTCTTCAAAATGGCGGCCGGTGCGCCGTACGCCGGAGACCCTATGGGATAGAAATCGCCGACGCTGGCGTTCAGCCCCGCGTTATCGGATTGCGCTCCATAAGAAATAGCGCCGCCCGCGCGGAAAACGGTTTTGGGTGTGATCTGGTAGGCCACTCCCAGATGCGGTCCAATTGAGAACGGGTACGCGTCGGCGAAGCTGCAGTGGCAGGTGGCCTCGTACTCGACCGTGCCTAACCGCCCCCCGATTTCAGTATTAGGCAAGCCGAACGCAGCGCTCTGCATACGGCCGTGCTCTTCCTTCCACAGAATCGCGTAATCCCAGCGGAGCCCGTATTCCAAAGTCAGCTTGCGTGTGACCTTCCAACTGTCCTGCAGGTAAAGCGCGTAGGCGTGCATGCCCAGGCGCGAATCGGCGATCTGGCCCACGGCGAGTTGATTGGCGCTGCCCAAGAAGAAGCTGGCATAACCGAAGCCGCTGCTTGCTGTGTTCGAAAAGGGCTGCCCGAACTGCCACGGATCGGCGGTCTGTTGTGCCGCGAAGGTGAATTCGCCTTGGGCCCTGCTGGTAGTCACACTCGGCAGACCTTCAAACAGCGCGGTGGCGCCTAGCTTGAATGTGTGGTTTCCCTTGACCCACGTCACGCTGGCGTTGAATGTCGGCTTGATGTCATATAATGACGGCGTATTCGTCCAGCCGGAACCCGTATAGTTCACCGGGTATCCGCCGCCGCCGCTCCAACCGCCGCCGAGCGTGCTCACCATTCCCGTCAAATACGGAAAGTTTTTGGCGTAAAAGGGAACCCCTTGCGGAAACAGATTGTTCGCTGCCTGATCATACGGCGGCGTCTGCGTGCCGTTAGAGAGATGCATTAACCCCGCTCCCAGGTGCAGCAGGAGCGTAGGCGTAAGCGTCTCGTCAGCGTTAATGCGAATCGTTTGCGCCAGAGCATCCTGCGGCTGCAGGATGGTGAACGGTTGCGGAAAGCCATTCGTCTGGGGCGAGTACGTCTTGGTAGCTGAATAGTATCCGGAGAGCTTCATCTTCGCGCTGATCAACTGATCGATTTTGATCGACGGAATCGTGGTGTGACGAAAATCCGAATAACCCGGCGCGGTGTAGTTGAATAGTCCCGGAGTGTTGGGCAGCGGAATCATATTCTGAATAATGGCCGCCGTGGGATCGATCCGGCTAAGCGGAATCACATTGTTCGCAAATGGGGTCCGCACGGGAGAGCCGTTCACCGTAGTTTGCGTTTGCGGGTCGAAAACCTCGTTGAGGCAAACCGGCTGCCCCAGCGGGTCGGGACCGCCGCAAGGAGTGGACGGACTCAAGGCTGCGCTGAAGTCGCCATTGCGCTGTGCCGCGGTGGGCACGATCGCGATCGTATTGGACGTGGAATTGGTCTGGCGAAACTGTTCGAAGCTGAAGAAGAAGAATGTCTTATCGTGGCCGTTATAAATCTTTGGAAGAACGACCGGGCCGCCGAGTGTGAAGCCGAAATCATTCTGGCGAATCGGATTCCGGACGTGCTGCCCTTCCTTTGCCGGATTGTTCGCGCCTGCATCGGTAAACGGCGTACCCGCATTGAGAATCTCATTGACGAAGTAGTCGTAACCGCTGCCGTGAAGTTGGTTGGTTCCCGACTTCATCGTGTAGTTGAAATAGCCGCCGCCCGCCTGGCCGTATTCAGCCGCATAATTGCTGGTTTGGATCGCAACTTCCTGAATGGCCTCGGCGCCCGCCTGGTTCACCTGCGTAGACATACGCGAGACGCCGTTGGTCGCGTCCTGGCCTTCAATGTTGATGGTTTGCGAACTGGACGGCATTCCGTTTATACGGAGCGTGTTGTCACTGGCGAAATGCGCGCCCGGCAGCAGTTCCACAGAAGCGAGGGGGTTGCGGATATTGCCCAGCCCGCTGTTGTTTCCGTACGCATAGGGTGCGCCGCTCAAGGTCAGGATCGGCAGATCGTCCAGAGTATTGGTTGCGATGTTGTAGCTCACTTCGCCGCTTTCGGTTTTGAGCAGCGGAGCCTCCCCCTGTACGGTGACTGATTCTGTTGCCGAACCTACCTCGAGTACGGCATCCACGCGCACCGTCGACGCGACCTCGACGAGAATGCCTGGACGCACGTATTTCTTGAATCCCGGCACAACCACCGAGAGATCATAGGTGCCGGCTGGAAGTTGAGCGAGGGTGTAATTCCCGGTGTTGGAACTGCCCGCCTGGTAAGAGGCGCCGGTCGCGGCATTTTTAGCTTCTACTCCTGCGCTCGCGATGATAGCGCCCGCAGGGTCGGAAATGGTCCCCGTAATGGTTCCGCGATCGCTTTGCGCAAACGAAAGCAAAGCAAACGCGCATAAGCTGAAGCTGACTTTCAAGCAACGCATGGTCGTCACCTCCGTTGTCTTCAGATGATTAAGAAACCCCAGTATGCCGAGCAAGTCTATATCAACGGGAAAACATGGTCAACCACTCGTTGGGGCTATTGTCAACCCACTTTAAAAATGTCCCCTGGTTTACCTCGTTAGAAGTGTCCCCTTTATTTCATCGTAACTAGTCTCTCCCATGCTGCGGGCCGCTGCCGGAGCGTAGCCCTGCGAGGCCGTTTAGGCCGAGCGTTTAGGGCGTAGCGGAGGCAGTGGCTCGCAGCATCGCCGGCCTCCGCCACGGATGATCGGCCGCCGGTTTCCAATGCTGTGGCCTGCGTGGCTCGTTCACTCTCATCTTGACCGGCTCCATCTGGGGCGGCGCGATCTCCCGATGTGCCCGCGCCTTCCCCTGGTAGCGGATCTCTACCCGCCCCTCCTCCCACTCGCACACCGTC
>JAFAWA010000143.1 GCA_019242155.1 Terriglobia bacterium | reverse complement strand
CCCCGTGACGTTCAAGCGCTGGTGGTCGGCAATATCGGCCAGGCCGGCAATATTGCCTGCAATTGCGATATCCAAAATGTCGCCGTGGACGGCGCGGCCGGAGAGTCTGTAACCGTCCCTGCGGGCCAAGTCGCGCAGTTGCCCAGGATGGCTGCGGGAACGCATCAGCTCACGATGAATGGCCGTTCTCTGGTGATCGACGTCCATCCCAATCCTGCCCTGACGGTATTTCTAACGCTCGACCGCAACGTGGGAACTCTGGTCGTCGACACCGGCCAGGATAAGGCTAGGGTCTACTTAAACAACCGGCTGTACCAGCGCCCGACCGAACGTGGCTTTGTCCGGATTCCTGTGGCTGTGGGATCGTATTCCATTCGTGTCGAGAAGGATGGGTATCGCTCCCCTCCCGCGGAAACAGTGGACATCCGAAAGGGTGAAGAGAAGCGCGTTACCGTGGCGCTTACACTGGTGCCGCCGATGCTCGAAATCGCCGGCGCTTTGCCCGGCGCCCAAGTGAGGCTCGACGGGAGGCTTATCGGGGAGACCGACGCCAGGGGCGTAATTCGGAAGGAAATTGAGCCCGGAAACCATGTAGTGGAACTGACCAAGGACGGCTATACGTCTGCCCGTTTCAATGCGCGGTTCAACCCCGAAACGACTGTGAGTCCGGATCGCGGCCAGTTGGCCATGTCAAGGATCGTCCGGCCTCCTGATCCTGCGCAACTCGAAGCGCAAGACTGGGAGCGGATCGCGGCCACCGAGAGTATCGACCAGTTGGAAGATTTCATTCGCAGGCATCCCGGCGGGGGGCACGTAGAAGAGGCCCGGGCCCGCGCGGGGCAATTGCGCCAGCAACAGCAGGCAAACACCGCGCGCGCAGCCGAGCAGGCCGCCTGGAACAGTACGGATAAATCTAAAAAAGCCGCGCTGCAAGATTTTCTCTCCCGCTACGGCACCGGTTCACACGCCTCCGAAGCCCGCGGCTTAATCGCAGCTATTGAGAAGCAGGAGGCGGCCGACGCATTGGCCGTGCAGCGTTCGAAGGAGCTCGAGGAGAAAGAGAAAGAAAAAGAACAGTCGAACCGCAAGGCGGCCGAAGACCAGTTAACCCGCAAGGGGGCCGACGAGCAGAGCATCGCCCAAACCCTGAGCGAGTTTGAGGCGGCCTATAACCGCAAAGACCTCACAGGGCTGGAGACGATTTGGAACCCCATGCCCGGTAACACGTCGGCCATCATTCGAGAGCAGTTCCGGATTGCCAGGACGATCACGTTTCAACTGCGGCCGCTCGCGAGCCCTGTAGTAAGCGGCGACTCGGCGTCGGTGGACTGCACCCGCACCTTAAACCTGGTGGCGCGTGACGGACAGAGGCCGCCTGCCGTCAGCGAACGGGTGCGAGTAAGCCTGAGCCGCACCCGTTCGGGTTGGGCGATTCAAGGAATCAATAAGTATTGATCCAACCCGCGCAGGACTTCTTGATCGGGAGAATTGAAATACGGCCCATATTTCGCGCTGGGGCCGCGGGCCGTGGTCCTCTGGCGTTTTGTCTCTGCGGTGTTTTCAGCCCTAAGAGGGTTTTGTTGCATTAACGAATGAGGTTGTATTGACAATAGGCGCATGCGCCGACAGCTTATTCGCAATCCATTGTTCAACCGCCGCCGCTTTAGCGACAACGTAATTATTCGGTGTGTTCGCTAGTATCTAAGATTTGAGCTATCGCGACATGGCCGAGGTTGCATGGGAGCTTGGTGTAGTCGTAGCGCCCTGCACTATTCTGCGCTGGGTGGTGGGATATGCCGAGGTGTTCGCTAAGCGTTGGCTTCTCTTCCAACAGCCTGTAGGCCGTTCCTGGCGTGCCGACGAGACGTACGTAAAGGTGCGAGGGGGCTGGATGTTCTTGTACCGAGCTGTTGATGAGCGGGGCGGGGCGGTGGAATCGTATCTGAGCCGCACCCGCGATCTGGCTGCTGCCAAAGCGGCATTGTCACATTAGCGAGTGAAGGAAGTCCGGACGCTCTTTGCTTGAATGCAGTGCTACTCGCGCATGTCGTAGATCAGGCCAAAGCAGAAGCCCGGGTGACCTCATTCCAAACCCGGAATCGCTTACTGCGGATCTGCAGGTAATCGGCCGCCCCCAGCAATCGCCTTGCCCGAGCCGATCTGCGTGTTGCCGAGCAGCCGGTTTCCGGCGTAAACAGCTGCCGCGCGCCTTTACCGTAGGTGCCGCGCTTTAGAAACGGCAAGTCGGCTGCGGCGAGTAGTGGCGATCCGTTACGATGCCTGGCGTTGCCGGTCCGTTTCTGACGCGATCTGATGGTACATGGCGTCGGGAGCGAGATCGATATCGCCGGGCCAAGACCGATGCCGCTTCCCAGGCGTAAATCTGCAAGGAGCCAGGGAGCGCCGTCCCATGATCTATCGCGCTCGGAGCCACTTCGGTGTATCCGCGACTTTCGTCCAAGTGGACGTAAGTCCACTTCCGGCATTAACCTGTGAGGCCAGGCGCAGGGAGTAGATCAACGCGGCGGCCGCCGGTGATAGCATAAACGTCGCAGAGGCGGCCACCGTGATCACCATTTTCTTCAGCACCCGTAAGTTCTTCTGTACCCGTGCGTGGGCTATCGCGCTCGCCCTGACCCCGTGCGGCGGGAGTAACGCTCTCGCGCAATCAGGCGCCCTAACGCCCGGTTCTTTGGAACATCAGGCGGTGACGCCGCCTCTGTTGTTCCGCGAGGTCTGGCAGCAGCCCCCCCATACGGGTCCGCTGAATGACGAGAATCGCCGCGTCACGCAGCAGGCCGTGACCAACCCGGACTTGGAACTGCGGCTTTACGGCACGGACGCGCGCAACATACAAGCTACCGAGCACAATGGCGTCCCCGACCTCTGGAACGGCTTCACGACCTCGCCCGTGGCACTGACGCTGAGGTACAAGAACGCCTACCTCGATCTGACGGGCCTAACGAGGATGCGCTGGAGAACGCGCACGGAGAATCTGCACGTGCTGCATCCGGTTGTGAAGCTCGCCGACGGCAAACTGCTCGTCGGCAGCCAGACGTTCCAGAGCCCACAGAGGCGGATGGCGGGATCGGAGGGCTTCACGGGCGATTTCGTGGTGTCCGAGGTGACGTTCGACGATCAGCGCTGGTTCGAGCTCGATCCGGAGAGGGTCGTCGTAAAGCTGGAAGTCAATGACCCTGACCTGAGTCGCGTGGACGAGATCGGTTACGTCGATCTCATGCCCGGCGGCGGACACGGTACTGCCGGATGCTCCAACGTCTCGTGGATCGAGGTTTACGCGACGCCCCGCAAGCGTTGAGCGGGCGGAACACTTGGCATGAGAAATGGGAAGCGGTAGAGCAAGTTGGAGGACGATGATGAGCTGGCGAAGTCCATTATGCAAGTTTGTGCTTTTGAGTGGTGCGGTTTTGTGTTTGACTGGGTTCGGCGTCCTGGCGCAGGAGCCGAACTTTTTTGCAGCAAAACCGGAAGTTAGTCTCACCGCGGAACAGGCAAGCAGAGGCAAAGCGGTCTATGACAGCAATTGCAGCAGTTGCCATGGCGCCAATCTCGACGATGGAGCGTTTGGCCCGCCGCTTCGCGGCTCCGCTTTTAGGATGCATTGGGGGAGCCAGTCGGCGAATGCTCTGTTCACTTACATCGCGACGAAGATGCCGCCGGCTGGTTCGGCTGGGTTAAACGACCGCGCTTACGGCGATGTGGAAGCTTATATTCTTCAGGCCAACGGCGTTGTTGCCGGAGATAAGGAGTTTACGCCTGCGCGGGCGCAGTCCGAAATTACCGCCCGCACTACCAATAAGGATGCGACCTACCAGTCCGTGATGGCGGCCCATCAGAACGTGCTTGCACACCTGACGCCGGTGACTGAAGGGATGCTGGAGCAGCCTCCAAATGGCGATTGGCTGGTATGGCGAGGCAGCTATCAAAACCTCGCATTCAGCCCGCTCAAGAAAATTAGTACCGCCAACGTCCATGATCTCGGCATCGCCTGGACCATCGCCCTCCCAGTCAGCGGTAACGAGACCACGCCCCTGGTGCACGACGGAATTCTGTTTGTGGAGAGCGGGGCCAGTATCCAGGCGCTGAACGGTGCCACAGGCGAAGTGCTGTGGCAGTATACTCGGTCACTTCCGGAAGGGCTGCGGAACAGCCAACAGTCCCGGATGAAGAACATGGCCATTTTTGGTGACCGGCTGTATGCGCCCACGCCGGACGGACATGTGATAGCGCTAGACACAAAGAGCGGCAAGTTGGTCTGGGATGAAGCGGTGATGCATGCTGATGAGAAGGGCAGAACTCCGTTTAATATGACCGGGGGCCCGGTGGTCGCGAAAGGCAAGGTGATCATTGGTACGAGCCTCGGCATCAATACCGGCGGCGGCAACTTCATTGTCGCGCTGGACGCGGAAACCGGCAAAGAAGCATGGCGGTTCAATACCGTCGCCAAACCCGGCGAGCCACGCGGCGATAGTTGGAACGGCGCGCCTTTTGAACAGCGCTTCGGTGGTGGCGTCTGGACATCGGGCAGCTACGATCCCGTGCGGAACCTGGTCTACTTTGGCACGGGCAACACGTATGACATCGGCACGCTGATGCTGCCCCAGCCGCGCGTGGGCGAATCGAGAGACGCGCTCTATACGGATTCAACTCTTGCGCTGGATCCGGACACAGGAAAACTGGTTTGGCATTCTCAGCACATGAAGCGCGACGTGTGGGACCTGGACTGGGTCTTTGAGCAGTCGCTGCTCACGCTGCCCGTGAACGGCAAGCCGACCGAGTTGGTGGTTACCGGCGGCAAGACAGCCATCTTCGACGCTATGGACCGTAGCACCGGCAAACATGTCTTTTCGCGCGACCTAGGCCTGCAGAACATCGTGACCGCGATTGATCCAGGGACCGGAGAGAAAACCACCAATCCGGCATTGGAACCCGAGCCGGGTAAGACCAAGCTGCTGTGTCCCGATGCCAACGGTGCTCGAAACTGGCTGACCACGGCCTTCGATCCCGCCAGCTATATCCTTTATGTTCCGTTGGTAGAGGATTGCACCGACTATAGCTGGACGCCGCGCAACGCGGCCCAGATTGCGGCTGGCGGCGACGATATTCATTTTGCCGTTCGCCCACGCCCGGACGGCGACGGTAAATTCGGCCGCATCGAAGCGATCAATCTGGCGACCGGCAAGGTGTTATGGATTCATCGCCAACGTGCGCCGTTGGTCAGTTCCTTGCTGGCGACGGGAGGCGGCCTTGTCTTCGTAGGGGCACTGGACCGCTTCTTCAGCGCCTATGACGCAGCCACCGGCAAGCTTCTTTGGCAGACTCAGCTCAATGCGGCCCCCAATTCGTCGCCTGTGACCTACAGTGTCAAAGGCGAGCAATATGTCGCGGTGGTAGCGGGTGGCGGTTTCCTAAGCGCCGCCTCGTCCCGATTGACCCCCGAGATCGACAATCCAGCGGGCGGCACGACGCTGTGGGTGTTTAAATTACCGGCGCGCTGATCCGGGTCCGCTTGAGGCTCAATAGCGGCATTGTAAGGTAAACGGCGGCTGTGGGATCAGACACGAGTGGTGCACAGCCACCCACAACGAGGGCGGCTGCAAGAATCGGTCTTCGCATAATGACTCCTTGATGTGTGAATGCTTCGGACAAAACCTTGGAAGCTGGCCTGCGTGATGTAGGTGCCGAACGGGTTGACGCGCGCCTGTCGCTCATCCGTGGGTGGGCTGAGCGCGATCCTAAATGAGCCCTTGCAGTGATCTATGGCGAGGCTCTATCGCAAAGAACTGGGAAGTGACGTCGCAGACAGAATCACCATCGTTCCGCAACACCGATTCTTTCCGGCGGCTGCGGCTGACGTAACTCCGAAGGCCGGGGATAGAAACCGTGATGCCGGCGTCCTCAGCCAACCAGTCGCAGATGGATCGAAAGCTTTGCCCATCGCCGAGTGCCGCCCGGATTTCAGGCCAGAGGCCCAGATCTGGCCGGCCTTGGTATCAGGCTTTTTCGCGCGCCGTTGCGCGAGGCGGTTTCGGGTTTCTGGAATCCAGTTGTCGGCCAACAGTGCCCCTCAAGCATGCTGGGTTGACGAAGCTTCGCGCCGCTGTGAACTTGGTAAGCGCAGGGCTGCGTTGGCAGCACCTGGAGAGATGTCGGATATCGGGAAGAAGGGCGGTGCCAAGGGAGGCCATGCCCGCGCCAAAAAACTGACAAAGGAAAAAAGGGCTGCTATCGCACGTAAGGCTGCAGAAGCCAAGTGGAAGAAAGCGAGGCTACGCCAATGACCATAGACGAACGCCTCGAAGCATTGACCCACAACGTAGAGCTGATCGCCCTCGCCCAGAAAGATTCTTCCAATTCGTTGACCGTGAGCAATGGAATCGTACTGCGCCTTGAAAAAAAGGTCGAAGATATCGCCGAGATTATGCAGGAACTCGCCACCACGCAACTAGCTTTGCAAAAAACGGTTGATCAACTCGCGGGCCGGATGGATCAGTTGGCTGGTGCGCAGGTTGCTACCGAGCTAAAGCTGCAGGCCTTCATCGACTCGCTCCGCAAGGGAGGGAACGGGCATGCCTAACTATATCGATATCGTCTTCGACGGCCTCCGCCCCCCAAGGCCGCACGCTTTGTCGAAGTAGAAGACAGCCACGGACGACGATCAACCTCGGCGATTTCCCCGCCCCCTCTCGACAAAGTTCGCGCATGTGCGGCGGAGGTCACGCGGTCCCAGTTCGCGAATTCCGACAAATGCCGGCATACTTACGGACGCGCAGCCAAGGGAATGCGGGTTACTGTTCGATCCCCGCGGCCGTGGTCCAAACATCGAATCACTGCCTTACCCATGCCGGCATTTGAACCGTGCGGATGCGACCGTGTTTTCTGATTAGGTTCCACAATGGTGCTCTAGTGAGTGCAAAGTGGAAAGTGCTGGACACTGGCTCGACTCGTGAAAGCGGCCAGTATTGGCGCTCGGTCGAGTTTTTCAGCAGCATCGGTTGGTTATGTCGGGATCACAGTAGAGAATCGGCAGCCACCCCTGGCGCGGAAATGGTCGAAACAGGGCTAACGATTATTCCCCGAAACAGGTCTTTTGTAACAAGGGCCGTGTGCTTGCACCCTTCAGAACAGTTTGAATATCGTTATCCTTAAGGAGCTTGACAATGAAAGATATTCTCGATCGCGAGCAAAAAACTGCACCAACTGCCCTCCAGCGCGAGGGACCAGTCGCGCGTACTATCGAGCAGCAGACTTCCAAATTACCGTCCGATACATTTCTCTGGGCGGCGCTCGGCTCTATTGGTGCGTCCCTCGTGATGTTTGCTATGGGCGACGAAAAGAAAGCCAATTTCATCGGGCACTGGGCACCAACCTTCTTAATTTTGGGACTCTACAACAAGTTGGTGAAACTACATGGATCTGATGCGGACCGCGAACTGAGTTAATTCGGCCGCCGGACGGCTCAAACTGTCCGGCTTTTACCCCGCGTCATATCACTTGACTTCTTATCCTCTCGTTATCCGGACTCCTCCGTCAGAAGTTGATGCTCCTGTTGGTCATATTCGTGGAACGGGTCGGAGAGGGCACCGAAATCATCCGCCTCATTTCCGCAAGAAAGGCCAATCAGTATGAGGAAAGCATCTACGAGGGCCAATTCTCCTAAGCGGCTGAAAATTAGTGACAGAACCCGAGCACTGTACGATGCGCGGGATAAAAGCCAAGACAACTTAGACCCGGATGCGCCCGTGAAGCCGCCAGGGTTTTGGGAGGGCGCCAAAATTGGGAAGTTCTACCGTCCGCTCAAAACTCAGATTTCGTTTCGAATCGACAATGATGTGCTGGAGTGGCTCAAGTCGAAAGGTGAAGGTCACCTCACACGCATCAACCAGATTCTCCGCGAGCAAATGGAGTCCGAGCCGAGCCATTCGCGGAAAAGATTGAGTGAGCGATAAACGGTAGTTTCAATGGAGGTGTTCATCCTCGATGTCGACCCGCAGCGGCGTACCGGTTAGTGTACCTGTGACTTTGTAAATGATGTTTCCGCCAAAATCCGTTAGGGTGGCCTTATAGATCCCACTTACCATCGAAGAGTCGGCAGAAGGCCTCAACCGCAGGACTGTTGTACGCAACCTGAGATGGGTGCCGTTTCCGTTCCACAGAAGAGAGATGAACTTTACGCCGCCTTCGTTCGCTTGATTGTAGAGGTAATCCCAGTTACCAAGACCTGCCGAGCCGGTCAGCCCCACTCTATTTCTAGTGCATCGCCGTCGGAAGCAAACGCTCGATTTGAAGGGTGCGACTCCCACACTGCACTGCGCATCAATGTACAGGGTCGATATGATACCGATTCGCGATCTCTTCGAAACTCATCTGACAGTCGTAGATCTGCAACGTTCAATGACTTTCTTTGGTGAAACTTTGGGGCTCGAACTTGCGGAGGTGTTTTGGAACCGGCGAGTTGCCTTCTACTGGATCGGCGGCCGCGGCAACTCGATGCTTGGCTTATGGGAGGTTGGCACGGGCCCTCAAAGGCTAAGTCTTCATCTCGCCTTTCGGGTAGATCTGAAGGATCTGATGAACGCGCCCGCGCGCCTTCGCGCTGCCCATGCTGTCCCGCTAGATTTCGAAGAACAGCCGACCGATGAGCCTGTAGTTCTGGCATGGATGCCTGCCGCATCGCTCTATTTCCGCGATCCGGATGGAAATCTGCTCGAGTTTCTTTCAATGCTGCCCGACGCTCCGCAACCCGAACTAGGAGTGATCCCTTGGAGCCGCTGGCAACCAGCCCACCAAACGGATCAGAACCTGGTTCGCTGAGCTATTCGTAGCGAAGGGCTGCGAGGGGCTCGACTGTTGCTGCGCGCCCAATCAGAGCGACGAGCGTGAGCACAACCGGCACCGAGGAGAAGACAAACGGATCCCACGGCTTCACGCCGAACAGTAGAGTGGGACAAGCCAAATGCGGCAGCAGTGCCAATCAAGTGATCACAAGTCCAACAGTTCGCCGAAACTTGTTTATTGGCAAGCTTCAAGATGCGCCGTGTAAGCGCTAATCAGTCACGGCGATCATCAGGTCGGGCCGGCTTTGCAGCCCGTTCATTTGAATGATGACGGGCACGGCGTTGCCAGTTGGCGTGCTGGGGTCGAGCACAATGTTGAGCTGGTAGAGGGACGG
>JAFAWA010000529.1 GCA_019242155.1 Terriglobia bacterium | reverse complement strand
TCGAGACGTTGAAGAAGAAGCGCCGCGCCCCAGCTTTCCTTTGGGCGGCGAATTTCATTTCATTCGCGTCGAATACGCCGATTTGCCCGAATACCGGCGGGGGTTCGGATTTTCATCGCGCAATGCGCGAGGCCAAGGCTGGTGGATGGTGGACTGGCCCGATGCCGATGATCACTTTTCCTTGGGCGTCGGGAGATTGACGCGCGTTCAAACCGGAGACCCGCGCCATCTGAGCCTCACCGACGAGCATCTGTTCGACTACCCCTGGATTTACGCGACGCAGACCGCCTGGTGGGATCTCAGCGACATGGAGATTGCGCGGCTCCGTGAGTATCTGCTGCGCGGCGGATATCTGGTAGTGGATGACTTCTGGGACCCGGACTGGGATCTGTTCCGGCGCACCATGGACCGGGTCTTCCCGAACAGACCCATCACCGACATCGGCGAGACGGATGCTGTGATGCACGTGGTCTACGATATCCGAGAGAAGGATCGAACGTTTATTCCGGGGACGCGGCATCTCTGGCGAGGCGCCGGCGGCCAGGTAGTTGTTCGGCAGCCGCCCGGTACGTTACCGGCCTGGCGTGCCATGTATGACGAGCGCGGCCGCATGATGGTCGCGGTCAACTACAACACAGACGTCGGAGACGCCTGGGAATATGCGGATTCTCCCTATTACCCGGAGGCGATGACGACACTTGCCTACCATTACGGGATCAACTACGTCGTGTATTCGATGACGCACTGAAGAGGGGCGCAGGCTGCGCCACGCTGCCTGCACGGTGGATAGGCACGCCCGCGATTTATCGGAACAGTGCTTCGGCCCCGCGCTGAATCACGGCCCCGCCGGCAAGGCCGGTCAAAATGGAGACGAACACCGGAGCAGCACCGCGCGTTCTCCACTCTTCGTGAACCGCGTGATAGCCGAGATAGAAGATCCAGCCCGAGGCAATTCCTAACGGGTACAGAATCCAGGCTGTGCCCAATTGCGGCGCGAGCGCCAGCCCGAGAGCGCCGCCCGCGAGAGTAGCCCCTTCCGCTAAGACGCACCAGCCCAATGCTGCCGGCCGGGAGTGGATCGCGGCCCGTAGGACTCCACCGAGCGCGAGCCCCTCGGGGATTTTGTGCAGAGCCACGGCCAGCGGTATCGTCACCCGCAGTCCCACCACATGGGCGGACTGCGCCGTCGCTACGCTCCATCCATCCAGGAAGCTATGGATGGCTGCCGCGGTTACGAGCGGCTGCGCGAAACCGTGCAGTGATTCCATGCAGGAACTGTGATCGTGGCCGTGAGAACAGGTGGGACACACCGGATGTATGTAACGATCGAAGGCGGCCAGCGCAAAGTACCCTAAGCCGAACAGCGAGAGGCTCCACTTCCAGCCCGCTTCGAGCGCCAACTCCGGCAACAGTCCGAAGAGTGCTACGCCCAGAAGAAGGCCCGCGCTAAAGGGAAGCAATAAGCGCCGGAAGCGACTGCTCTGCCGGCCAGTGGCCGCGAGCCAAATACCCAGAGCACTTGCGGCTACACCCACCCCTGTGGCCAAAGCAGCTATGGCAAGTCCGTGGGTCAGAAGGGTGGCTGCAAGCAACCTCTACTGTAGCAACAGCGGAAGGCGCTGTTGCGGACGGACTTATTTCGGCCTCTTTCCAGGCAACCCAACGGGGTTTTCGTGCGTTCGCTCGCGGAACTTTCCGCGCATGCTGGCTGCCAGCGAGACTGCCGATTCTCCGAACTTTTCGCGCATTTTATCGGCAGCGGCTAATGCCTGTTCCCAACGCCTATGGTGCTCTTCAGCGAGGAGATCCATTTGGCCGGTGTTCGCGGAAAATCCCGAGACGTGAACGCCGAGGAGACGCACCGCCGCTCCCGCATTCCAATTGCGCCGGAAGAGTTGGCGCGCTTCGTCGAACACCTCTGTATCTAACTGCGTGGCGCGGCCAAGCGAATGCGCGCGTGTGATGGTAGAAAAATCGGAGTAGCGCAGCTTCAACTGGATGGTTCGCGCGTGCAGGTTATGTTCGCGAAGGCGGCGGCCGACCATTTCCGATAAACGCGCCAGAGTGGCTTCAAGCTTTGAAAGATCCGCCGTGTCTTCGCCGAAGGTGTGTTCGTGGCTGATCGATTTTGGCGCGGAATTCTCACCGATGTCAGTGTCAAACCAGCCTCCCGCATCGAGCCCCCGCGATTTACCCGCCATCGCCAGTCCCCACTTACCGAAGCGCTGCGCCAGAAACGCCTCATCCAGATTGGCCAGATCGCCTACTTTCCGGATACCTAGCGAATGCAGTTGTTTCTCCGTGACCTTCCCAATACCCGGCACCTTGCGTACATCCAACGGAGCGAGAAATGAGGCCTCCTGCCCTGGAATTACCCACAGAACACCGTTTGGCTTGGCCTGATCGGAAGTGATCTTCGCGACCAGACGCGATGTTGCGATGCCAATAGAGCAGTTCAGGAGCGTTTCGGTTCGAATGCGTTGGTGTAGCAGGTGAGCCGCGCGGAGCGGCGCTCCATAGAGCCGTTCCGTTCCCGTCATATCGAGATAGGCTTCATCGATGGATGCCATTTCCACGAGCGGTGAAAATGACTGAAGGACTGCATAGACCTTGTGCGAGTACTCCCGATACCGTTCCGGATGCCCATCGACGAAGAGAGCCTGCGGACAGAGCTTATACGCTGTGCGCAAGGGCATCGCGGAGTGCACGCCGAATTTGCGGGCCGGGTAGGATGCAGCCGACACCACGCCGCGCTCATTGGCGCGGCCGCCCACGATTACCGGCTTGCCCTTTAAAGAGGGATCGAATAACTCCTCGACCGAGACGAAGAAGGCGTCCATGTCAAGGTGGAAGTAGGTCTTGGACCGCACCCGTTAGCCAGTATATGTCACGGGTCAGTTAGGGCGACTTTGCCGTGATAACAAGATGAGAATGCGATTTCCATGGGCGCTCCGGACGGCCGACTCTAGGAAGGAGACGTATGAAACGATATCTGCGTCCGGCATACATCATGATCTTCGTGTTGTTGGTGGGGGCTGCTATTCACCTGCGCGCATTGGTCTTCTTGACGGACAATCTCAGCAGCACCTCCTCTGGCTCAGACACGGTCTCAGGAAGCACGCTTCTCGGCGCGGATTTTACTACCGATGCCGATAACTATCTTTTGGAATCCGCAACCCTTCTGGTCCAGCAGGATACCTCGGGAGTGGCGAGCCTGTATGTGTATTCCGACAATAGCGGCATTCCAGGGTCGCTCCTGGGAACATTCGCATCTCCGGCATCGTACACCTCGAGCCTATCTAGCACGGTATTCACTGCCTCGGGACTACCTTTGTCGGCAGACACCACCTACTGGCTCGTTCTCTCCGGCACGACTGGCTCGTTCGACTGGTCCTGGACGACTGATAATTCCGCTTCCAGCGCCGGATTCACCGGTGATACCGCAAGTTACGACGGCAGCTACTGGTATGGCACTTCGGGCGTTTACCCGTACCAGCTAAGCGTCACGGCGGACCCGGTGTCTGCTACGCCCGAGCCCTCAATGTTCTTCCTGCTCCTTGCCGCATCGGTGGCGATCGGCGTCATGTCAACTCGAAAGCGTCTTGCGAAACCGAGATTCCAAGGAGAAAACAGATGATCGAAATCATAAACAGGCCTTTAGTCATCGCTCGCCGCTCGAACTTGCACCGATTCTCCCGCCCACTCGGTATGCCGGGCCGAAGAGAACTATTAATCAAGGGAGCAGGACTCCTTGCCTTCGCCGGCATCGCGGGCACGCTGCTGCGAAAGGCGAAGGCAGCTACTACCTACATCGCAACGCCCGAAGAGACGGAGGGACCATACTGGGTTGACGAACAGTTAAACCGTTCGGATCTGCAGGTCGATCCGAGCGACAATTCGGTGCAGCCGGGATTTCCGCTCGTTTTTACCGTGACCGTTTCCTCGTTGGTCAGCGGGGCGATTACTCCTATTTCGGGCGCGATCGTCGACATCTGGCATTGCAATGCCTTGGGCATTTATTCTGATGAAGCCGCTTACAACCCCGGCGGCGGCGATGGCACAGTGACCACCACGGGAAAGAAATTCTTGCGCGGCTACCAGGTCACAAACGCCAAAGGACAGGTTCGTTTTCTCTCGATCTATCCGGGTTGGTATACGTCGCGGACGGGGCATATTCATTGCAGAGTGCGCATCGGCGGATTTACCTCGCCGACCACTAACTTCACGACCCAGTTTTTCTTTCCGGACAGCCTCACCGACCAGATCTATCTCCTCTCGCCCTACAATCAGCGCACATCTCCACGGGACACGTATAACACGACCGATAGCGTGTATACCTCGACCGATTGCGTCACGGGCGGGGAAGACGGGACAGAAACCACCTTCAACATAACCACCACATCGAGCTACGCGAGTGCCAACTATAACGTCAATCTGGACCTGTCGAGCACGTCTGCCTGCGTGGGCGGAGGAACCGGCGGCGGACCACCCACGGGTGGCGGACCGCCGAGTGGCCCGCCCCCGGGAGGCGCAGGACAGTAAAGAGCTTTCTCGCAAGCACCGGTTATTCATCGAGGCAGGCGGACAAGCGGAACGGGTCTTGGAAAAGGGATCGCCTTAAACGGACGCTGTGTGCGATCGAAGCCTGTCGGCGAGCGATGCCGCACGGGTGAATAGCTCGGGCACTCCCATTTCGCGGCATAGACCTTCAAAACCGGTGCGCGGCTCCTTCCACTGGAGTTCGTCCAAAAACGCAAACACGGGTGCATCCAGCCGAAGGGTCGCGAGAGTCCGGAAGAGCAAGGCGTCTTCCCACATTTCGAACAGAGATGTGGCAAGGCGCCGCGCGCTACCGATTCCTGGTTGCCACGCGCGCCAGTCCTTGGGAATGGACTCTAAGTGCCCATATCTGGATAGGGCTGCGGCAGCGGCTTTTTCACCCCAGGCAGGCACGCCGGGAAATCCGTCCGCGGCGTCGCCGACTACGGCGAGATAATCGGGAATCGATTCCGGCTTGACGCCGAACTTCGCTTCCACCCCTGCTTCGTCGCGCACGATCTTGCGACGGCGATCGAGCTGGACCACTTTCGTGCCCGTCACACACTGGCCGAGATCTTTGTCCGGCGTGCATATGATGACCTGGCGCACGCGGTCATCGCGGGCGGCTTTAGCTGCGGCGGAAGCGAGCGCATCATCGGCCTCGAAGTAAACCATGGGCCAGACCACCACGCCCATCGCTTCCAAAGCTTCCTCCAGCACCGGGAATTGGGAGAGCAGCGCCGGGTCCACGCCTTCGCTGGTCTTGTATCCGGCGTATAGATCGTTGCGAAAGGATTCGATCACGTGGTCCGTGGCAACACAGATATGGGTTGCTCCTTGTTCGATCATCGACAACACGGAGCGGAGCACGCCGCTAACCGCTCCGATCTCCCGGCCATGGACGTCCTTACCGGTGGGCACCGCATAGAAGTGCCGGAACAGCTCATAGGTGCCGTCGATCAGATGTACGTCCATACCTGGTTCGAGTATACGGTTGCGGGAAGGCCAATGCCGGCCACCGTCAAAACGGCGGCAAATCGATGGATAATCTGCCGCGACACATTCCAGTTCCGGCCCCTTGACGCTCAGAAAACCGCGTGATAGCATCCTCCCAAGCTCAACCTAAGGGAGGAACATGAGAGTACAGGTAATTCTTTGCGCGGCGGCCCTTGCCCTATTGGCCGGGGTGGCTCCTGTGCGGGCCCACCACTCATTTGCGGCCGAATACGATTCCAATAAGCCTGTGAAGATCACGGGTGTTGTCACAAAGATGGAGTGGTTGAACCCTCACGCGCGCTTCTATGTCGACGTGAAGGATGCCGACGGGAAAGTGACCAACTGGAACTTCGAGTTGGGAGCGATTCCGGTGCTGCTCAAGCAGGGCTGGAGAAAGACCTCTCTCAAAGAGGGAGACCAGGTCACGGTCGAAGGTGTCATGGCGAAGGACGGCAGCACCAACGCGAGCGCCCAACGCGTAACGTTACCTGACGGGCGACGGGTGTTCGGCGGATCCGCGCCCGAAAACCAGGCCAACCAGTAGCAGGAGAACAATCGTGAAGAGTAGGGGAGCTTGGCTCATCTCAGGAGTAGTTTGTCTTAGTGTCGGAAGCGCTTTGGCCCAAGCGCCCGATCCCGCCTCTCCAGTGGAGGCGACGAGAACCGGGCGCGGGCGGGGCGCACCCGCCAAGGGACCTGCGGGACCCCTGCCGCGTTTGTCCGATGGCCACCCCGACCTCACCGGCATCTGGAATGGATTCGGCGGCAGCGGGCAAGCGGGACCGAAGATGCTGGACTGGGCCAAGAAGGTGGTTGACGAGCGCAGGGCACGAAACGGCGCTGAGGATTACGAAGCACGCTGCCTGCCGGGCGGGCCGCCGCGTGCGGCTCCGTATCATACCGCGCTCTTTGCGACTCCCAAGCTGGTATTGATGCTCTTTGAAGGCAACACCCACATGTACCGGCAGTTCTTCCTCGATGGCAGCGCCCATCCTAAGGATCTGAAGCCGACTTTCTACGGAGACTCGCGCGCTCACTGGGACGGCGACACGCTGGTGGTCGATACCGTCGGTTTCTTCGAGAAGTCCTGGTTTGATTTCCCGGGCACGCCGCACACCAAGGACATGCACCTGATCGAGCGGTTCCACCGCATCGATTACGGCAACATGGAAATGGATGTGACGATCGAGGATCCCGGCGTCTTCACGGAACCATGGAACTTTCACCGGCAGACAACGCTCGATCCCAAATTTGAGATGACCGAGTACGTGTGCAACGAGAACAACCAGGACCCCGGCCACCTCGACGCTGCATACAAACTGGACGCAGCTACCGCAAAGCGGAAGGCCGAAGGGGTCAATCCTCCGCCGGCACGCAAAGCTCCGGCCCCTCCCTCCGGCCGTACGCCGCGCGCCGAGGACGGCAAGGTTGATCTGTCCGGAGTTTGGGTCCCCACGAGCACACTGCTCCCGAGCGATCCGCCGTATCAGCCTGCGTACCAGAAACTCTACGAGGAGCGCAAAGCGAATAAGGGAAAAGATGATCCGGAGCGCTTCTGCCTTCCCGATGGCGCGGTTCGGATAACCCCGCAGCCGTACAAAATCGTGCAGCGATCCAATCAGATTGCATTGCTGTGGGAAGGCAATACGCACAGCTACCGGCGGTTCTTTCTGGATGGCCGCGAGCACAACCTGGAGATAGAGCCGGAGAGTTGGACCGGTCAATCCATCGGCAAGTGGGATGGCGACACGCTCGTGGTGGACACGGTGGGCTTCAACGATAGGACCTGGCTCGACTCCACTGGCAAACCGCATAGCGGCGACATGCACCTGATCGAGCGCTACCGACGGCCTGATTTGGGTCATCTGAACGTGGATATCACGATCGAAGACCCGAAGGCTTTGACCAAACCGTACTCATTCACGCGGACGTTTACGCTGGCTCCGGGTTTGGAGCTGCAGGAATACGTCTGCCAGGCCGTGCTGGACGGAATTTACGACTAGCGGATTATTCGCAGGCCTCGGTCACACAGATGGACTCGAGTGTGCGGCCGACCGCGGGAGCGGGTAGGCCCGCCTCCGTCATCAGCTTGCGTAAGAGAAGCCCGGCCTCGGGGTGCGGTATCGCGGACTGCACGCCCACACGAACGAGTCCATCGGCATAATCGACCGGCTCCCAGGTGTGGACGGCGAGTTTGCCGCCGCGGTTATCGGTGTTGCCGTAATCGCGGACATCGAGCTTAGCGCCATGGTCGACGAGTGCCTGGATCACGGCTGTACGCCCCTTGTGCGCCGCGCCATGCAGTGCGGTGCGCCCGGTATCGGCCTGGGCATTCGGGTCGAGCCCCAAATCGAGAAGCATTTTGACGGCTTGTAGGGTGGCATCTTCGGACCACTCATAAGTAATCCCTTCGACCCAACCGATTCCCGCGGCTACCTGGAGCGCAGTCACGTTCAATTCGGTTGCGATCTTCGGATCAGCGCCATGCTCGAGCAGCAGTTTCATCAAGGCGATGTCGCCGGACTGGGAGGCGCGCAGGAATGCCGTGGCGCCGTTCTCATCGAGCCACTGGTTCGTGAAAACGGTGCGCGTCTCGGTGCTGTCTTTAATCCGGGCATTCACGTTAGCACCTTTGTCGATGAGGAGCTTGATGTAATCCAAGTGGTCCATGTCAGGCTTACGGACGGGATAGTCGCCGGATTCGATATTGCGGTTGTCGGTAGCGAGGTAGAGAGGCGTCCAGCCGCCTTTATTCGTGAGATTCACGTTTGCGCCGTGATCGAGCAGATACGCGCCAAGCTGGTAGTAGCGGTTTTGTGTGGCGACCAGCAGCGGACTCCAGCCATAGGCCGTGACCTGGTTAATGTCGGCTCCGGCTGCGAGGAGAGCTTTGACAGAATCGAGATCGTTGGAGCGAACCGCATAGACCAACGGCGTGAGGCCGCCGCCGTCTTTGACGGGAGGCCGGCCGCGGAGGCCAAAAGCCGCTACCGCGGCATCATCATTTTGGTCGACGCCCTGGTCTGCGCCCTCGGCCGCCTGTGCTGCGCCGCCGCGTCCTTGGCCGCGAGGCCGCTGCCCTTGAGCCCCCTGAGCCGCGCCGCCCCGGCCTTGGCCGGCTCCGGGCGTATCGGCGAAGTTCCGAAGCTGCCCTAGATCAGGCGAAGCTTCGCCAGAGGCGCGCAATGCCCCGAGCTTGGCAACCTGTTTCCGCGGATCGTTGGCTTTTCCAAGGGCCGGACCTCTGCCGCGCTCGGCGGGATCGGACTGGGCCTTGATATCTGCGCCGTGCTCGACCAGCAACTTGATCGCGGCGGCATGGCCTTCATCGGCGGCCCACATGAGCGGAGTCGTACCGCGCAGCGTCTCTTTGACGTTCACCTGTGCGCCATGATCGAGGAGGACCTTGATAGCCTCGATGTTGCCGGTGCGGGAAGCGGCCATCAGCGGGGTTCTGCCCAGGGGGAGACGCTCGTTGGGATCGGCTCCCGCGTTGATCAGCGCGGCGATCATGCCCGCGTCTCCGTTAATGCTCGCGAGCCACAACGGAGTGGAACCTTCGCGATTGGCAACTTTCGGATTGGCCCCAGCGCGCAACAACAGATCGACCGCGTTTTTGTCGGAATGAAACACCGCCCAGTGCAGCGCGGTTGCGCCATCGGCTTGCGGGACATTCACATCGGCGTGATGTGCGATCAGGTCTTCGACTGCCGCGGCATCGCCGCGCATGACCGCATCGGCAACCGCAGTGCTTTCCGCGCTGAAGGCGGCAAAAGGCATCAGCAGAAATATGACGCTACCACCGGCAAAGCCCTTCATGCCCCCTCCTAGATATTCACCAATTTGCCTGTGCTGTCGCCTATGCTGTCCTGGCGAATGTCATACATCTCGAGCAGGGTCAGCAGTAAATTCCCGGTGGGGACAGTCTTGGTCGGGTAGGCCACATGACGTCCGCCTTTCAGCTTTCCATTCAGTCCGCCGACCAGCACGTGAGGCACGTCGTAGTGGACGTGCTGATTGGAGTTCCCCATGTTAGAGCCGTAGAGGACCAGCGAGTGCTCGAGCAGAGTTCCGTCACCGTCGGGAGTTTTCGCCAGCTTCTCAATGAGGTGAGCGAGCATCTTCACGTGATACTGATTGATTTTGGAAAGCTCAGCGATGCGCCGCGGATCTTCGCCGTGATGGGAAGTGCCGTGGAAGCCTGCCGTGGGTGCTTCGCACTCGGGATATGTGCGGCCCGTGAGATCGCGGGCGAACAACAGCGTACCGACGCGGGTGATATCTGCCTGGAACGCTAACGCCAGCAGGTCGAACTGCAGTTTGATGTGCTCGTCGAAGGTTTGCGGCACACCGACGGGCACTTGCATTTCGGGCGGCGCAACCGCCGAAGCCTTCATTGCAATCTGTAACCGCCGTTCGATCTCGCGAACGTTCTCGGTGTAGTTATCGATGCGCGCGCGATCGGGAGCGCTCGATTCGTTGCGAAGCCGGGAGAGGCTGCCGGTGAGGGAGTCGAGAATGCTGCCGTCCCGCTTTCGGCGTTTGGCGCGCAGTTCCGCGGTGCTACCGTCGCCGAACATGCGCTCGAAGACCACCTGCGGGTTCAATTCCATCGGGAGCGGATCGGTCGGCGTGGCCCAGGAGATGGTGTTCGTGTAGGCGCAACTGTAACCTTCGCCGCAGTTACTGGAGTTCGCGCCCGGGTCCTCCACGGCGAGCTGCATGGAGGGCATCAGGTTATCGCGGCCGATCTTCTGCGCAATCATCTGATCGATGGTGGTTCCGGCGTAAACATCGGCGCCCGCGGTCTTCTTAGGT
>JAFAWA010000456.1 GCA_019242155.1 Terriglobia bacterium | reverse complement strand
GTTATCGCGGCCGATCTTCTGCGCAATCATCTGATCGATGGTGGTTCCGGCGTAAACATCGGCGCCCGCGGTCTTCTTAGGTTTATTGGCGCAGAGGAACGCGGCTGCGACCCAATGGTCGGCGCCCGTGGCCCCCGGCGGCGGTTCGGCCGACCGGGAATGCAGGCCGCTCAGAATGATGGTGTGGTCACGGAAAGGCTCGAGCGGTTTCCAGTTGAAAGGGAAGACGGGGTCGAGCGCGCCTTCGGTCTTCGGCACCCAATAGCCAGGGGCCATACCGTGGGGCACGAAGCAGCCGACAAACCGAGGTTTGGGGCGGGCAGCGGATTGTGCCAGCGCGATGCCGGCGGGCACCATCGCATCGAGCAGTGGGAGCGCAAGCGCGGTGCCGGCGCCTCGCAAAAGCGTCCGGCGGGACATGTGCTTTTTGGTGAGAAACATAATCGCTGAGCTTCCTCCTCGTGACTGTTAACGCGACGCCCGAAGCTGGCTGCCGCCGTCTATTTTCATGTTCATCTGGAACGCCGGGCTCTTTACGATTCCCAGCACGATCGAAGTGAACCGATGTTTCCCCGGAGCCGAGTCGCGCACGATCTCCCGGACCATAGGCATGTCCTGATACTCGACTCCGCGGCCCAAGGCGTAGGTAACCAATCGTTCCGTAACTACTCGGGCAAATTGATCGGAATGATGCATCAGCCAATCACGCAGGCTGGCGACGCCATCGACTTTGGTTCCGTCGACGAGAACGCCGGAAGCATCGATGAGGCTATCGTTGTCCTTGGTGCGCCATGAGCCCACCGCGTCGAAGTTTTCGAGCGCCAGGCCCATCGGCTCAAAGAGCTGGTGGCAAGACGCGCACACCGGGTTGGTATGGTGCGCCTCCATGGTTTGGCGCATGGTGGGAGGTTTGGCGTTGCCGGTCGGGTCGACCGGGGCCTCTTTGATTGCGGGTACGTTCGGCGGCGGATCGGGCGGACTGACACCGACAAACGTCTGTAGGAACCACTTGCCGCGAGTTACCGGAGAGGTGCGGGCCGCCGCGGAAGTCACGGTCATCAACCCGCCCTTTCCGAGCAGGCCGCGGCGCATGTCGAGCTCCGGAGGCAAAGTTACGCGGCGAAACTGCGGGCCGTAAACGTTCGCGATCCCGTAATGTTTGGCTAGACGTTCATTGACGAAGGTGTAGTTCGCGTCAAGCAGGTCGAGAACGCTGCGGTCCTCGTGGACGATGCTGCCGAAGAAGAGTTCAATTTCCCGCTGATAAGCCAGGCGCAGATTGTCGTCAAAATCGGGAAACAGATTTACGACCGGTTCGCTGGTCCTGAGCGACCGCACACTCAGCCACTGTCCGGTGAAGTTGGTGATGAGCGCCGCGGACTTGGGGTCGGCGAGCATCCGGCGCACCTGCTTTTCAAGCGTAGCCGGTTCCCTCAGCTTGCCTTGCGCCGCGATATCGATTAGCTCGTCGTCGGGAACGCTGCTCCACAGGAAAAAGGCCAGGCGGGACGCCAGCGCGAGGTCATTGATGCGGTAAGTCTTGCCCGGGGTTAGTCCGGCCGGTTCGGTTTCCAGGCGGTAAATAAATTCCGGGTCGGCGAGCACACGCTCGATTACCGCTTCAATGCCGTCATCGAAGCTGCCGCCATCGCCGCGCCCTTCCTCGTAAAAGCGCATCAAAGCCGCGATGTCGGATGGGGAGGCGGGACGGCGGAACGCGTGCCTCACGAGCGTCGAAGCAATCGACCGCGCGCATGCAGACTCTTCGGGAGCGGCTGAGGGGCGGCACACGAAGATCTTCTTACGGCTGGCGGTTTCGGCTGCGCCTTTCGCTCCATAAGGGCCTTCGATCCAGACTTGTCCAACGTGCGGGTAGAACAGAAACCCCGGAATCGATCCGGGCGTATTCATGGTGCGTTGGAAGGGCCGATTCAGTTCGGTTCCCGGCACGTCATTGGTGGCGAGGAAGGTCACGCCGACGGTATGCAGCCCCGCCTTGACGGGAACTCGTGGGGTCGAGCGGCCGTTTCCGGTGGTATTGGAGATCTCCTTATCCCAATCGAAGAGCTTTACCCGCTGGCCGTCAACCATTACCTCCAACTGCTCGCCTTTGATTCCGCCCAGGACGGCTTGGAAGTATCCCGTGACGCCTTTCACTTTGAAGGAATATTCGCCGTCGGCGGGGAACTGGTACTTAATCAGGATGCCGCCGCGGGTTCCGAAGGGTAGACCCTCGATGTGATAGTTCTGCGCGGTGTCGGCGGGCACTTCGAAGACGGCCTGAACGGGAGCCGACACATCGCCCACGGCCAGGCGGCTGATTTTTCCGGCAGCCGAGAGATACGCCTCCATCAATGCCGGAGACATGGTGAGCGCGCCGGCGATGTTGTCGAAGCCGTGTGTGGAATCGTCCGCGGGCAGGAATTTGGAGGCGTCCACTTCGAGCGCGAGAACATCGCGGATGGCGTTCGTATATTCGGTACGGTTGAGCCGGTGGAGACCGGGTGCGGGCAGATAAGTGGCTGCATTGCGATCGAGCTCGCTCTCCATCCAGGTGATCAGCGATTCGACCGCGGCGGCCGGGGGACGCGGCAGGCCTGCGGGAGGCATCATGCCCGCGCGCAGCTTGCGAACGACTTTCTCACCGGTTTCCGCCTGGTCCGCCAGGTGGGTGAGGTCCAGTTTGTCGAGTTCCAGGTGAGCGGTTTTCAGTTTCGCGTTGTGACAGCCCACACAGTAACGGTCGAGGAGCGCCCGCGGGGTCAACGTGTCACCCCCGGGTGCCCGTTCGGTGGACGTGGCCGCAGGCTTCGAAGCGCCTACGGTTTGGGCAGACTGGCCGGAAAGCAGCGGGGCGCAAGTAAACACCGCACAACTCAGGACCAAAACGCTTACCAGAACTTTCGCGTTCACAGATGCCTCCGGCGGAAGGGGTTACCTTGTGGGCCAGTCTATCATAAGCCTTGCCGCTGCTTCATCCTTGGGGCGTGCGGCGGGCCGGGATGGTTACCGGAATTGCGAAACGAAGCCAAATGGACGCGAGCGGGCCTGGGCCGGAATCCGAAACCACGCCGGCGGACGTTAGCGGCGCGGGGCCGAATACGAAACGAAGCCAAAGGGTGTCAAACCACGGAATACGAAACGAAGCCAAACCGAGAGCCATTATTCCTTCGCAGCCCGGACCAGGGAGCGCAGCTCTTCCGGCAGCCGTTCGTGGTCCGATTTGCTAACCAACGCCGGAATGATGGGCTCGGGTCCTGCGGCCTTCTGTAATGCGGCTCCTTTGCCCGGGTTCAAAAGAAATTCGAGAAACGCGACGGCATTCGCCCGGTTCTTTGCCATGTTCAGGATGGTTATGCCCCACGTGGCGCGTGTGCCCTCTACCTTGATGGGAGGCTCGCCTTCGAAAAGCGCGGGAATGGAGACCACAGCTTTATGATAGAACGCGCTCTTTGCGGAGTCGGAGAGTGCGACTTCCGCCGGCAGACGCGCCAATCGCACTGCCGAGTCCTGGCGGGCGGCCGCGAGCGCGCTCGATTCGTAGCTGAACCGGAAGTCGGAGGCCGGCGCGGCGGCGCCTGAGGTGATCGTGTAATGGTCGCGCATTCGTTGATACAGGCCGGGCTCCCGGTAGTATGCCTCCGCCAGCTGCATGATCATTACGGCGCGATACCCTCCCGGGTCGGCGGCAGGATCGGCTCCGGCAATGTGAACCCCTGGCCGGGTGAGATACGTGTACCAGTTTGGTTTTACGTTCGGTATGGAAGGCGGAGTCGTGTTCGGGTTGTAGGCGATGGCCGGATCTGCGATTTCGTTCACTCCGGCCGCTTGATTGGTATCGTCCGCGCGATACATCAGCACCATCCCGCCTTGCGCGAAACGAATCGTATAGGCGGCATATTTCGGCTTTAACATCGAGTCGATGTTGGTGTAGTCGGCCGTGGCAAGTATGTCCGCAGACTCCCCGCCGCTCGTCACACGGCGCGCCATGTCGACGCTGCCGAACGACTTGTCGACCACCTGCACTCCGGGGTGCTCTTTCTTAAATGCCGCCTCGACACTCTGGAAAGCCGCGGTCAGACTGCCTGCGTGGTATACCGTCAGGGCTCCGTCCGAGGGCTTGGGTACGGATTGCTGGGCATCTGCCGTGGGCGCTTTCACAAGCATCATCGAAATTATGAGCAGAAAAACGTGCTTCACCCGCATTGGTGGCCTCCCTGCTCTAGCATCGCTCAAAAGCAGGATCGCTCAAAAGGCAAATCGCATGGACGCTGTAAGCAAGCGGGGCTCTCCCAGGTGCCCGAGATAGCTCCCACTGCTCTGCCCGGTGATGCTGCCCGGTCCAATGGTGGACCAATAACGCACGCCGGTTATGTTGCTGACCGCGATCCGCCAGGTTGTGACCTTTCCGATCAGCTTCGCACTATAACGGATGCCCATATCGAAGAGATTGTACTCGCGGGTCCAGGTGTGATTTACGTCGTCAATGGGCCGCCGGCCTACATGCTGCCAATCGAAGCTGAAAAAAGAACCGGCGAGCCCGGGCAGATTGTATTCGGCGAGGATATTCGATTTGTAGTTCGGTATGCCGACAAACTGCTTATCGTTGGTCGCCGCGATACCGGTGTTGGTGAGCTTGGGATCGAGCGCCGTCATGCCGCCCGTTATCATGAGGCTCGGTATGATTCTGCCCGAAAGCATCGCCTCAATTCCATAGTTGACCTGGTTGCCTGTAATCTCGAAGAGATTGTCTGCCGGGTTGAGGTTGGCAAACGGCCGCTCCACGCGAAAGGCGGCGGTGGTGAATGTTACCCGCGGGAAGGTGAGCTTATAGCCAAGCTCACCCTCTTTGCTGCGGTACGGCGGCAGGGCCTGCCCCACGTTAGTTCCCGAACTGGCCACGTCGGGCGCCTGGACGCTGCTCGCGAACGTGCCGTAAATACTCATACGGTCTGTGGGTTTGTAGGTCAGGCTCGCCGTGGGGCTCACCGCTTGGGATGAGTAGTTGCCGGTGCCCTTCACCCGCACGAAGCCGGTGGCGGCGCTGTCGTTGTAGTTGTTGGTCCACGTCCAATCCTGGCTGGCTCCGAGGCGCGCCAGCCAATGACGGCCGAAAACTATGTTGTCGGAGAGACTGATGCCTTGCTGATGAATGACACTTGCGACGAAGATGCCGCTTGCGGGAATGGTGTGCCGGTATGAGGGTATACCGGTGGGTGGAATGACAAACACCAGAGGATCGTCGATATTCGCCTGGCAGACCGGCGGAGTGTCTGATGTACACAAGGCGGTTTTGGCGAACGGAGTGCCGGCCACGTTCGCCGGCAACACGGGGTTGTAGGTCGCGAAGCGGTATCCGGTGCTGCCGATTACCACTTCATGCGAGATCTTTCCGGTGTGAAACCGTCCGCTCAAGTATCCCAGGTCGCTGTCCACATGAAAACGGGGCGCGAGCGTGGGCTGAAACGTATTCGCGAAGTACGTCCGGTAGTCGCCGTTATTGTCTATCAGAGAATTCACCGCGGTATTGATATTGCGGTCCGCGGCCTGATCTAAAACCCCGATTACCAGGCGCCAATCCCGCGTGAAATCCTGCTTCAAACGCACTTCGCCGATCTTCGAAGTAAGATCCACTCCGGAAAAGGACTGCCCATAACCGGCCCGGGTCGGATCGGGCGCATCGACCGGCAGCAGAATGTTGGTGGAAGCGGAGAGCGTGGGCGTGTACGAAAACCACCCGGGGTAACCATGTTGATACAGGTTGTAGTAACTGTAGTTGCCTTCGAGAACCGTATTGCGCGTAATTCGGATATCCCCCGCTCCGGCGGCCAATTGACGCCGAAGCTGACTGCCGGTGACGTACCCGTTGCCGTCGCCGAGCACGAGGTTCGTGCGGTAGCCGAACATATTTCTTGGGCCGGCGCGCCCGGCAAGGTCTGTGTGAAAGGTCGCGACCGAGTGCCCTTCGTACTCCAATTCAAACTCGCGCAGCGGCTCGGGGGTGGGGCGTTTCGTGACGAAGTTGAACATGCCCGAAGGATTTGCCGGTCCATACAGGGGGCCGCCGACGCCGCTGAGGATCTCCACCTGCTCGTACTCTTCCATGGCAGATGGAGTGGTCACGGCGATTCCCATTCCGTCCTTACGGTCGTTTTGCATGTTGCTGCCTTGCAGACCGCGGGTTTCCGGACGCAGCACTTCGGGCCCCTGCATTTCCTGAAAGGAGACCAAGGGCATGTATTTGGCGGCCTCTTTGAAGTTGCGCGATTGCGTGTCGTCAATCAACTGGCGCGGAATGACATTCACGGTATAAGGCAGATCCACAACCGGCACGTCGCCCAGAGGACCGCCGGGGCTGACGCGCTCCACGCGATACGCATTCTCGACCGTACCGGCCGTAACCGTAATCGCCTCGGACTTAGGCTCTAGCCGCAGGCTGAAATTGCGCACGGCATCGGCGCCCGCGGCAATCTCCACGGCGGTGCTCGAAGCGGGCTGAAACCCCGTCGCCTTCACTTCTATGTCGTAAATGCCGGGTTCCACGGGTGCAAACAGATACGCGCCCTGCGCATCGGTAGTGCGCGTGGCGCTTACGCGAGTCTGCCGGTTCGAGAGAGAAACCTGCGCACCCGCGATCACGCCCTGGTTCGGATCAGTGACGGAGCCTCGCAGTTGGCCAGGCTGGCCAAATGCCGGTAGAGCGACGGAGAGCGTTAAGACAAGAGACGGGAGCAGCAGCGGAGCGGAGCGCATGTTCGGTTATCTCTCGAGTAAGTTTTTTGTGAAGCGATGACGCTGGAAGTAAGGTCGATTGTAGCAGCCGCGCGCGTGATAGGCTGCAATGAGCACCAGATGTAGCGGATGCGCTTGCACTCGCCGCGGCCCTCAAATATACTCCGCTCCTGATAGAGGAAGACTGACTATGAAACAGCTCTGGTCTTGTACCGCCCTATTCGCCACCTGGACTGCTCTTGGATGGGCGCAAACCACGGAAGATCTCGTCAACGATGGAAAGAATACCGAAAACGTCACCACGCAGAGCATGGGGTACGACCGGAAGAGCTACAGTCCGCTCCAGCAGATCAATAAAACGAATGTGAAGCGGCTGGTTCCGATCTGGAATACGAGCCTCATGAACGATCAGGGCGAACTCGCGGCGCCTACTGTTTATGACGGCGTGATGTATGTTGTGAACGGAAAGTGGACCTTCGCCATAGATGTCGGGACGGGCAGGCAGATATGGCGCACGCCGGTACATCTCGAAGAAGG
>JAFAWA010000262.1 GCA_019242155.1 Terriglobia bacterium | reverse complement strand
GCGGCGCTATGGCGAGGCGGACGGTAACTACGATCGGGCGACTGCCATCGAGGACATATTGCTCGGCAATGCCACCAGTGCATTCGGAAAAACCGCTCTGATTACTGGCGCCAGTGATCTCTACGCGAAGCATTTCGCGCTAATTGCTGACCACTTCAATGATCCTGCCAAGGCATTTGCAGTTATCGAGCAGGCTCGTGGACGGGTTATGACTGACCTTCTGCTTTCTGGTGCGAAGACATCGCCAGCGTCAGTGAGGACGGAGAACGAGATTTCCCGCCTCCGCCTACAACTGACGACAACGCAGTCGGACCGGAAGGTACGAGAACTGCGAGACGCGATCTTCGTCGCTGAGCAGCGCCGTTGGATTACACCGGAAGTCAGTATTCTCAAATCAAACGCCCACAATCCGGTTACTTTAGCGGCACTGGAAATGGACTTATCGCCCGCCGAGGCGATTTTGGAATATGTGCTCGACGATCCGGCATCGTTTTGCATGGCGATCACTCGTGATGGCGTGCATATTGCCAAGCTCAAAGGCAGAACGGCCCTTTCCGCAGAAGTCGATGCGTTCTTAAAAGAAGTGAAGGCGAAGCATGAGGCGCGAGCAGAAGCCCGACTGCTCTACACAGACCTGGTCCACGCCGTGCCCGGCATTGGGAATAAGGAGCGATTGATCATCGTAAGGGACGGGCCCCTGCATCTGGTTCCCTTCGATGCGCTTATCGACGAGGCCAATCACTACTCGGTCGAGTCTCGGATTGTGACGTACGAACCATCGGCAAGCAGCTTTCTGTTGCTACGTTCCAGGCGGCAAAGGAGAGCAAGCGCTGACGGAGTCCTCGCTGTCGGTGGTGTTGAATATAACCGGAGCGGACTGAAGGCCACTGATGTGGTCCGAGGCTACAGCCTGGATCGACTGGCGAACTTACCAAATTCTGAAGAGGAAGCGCGCATTGCGGCCACAGAGGTGCCCAGCCCTGCGAACAGACTGTTGCTGGGCAACAGTGCAACGGAGTGGGCGTTCAAGCAGGCGGTCAATCACAGAATCATTCACCTTGCGGTCCACGCCATCGCCAATGAGGTCGATCCCGAACGGGCGGCTGTCATCCTGCTTAGCGATCCTGCCAAGGGCGAAGATGGTTTTCTGCAGGCCTCGGAGATCGTACAACTCACGCTGGACGCGGACCTCGTGGTCCTTTCAGCGTGTGATACTGCCGTTGGACCGGTCGAGGGTCAGGAGGGGATCGCAAACCTGTCAAAGGCATTTCTGCTCGCGGGAGCGCGGACCGTGATCTCGACACTGTGGTCGCTCGATGACGATGCGGCTCTGTACCTCATGAGAAAGTTTTATACACAGCTGGCACAAGGGCACGACGCGGCCGATGCCCTGGCCGGCGCAAAACGGAACATACTCAAAACCTTCGGGCACGCTAAGATTGTGCCCTATTACTGGGCAGGCTACACCGTTGAAGGGTTTGTCCCGCGTTCGGTAACACGGTGAGATGGCAATGGTTACTCCAAAAGAACGGTTGAAGGTCATAAATCGAGTCAAGACCCTGGTTTTGAAGCAACACTTCAACGTAGCCAATATCGACTACGGAGCGTGGTCGCGCGAAGTGGAGTTGAGAGCGCCTGGGCTCGCAGCCGCTGACGAACCGACGTTCGAAACCGGCGTGCGCAATTTGCTCGCCGGGCTAAAATCAAGCCACACGAATTTCTACAGGTCAGGCGCTCAGCCAACAAAACCTCAGCACGCCATTGGCGCGACACTGCGATCGGTGGAGCACGGTGACACTGCTCGGTGGATGGTTCTGGACGTCTACCAGCAAAGCCCCGCGGCTGCGGCGGGCATTCGTCCGGGGGACATTCTCGTCGCAATCGGTGGTGAAAAGTTATCGCCTCCACATGATCCCGCTTTCCGGTTTGGCGAATCTCACCAGTTGCTCATCGGAAGTCTATGCATTGGCAAGGAGCGGGAAGTAACGGTATCGGTTCCGCCGGTGAAAGCATCAAGAGGCCGCCCGCCGCTGGTGGAACCTCAAAGCGTGGCGCACCAAATTCTCGAACCAGGAGTGGGTCTCCTGAAAATCCCGTTTTTCTCGGGCGGGTTTGGCATCCGTTTTTCAAAATTACTCGATGACGCAATCGAGGCTTTGAAGGACCAAGGCTGCGACCGGCTAATTGTCGATTTGCGAGGCTGCCTTGGCGGAAGTTTGGGTTTTGCGCACCTAATCAGCTATTTTTGTCCTGGACGAATTCCGATCGGCTACGACATAACCCGGAAGAGATTGCAAACCGGGTATGATGTGCAGAAGCTTCCGCGGGTCCCGATGCCGTCCACACGTTTTGAATTGCTGCAATGCCTCCTTCGCTTCTCGGTTCAGGACAAATCACTCATGCTGATGACACAGGGTCTGGGTAACCAGCCTTTTCATGGCAGAATTGCGGTGCTGGTTAATGAATGGACGAATTCCGCTGGCGAGATGGCCGCACAGTTCGCCAAAGACACAAAGCTCGCCGCGGTTGTAGGCCGCAAGACTATGGGCAATGTCCTGGGATCGACGCTACTCGACGCCGGGAACGGGTACAAGCTCTACTTACCAATATTCGGCTGGTATAGCCCAGATGGCACCTACCTTGAGGGTTCAGGTGTTGAGCCGGACGTGCCCGTCGATATCAATCCGAAGGAATTGGGTTGTGGGCAGGATGCCCAGCTTCGCGCAGCGATCGAAGTTGTGTCCCAGTGACACGTGGAAAGTGGCTGGAAGTGGAGTTGAAGGCTACAAAGCTCGGTCTGGTCCGTTAGAGACTGGGGGTCGGCATTTCGGCGCCTGATCCGCCGAACTGACGACCGTGCCATGGGCGTTCCTTCATAATTCGTGGAAACCAATCGTATTGCACTCAAATTCGCGACTTGGGCGTTTTCCGTCAAGTGACGGTATGAGCATGGCACGGGGATTGATGCGGGCCCTTTCTCCGAGTCGCCAACAACCCAGACAAAGTTGGGCAATAGAGGCGCGCCATTGGCCATCGATCGTTGTCCTTATCGATGCGCCAAGCTGGCGACGTGCGGTCCTCTTTCGGTTCCGGAATTTGCAGGACGCCGGAACTCCAGGGCGAAGCGCGGAAGCCTAATAGGGACTAACCGATCCTATCGTTGAAAAAATCCCGCCACTCAGAAGAGTTTCGAAGCGGCAGCCGGCCGAGAGCCTGACGGAACTCACCGATCGTCTGGCATTCGACTAACAGCAAAATGGTGGGCCTGGTCTTGTGGGCCTGTCGCATCCGTTCATAAGTTTCGTAGATCGGCGCTGTATCCGTCTGGCCGGGAATGACTGGGGCGAATAACTTTCCGTAGCCCCGGAGAGCGTTCATCGCCTCCTGGATGTGGCCGGGTTCGATTCGGACGATGAGCGGGGTCTCGCCCTGCCGCTGCTGGGCGGCACACGCCTCGCACGTCCCGTTTCACAATTCAAATCTTGAAGATTGCTTCAGGCTCGGGAGGAATTAGACCTTGGCGGCAACCGAGACCGTGGGACGCTCAGAACTACTGCATCACTGCCAGCGAGTATATCCGGCGGGCGACACGAATGTCAAAGGGAACTATTCCAGGGAACTATTCCAGCCCGTGGTGCCAGGCGCCAGTGTACGCCTCGCAACCGATCCCAATCCAGCGCGGACAATGACTCGCAGTAAGATGCCTGAGCGATGCCACTCGGAGAAATACCGCAGATGGCGGCCGTGCACAAGCCGAGCTTGGTACATAGCTTCCCTGAAACGGCCGTTAAGGAATTCAGGTCGAGGTTGACGTATCGTCGCTATGCTCCAATCGGCTTGGAGGCGTTTGGGTCTCACCAACTCGCTAACGTATTGTCATCGGGTGACAAACCGAGCGCAACGGTACTCGCCGAACACACATGAAGTAATCTCCAGACTCCAGCTTTGAAAAATCCAGTTTGATCGTGAAGGCCGTTATGCCGTTCTCCATCTTTGCTTGCCCGGACGCTGCGAGCAGTGGATTGCCGGCCGTCCTTTCGATCTGAATCTCATAGGTACCTTCGGGGCTGGCAAGCGGTAGCCGGATGGTGAGTTCCTCCGGTTCGCGTTCGAAAACTAAAGGCTCTTCGCCTTTGGGCTCTGCAGATCGTGTCACGCCTTCGAGATACACCACGCGGCGCCGGAAGGTTAGTTCGGCGATCTGTGGCCGGTTCGTTCGCTGGAATTCTCGCACTCCGAAAAACGCGCCAACAATGCACAGGACTAGCAGTGCGGCCAATAGCCAGCTCCGGATGCGACGCGCATGCGCCTCTCGCTTGGTTTCGCCACGAAACCCCAGGAACTCGCGATAGCATTCCGAACAATGGGTAACGTGCTGCCAATGCGGGTTGTTCTCCAGGCTCGCCTCATCAAACGGCCCAGTGGCCAGTTCTTTCAGAGCCGCGTCTCCTGGACAACCTTTCCGCTCTGGATTGGGATAGTCGCGTAGGATCGCGTCTTGAAGCTGCCGCTTCAATCTTTCGAATTCGGCATCGAACGACTCATCACGCGGCATTAGTCCCATGCCATTATTGCACTGGTCGAGTGAGGGTTAGCGTAGTGTGCGAAGAGACTTACCAGGTGATGCCGCTGTCTGCCGCTACCTGGCGTATTGCACGAAAGAAACGACGTGAAAGCGTGTTCCGAGACACTTGGAATCTCGTTTCGAACTCGCGGGGAGGCTGGTCCCACATCATCATTACCGCCATTGTGCGAATATCGTGCAGCCCTCTGCGATCGAGTGCGCTCAATAGATGGTCCACGGTGTCTTTCGCGAGCAGATCGGTGGTGGGGTCGCGTTCCTCTCTCAAGTTTTCCAGCAGTTCGGCGATCAACTCAATGTCCGCCCCGCGACGTGCCCGCCGTCCGCCGACGCGAAGATCTGCCGCATACGAGAGGGCCTGACTCAGGACGCGGTGGCTGGGATCGTCAACCAGAAGCCCGTGATGCTTTCGATTGAGCCAGTGGACCGCTGGTTCTGTAATTTCCGATACACGCCAAGCATCTCCTAATTCGCGGCGAGCAGCACTCCGCAACGGGTCGGCTACTGGGACGACCCCCTGCTCCACCCACGCTCGGTTGACCGGATTTCCCTCAGAATCAGTGTCCGCGATGCAGATTGGAATGATCGAAGGCAGCGATTCTTCCTTGTAGTCGAAAGGAACAACGAAAAAACCCATTAGGGAGCCCGATTCCTTACTTAATTTTTTTGTCCCGATGCCCTGTTCTGATGGCTTACATATTAGGGACCCAAGTAAGGCGTGTTGCAAAAAACTATATCACGAACGGAAGTGGCGGCGCCGGTTTTTTCCCATGACTCACAGTGCTATCGCCTCGAAGCGAAGCTGAAGCGAGAATTGGGCGACCTTGTCCTCGGCCTGCTCGCCGACGACTTCACCGAGGACGTGGTTCTGAATCCCGATTCGTCGCTGTGGGTCAAACGCCAGGGGACCGGTTTCGAGTGCTGTGGCACGATGGCTCCGGCGGCTGCGGCCAGCGCCCTCGGAACGATCGCGGCTTGGCGTGGCACCGTGTTGAACCACGATCATCCGATTCTCGAAACGGAATTGCCGCTCGACGGCAGCCGGTTTGAAGGCATTGTTGCGCCAGTTGTGCGGCAACCGGTGTTCGCTATCCGGCTGCGCCCAAAGAAGGTGTTCGGGCTGGATGACTACGAGGCCGAGGGGATTCTAACTGGCAAGGATGACACCGCCAACCGCACACACCTGCAGCAGGATTTTGCTCGGGCTGTATCTGGGATGCGGCACGTCGAGATCATTCGCTTGGCCGTGCGGGACCGGAAAAACATCCTGGTGGTGGGCGCCACAGGATCGGGCAAAACTACGTTACTCAACGCCATCCTGGACGCTATCGCGGAGCTAACGCCCGCTGATCGGGTCATCTCGATCGAAGACACGACCGAGTTGCAATGCCGCGTTCGGAATTATCTGGACCTACGCTCTGTGGGCGAGATCAGCATGCTGCAATGCCTGCGGGCATCCATGCGACTGAAGCCAACACGGATCGTGGTGGGCGAAGTCAGGGGAGCCGAAGCGCACACGTTACTGAAAGCGTGGAACACCGGGCATCCCGGAGGTCTGGGGACCGTGCACGCGAATGGTGCGCTGCTCGGCCTCACGCGTTTGGAAAGCCTGGTCGCGGAGGGGACGGCCGCGCCACAGCAGAGGTTGATTGCCGAGACCGTCGATCTGGTGATCTTCATTGATCCGGACCCGATGTTGAAAGCGGGACGGAAGGTTCGCGAGTTGTTGTTAGTGACCGGTTGGAAAGACGGGCAGTACCAAGTTGAACAAGTTTGATAGGAGCAAATTTATATGACGTTTCTCAAACGCAGCATTCCCGGCTTCCGAATGGGGGCCTTACTACTGGCTTTTCAGGCTTTGGCGGTGCGGGCGTTCGCAGCGCCGGCCGGCGGCGGGTTGCCATGGGAAAAGCCCATGACACTGATCGCCACCTCTCTTACAGGCCCGGTGGCGTATGCAATAGGGCTGATTGGAATCTGCATCGCCGGAGGCACACTCTTGTTCGGACATGAACTCGGCGAGGTGGGCCGGCGGGCTTGCATGATCGGCCTGGTTGTGGCGGTGCTGATCTTCGCTGCACCGATGCTGGCCTCCGCGTTCGGCGTTGCGGGGGCGGTGGTCTAAGGATGCCCGAAGCGGCCACACAACCACGCAGCGTTGTCATTCACCCGGCCATCAACCGGCCCAACCAGTTGCTTGGCGGGGACCGTGAGTTGGTGTTGAGCACTGTGCTCATTGCTGCCACGCTGGGTCTCAGCTTGGCGACGTGGTGGGGAGTTGTTGTGGCTGCGCTGTTTTGGATTGGCGCCATAGGCGCTCTGCAGCGCATGGGAAAAGCCGATCCGCAGTTGCGGCAAGTGTACCTGCGCCATATCCGCTACCGCCAGTTTTATCCGGCGAAGAGCGGCCTGTATTCACGGTGCGTGCCAGTGGCTGCGCGGTGGAGGTAAACGATCATGCTTCGTAACGAATCCCGCAGAGAACCCCGCGGCTTGGCCGACCTGCTGCTGCCGTTCGCGCTAATTGACGACGGCATTCTGCTGCAACATGACGGGTCGCTATTGGCCGGATGGTCATATCGCGGCCCCGATATGCTTTCCGCCAGCACTGCCGAGATGGAGGCGCTTAGTTCGCGCCTCAACTCGGCCTTGCGCCTTGGAACCGGATGGATGATGCAATGCGATGCAATCCGTTCGCGCGCGCCTGGCTACCCGGAACGTGGCAGCTTTCCCGATCCCGTAACACGGGTGATCGACGATGAGCGCCGCCAGCAGTTCATGCAGGAAGGCGCCCATTTCGAGTCGGAGTATTTTCTCGCGCTGACCTACTTGCCTCCCTTGGCGGCCGAGGAACGCCTGAAAGGGTGGCTCTACGAAGGCCGCGAGCATTCACCAGATCGCGCCGCGCAAGCGGCCTTGGATCACTTCCGGTCCAAGATCGACATCTTCGAGAACGTCTTCGGCGCCCTGTTCCACACTGAGCGGCTCACTCGTAGCAAGGACGACTCCGGTTACATCTACGACGGGCTCTTGCGCTACCTGCATCGCGCCATTACCGGCATCGACCACCCATTTGGTTTGCCGACCGTGCCAGTCGACCTCAACGACGTGCTAGCGTCCCAAGATTTCTCGGGTGGCGTGGAACCGCGGATCGGTATCAAGCATATTGGAGTGCTGGCGATTGACGGCTTCCCACCGCTCAGTACGCCGGGGATTCTGCGCGATCTCGACGCTCTGCCGATCGAGTACCGTTGGCACACCCGCGCAATTCTGCTCGATGCGCATGAGGGGCAATCGCTCCTCGACACCCATCGGAAAAAGTGGCGCTCGAAGATGCGCGGCTGGAAGGATCAGATCCTCAAGACCGCGGACGGCGCCGTCAACTTACACGCCCGCGACATGGCGGCAGATGCTGAACAGGCCATGTCCCTGGCCGCCTCGGGCGACGTGCAGTTCTGCCAGTACACCAGCACTATCTTGTGCCTGGAAGAAGATCCCGCCATGCTGCGGGACAGCGTGCGCACGGTGAGTAAGACCATTCAGAATCTCGGGTTTAGTTGCCGATTAGAAACCATCAATGCGGTCGAGGCCTGGCGAGGGTCTATACCCGGCGATGGTTACTCCAATGTCCGCCGGCCACTGCTACACACACTGAATCTGGCGGACATGTTGCCGGTAACGTCAGTTTGGGCCGGCTTGCGCGAGAATCCGTCGCCGTTGATGCCCCGGCACAGCCCGCCGCTGCTTTACGCCGCGACCACGGGCGCCACCCCATTCCGCTTCAACCTGCACGTTTCTGATACGGGTCATACGCTGGTGCTGGGCCCGACGGGCGCGGGTAAATCCACTGCGCTCGGCTTAATTGCTGCGCAATGGTTCCGCTACCCAAACGCAAGGGTGTTTGCTTTCGATCGCGGTTACTCTTGCTGGCTGCTGACCATCGCGGCATCAGGCATTTTTTATGACCTGGCCGGCCCGCACATGAACCTAGCGTTCTGCCCATTAGCCGCGCTGGATGACGAAACCGATATCACCTGGGCTGTGGGCTGGGTTGAGGCTCTGTGTGAGTTGAATGGCCTGAAGTTCACGCCGCGCCATCGCAATGCGGTGAGTGAAGCGGTTCAGCGGTTACAGCTTTCGCCAACGCGCACCCTCACCGAGTTATCTGCGAACGTTCAGGACACTGAGATCCGCGATGCTCTGGAACACTTTACGGTCAGTGGGCCGCTCGGTGCGTTGCTCGATGCTGAACGTGACCTGTTGGATGATGGCCGATTTCTCGCCTTTGAGATGGAGAACCTTCTGCAGCTCGATGACAAGGCCGTCATTCCAGTGCTGCTGTATCTGTTTCGTCGCATCGAGCAGTCCCTCGATGGCTCGCCCACGTTGGTCCTGCTTGATGAAGCGTGGTCTTACTTGCAGCACACGACCTTCCGAAACCGGCTGAAGGACTGGCTGAAGACGATGCGACGCAAGAACGCGGTCGTGGTCATGGCAACGCAGCAGGTCAGCGACATTGCAAACTCCGAGATTGCGGATGTAGTGCTGGAAAACTGCCCGACGAAAATTCTGCTGCCCAATGCGGAAGCCCGCAATCCCGGCTCGCGGGAGTTCTATGGCCGCCTGGGTCTGAACGAGCGGGAGTTAGGGCTGTTGCAGGTGAGCGTGCCTAAACAGCACTACTACGTGATCAGCAAGATGGGCCGGCGGCTGGTCGATCTGCGACTCGGCAAGGTGGCGTTGGGCTGGTTGGGAGTTAGTGGGTTGGAAGAGCGCCGAATCGTGGAAAGCCTTATGGAGGAGTTTCCGGCGACCTGGCGCACCGAGTGGCTGCGCATGAAGGCGCCGCCGAGCTGGTGCGAATACTTTTCCAATCTAGAAGTGCCAGAGGAGGAAGCAGCATGCGCAAGTGTGTAGTTCTACTGATGGTGATTCTGCTTTTTACCCCGTCAGGTCCGGCCATGGCGGGTCCCTACGCTACGGAGTTCACCCAGGTCCTGAACCACATTGAGCTGGTGGAGTCTTATGTGGTACAAGCAGCGCAACTCGCTAAACTAGTCCAAATTCTGGCCGATGCCGTCAAGAACAGCAAACATAACTCAGCCCAGATGTTTGGGAACATCGGAGCGGATCTAAGCGCACTTGCGAGTATTGTTCAGGGTGGGCGCGCGATCGCTTACTCGCTGGGGGATCTCGATGCCGTGTGGCAGAAGACCTATCCCGGATACACAGGCTACGCGCGCACGGGCTATTACACGCGGTATCAGAACTGGGCACAGACGACACTCGATACCGTGATCGGCGCCATGCGGGCAGCGAATCTGCAAAGTCAGGATATGAGCAACGAAGTCTCGCTGATCACGAATCTCGAAAGCCAGTCAGAAAGCGCCGATGGCCGCTTGCTGGCGCTGAACGTACTGACGCAAATGGCCGATCAGCAGGCGCAACAGATGGAGAAGCTGCGCGAGATCATGCTGGCCGACATGCAGAGCAAGGCCGCATACTACGGCACCATTATCCAGCAGCACTCGGACCAGGCTGCGGCGGCTCAGAACTTTTTCCAGTATGCGCCGGCCCCGGCCGATGGAACCGGGTTTCTGCCCGGCTGGCACTAACGACGAGGACTGAATGAAAGCACGGTTTATCGGAAGCTGCTTACTTCTCGTTGCGCTGAGTGGTTGCACTCGCGATCGGTCCCGGATTGTCAAGCTGGCCGAGGATTCGGGCGCGGGACCGCTGGATGGTGTGGGCCTGCTGGCGATGCGCCGGTGGTTGGTTTCGCATTCGCCCACCGCAACAAAGGTCGATGCTCTGTGCGCTCGGTTGCGTCCCAATGCAACGGCAGGGTGGCCACAAACCACCGAAGGCCGGCTGTGCCTTGCAGCCCGAACTGTGGTCGTGCAGATCGAAGCCGAGCGGCAGTCTCGCGAGCGTCCGGACCACACTGGATTTCTCCCGGGATGGAGGTGAGTGTGGAACGTACAGCCGAAAATCTCTATATTGCCGCACGCCACGAATGGGATGAGCGTTATGGCGGACTAATGACGCGCGCAACGAATTGGCGCCGGGTAGCGCTGCTCGGGGGCGCCACGGCATTCCTGGCAGTTGGCGGTTTGCTGTGGTTCGCAGCGCACTCGCGGGTGGTGCCTTTCGTCGTATTGGTGGATCAGCTTGCGCGCCCGGTGGCGGCGGGCGTGGCCGATGAGACCACGGCGAACGACGACAGGCTGAAACGTGCCGCCCTTTTCGGTTGGCTGGAGAATCTGCGCATGGTCACCACTGACGGCGTGGCGCAACGAAAGGCCATCGATCGCGTGTACGCACAAATCGCCAATGCGAGCCCCGCGCAGACATTTGTCAGCGAATTTTATCGCGCAAACCAACCGTTTACGCTGGCGCAGACGGAAACCATAGCGGTGGAGGTCAGATCGGTGCTTGCGACGAGCGATCGCACCTATGAAGTCGAATGGGACGAAACCACGCGCGATCTGTATGGCGCAATCAAATCGCGGGAGCGATGGAAAGGCTCATTCACGATCGCTCTGAACCCGCCCAAAGACGAAAGCATCATCCGCATCAACCCGCTCGGTCTTTACATCGTGAATGCGAGCTGGACCAAGGTTCTATAGGAGGATAAGCATGAGATCATTTCTACCGTATTTCGTCGGCACAGCACTATTTGCGCAGTCCGCGCCGGTGATACCGAAGGACTTCAAGCCACGTAGCGACCTGGACTTTCGCCGACCGTTGCCACGGCTGTGCAGGTCAGTCAGGAATGGGGTTCCCAGCCCAACCCGCCGGCGGCCGGGCCTGACGGACGCGTGGTCTACTCGTACGGCGCTGGCATGCCAACAGCGGTCTGCGCACCGCTAAGGGTCTGCATCATCGAGCTTGAAGCCGGCGAGAAGATCGTCGGCGAACCACAGATCGGCGATTCCGTCCGCTGGAACGTCGCTCCGGCAGTCTATGGTGAAGGTCCGCAGGCCACTTCTCTGATCGTGCTCAAGCCGCAATCGCCAGCGCTCGATACCAACATGCTCATCACTACGGACCGGCGCGCCTACTATCTCCACCTGATTTCGAAGGCTACCGACTACATCTCGCGGATCGCATTTGCTTACCCCGATGAAGAGGAACACCGCTGGCAGCAGCAGTTTCTCGCCCAGCGCATCACAGCGGAAAAGAAGGAAGCAGAAGAGTTGCCCGCGATTATCGCAGTCGAAAAGATGAACTTCGATTACCGAGTGACGGGTGGTAATGCCCACATGCGGCCGCAATTGGTTTTTGATGACGGCGCGAAAACCTACATCAAAATGCCTCCTGCTATCCAGCACATGGAAGCGCCTGTGTTGCTGGTGATTGGCACCGACGGCAAAGGCACCATGACGAATTACCGCGTGCAGCAGGAGACCTACATTGTCGACCGGCTCTTCGATCATGCCCGCCTGGTGCTCGGCGCGGGCAAAAAGGCGGAAAAGGTGGACATCAGCCGGGAGGACAAAGGATGAGTGATCAGGAACGGCCTGTAGTTTCGCCGATCACCGCGCCGACCGGCATCGATCTCCATCCGGCTCCGCGGCCGACGGTCCACATCAGCAGGCGAGCGGGATTCGCTTTGATCGTTTCGGCTGCTCTATTGCTGATCGGTTTCGCCTGGGCAGGATATCGCCGCAGCTTGAAAAATCAGGCTAGCGCACGCGAGGCAGGACTGCCAAAGACCGTTACCCCGGCTCATGCCGATGATCAGTTGCTGCGGTCCATTCCTTTAGCGGATGCCTCGGTGGTCCATCAGGCAAGTAGCCCCGATGCTGGGACGCCAAGCCCCTTACAGCCAAGGGCGGCACAGAATTTGCCGGAGGAGCGTGTCGTCGTGCGTCAGGTTCCGCAAGCAATGGTACGTCCGACGGCCACGGCAAGTCCGGTTCCGCCGCCGGCGCCGCGGGAGGATCAGATGCTGGGCGATGCGTGGCAAATTGAGCACGCCGCGATGATCGCACCGACAGCGATTAAGAGCGATTCCGGAGTGGGGATGAATCCGCGGTCCGTCTCGCCGTCCACAGTCGCTGGCCCCGACCAGGTTGCTAATCTGGCTGCGGTCGGGAAGGCGCTAGGCTTGAATGCGGGATTCCCTCCTACGGCTGCGGCGGCTCCGCGCACTGAAACCGACTACGAGGCACAAAATGACCAGACGCGTAAGGCGGCCTTCTTTCAGGCTGCCCGGAACAGAAGCGCCACAGAAGATTACCTGCGCTATACGCGAGAGGCACCGCTTTCGCGCTTCGAGATCAAAGCTGGTTGGGAGATCCCTGCCGTATTGGAGCAGAGCCTCAACTCCGACCTGCCTGGCCAACTGAAGGCCCTAGTCACTGCCAATGTTTACGACACCGCTACAGGCCAGTATCTTCTCATCCCACAAGGTGCTCGGGTTATCGGTAACTACGATTCGCGAGTTTCTTACGGCCAGAATGGCGTTCAGGTGGTCTGGAATCGCATCATCTTCCCGGATGCTTCGTCGATCGATCTCGACGGCATGATGGGCCTCGACTCTCACGGCAACGGCGGTTTGCGCGATAAAGTGGACCACCACTACAAACGTCTGGTCGGCACTGTTGTGTTGAGTTCGATGTTCATGGCAGCCTTCGCTATCTCTCAGAAT
>JAFAWA010000015.1 GCA_019242155.1 Terriglobia bacterium | reverse complement strand
TGGAGGCGTATATGTGGGGCGCGGCCAGGAGGCCATTCCGGTAGGAACGGCTCTTCATGCCACCCCCGAAGACGTCCTTCTTCCATCCCATAGAGACATGGGCCTGTTTTTCGTCCGAGGTGTGCCGCCCGGCCGGGTTTTGGCGCAATACATGGGCCGCGTTGGCGGCTTTACCCGGGGCCGCGACGGCAACATGCATATGGGCGATATGAAACTGAATATCGTCTCGATCATCAGCGCCATGGCGGCCTCGGTTCCGGTCGCGGCGGGAACCGCGTTGGCTTTGAAATATCAGCAGAAGGACGGCGTCGCATTTTGCTATTTCGGCGACGGCGCTACCAGCCGCGGCGATTGGCACGAGGGCCTCAACTTCGCCGCCGTGCAGAAGCTCCCGGTAGTGTACGTTTGCAACAACAACCAATATGCCTATTCGACGCCGTTGAACAAACAGATGGCGGTCGAGAACGTGGCCGACCGGGGCTCGGCTTATGGCATGCCGGCGGAAATTGTGGATGGCAACGATGTGCTTGCGGTTCACGCCGCCGCGGGGCGCGCGGTTACGCACGCGCGCTCGGGGAACGGCCCATATCTTCTCGAATGCAAGACATTCCGCATGACGGGGCACTCGGCTTCCGACGGCGCCGACTACGTTCCTCGAAATCTTTGGGACCATTGGGGGAAACTCGACCCGATCACGCGGCTCGAAGCCGAAATGGCGGGCAAAGAGTGGGCGTCCTCGGCAGAGCTCGACGAGCTGCGGCAGCGCGTTCGCAAGGAAGTGGATGCGGCGGTGGCTTGGGCGGAAGCGAGCCCTTACCCCGATCCCGCTACACTGTTGGACGGCGTGTATGAGAGCTAGCGCGAGCCGCGCAAAATCCACCGGGAGCAGGAGTGCCGACCACTTATCTTGAGGCCATCCGCGAAGGGCTGTGGGAAGAGATGGAGCGCGACCCCAACGTCTTCCTCATCGGGGAAGACATAGGGGTTTATGGCGGCGCCTTCAAAGTGACGGCCGGATTTTTGGAGAAGTTCGGGGAGCGGCGCGTGGTGGACACGCCCATCTCCGAATCGGCCATCGTCGGCGCCTCGATCGGGGCCGGTTTGATGGGCTTACGGCCCGTGGCCGAGATGCAGTTTTCCGATTTCATCTCGTGCGCGTTTGATCAGATCGTGAATTTCGCAGCTAAGTGCCGGTATCGATGGCAGGCGGCTGTGCCCATTGTGGTGCGCGCGCCTTCCGGCGGAGGCATTCACGGCGGCCCGTACCATTCGCAAAATCCGGAGATGTGGTTTGTACGCACGCCGGGCCTGAAAGTGGTGGCCCCTGCCACTGCGTACGATGCCAAGGGCCTTATCAAATCGGCAATTCGCGATAACGACCCGGTGCTCTTTTTCGAACACAAGGGCCTCTACCGCCGCATCAAAGAAGAGCTGCCGAGCGAGCCGTATACGGTGCCGCTCGGCAAAGCGAAGGTGGCCCGCCCGGGGCGCGATCTGAGCATCATCACGTACGGCGCGATGGTCTGGACCGCGCTTGAAGCGGCCGAGGCGCTCGGCACAGAAGGGATCGAAGTCGAAGTTTTAGACCTGCGCACGCTTTCCCCGCTCGACCGCGATGCCGTCTGCGAAACCGCGAAGAAGACATCCAAAGTACTGCTGTTGCACGAAGACACACAAACCGGGGGGCTGGCCGGAGAGCTGGCCGCCACGTTGACCGAGCGCGTTTGGGAGTACCTGGACGGACCCATTGTGCGCATCACCGCCCCGGATACTCCAGTGCCGTTCAGCCCGCCGCTCGAGGATGCCTTCCTGCCTAATGCGCAAAAGGTCATTGAAAAGGCCCGCTGGCTTCACAGCTACTGAGCAAGCATAAACGTGCGTCCCGGGCAGCGCTGCTAGTCACTACAAGCCGCACATTTCTGACGAGCAGAGCCAAACGGCCGCATTGGTCGCTTTCTTTTCATTCGGACAGTCCGAGTGCGCGCCATCGACACCGGGCCGCAGTAAATCTTACAGTTCGCGGTACCGGCTGGGATTAGAATTTGAGTATGCGCATGCTGGCTGCGCTCCTGTTTCTTCAGGCGGCCACTAGTACCGACGGAATGAAAGCTCTGGAAGAGGGGCGGTACGAAGCGGCCGCGCAGTCTTTCCGGCAGGCAACCGCGTCCGATCCCGCGGATTATGCGGCGCATTTCAATTTAGCTCTGGCCTACAGTTTCCTTGAGAAGGATACGGACGCGATTGCGGAATATCGCAAGGTCCTCGAGCTCAAGCCCGGCCTTTACGAAGCCGAACTCAACCAGGGAATTCTGCTTCTGCGGCAAAAGCGGCCGGCGGACGCAATACCCTTGCTCGAAGCCGCGGTTGCGCAAAAGCCCAAAGAATTTCGCCCGCGATATTATCTGGCGGAATCTCAGTCGGCAGGAGGGAAGCTTCCCGAGGCGGTCGAGAGTTACCGCGCGGCGCTGGAACTCGACGGCAAATCGGCGGGGGCGCAACTCGGAATGGGACGCGCGCTCGCGCGGCAGGAGAAGTTGGCGGAAGCGGCGCCGTATTTTCGAGCCGCCGCGCAGCTCGACGCCGCGTTTCACGATTCGTTGTTGGAATTGGCCGCGCTATATGAGAAAGCGGGGCAGAAGCCCGAGGCCGTAGCGCTCTATCGGCAATTTTCGGATAACCCGGCGGCGCAGGAGCATCTGGGGGCGCTGCTGCTCGATTCCAAGCAGTACCCCGAAGCCGTACCCGTGCTCGAAGAGGCCTATACGAAATCGCCGACCGAGGCCAATCGCGTAGCGCTGGCCATAGCGTACGTCTTCACGGAACAACCCGAGAAGGCCGGGCCTCTCCTCGAAAAGGCAGTGGCGGAAGAGCCTGCGAATTTCGATCTTCGCATTATGTATGCTCATGCGTTGCGCGATCGAAAGCAGTACCAGCAGGCAGCGCAGCAGTTCTCCGCCGCGCTGAAACTGAAGCCGGACGCCGCGCACACCTGGGATGAGCTAGGGAGTGTGCTGTACCTGGCCGAAGATTCCCAAGCGGCCCTCGCAGCCTTCGAACGCGCTCATCAGTTAGGAGAGAATACCTCCGGAAACTGGTTCTTGCGCGCCATCATTCTGGATAAAGCGCACCAGCTTAAGCCCGCGTTGGAGGCCTACCGCCAATTCCTTGCGTTAAGTGAAAACCGCAACCCTGACCAGGAATGGCAGGCCCGACAACGGGTGCGCATTCTCGAAAGAGAACTGGAACGCAAATGACTCCCGCGGCTGGAATAGTTACGTTCGCCGTGCTGTTGGTTACCGCAGGCCGGCTCGATGCCGCTTTGGAGGAGATTCGAGCGGAACCAAATCTGGAGAAGCGCTCCGCATTGGCGATGGACAACGCGGTAAGCGCGTTGAAGGAAGCACGCGCCGCTTATACCGCGGGCGATCTGCAGAAAGTAGCCGCTAAGATAATGGAGCTCGAAGAGTCCGTAGATCTGAGTTACGCGTCACTCGAAAAGACCGGCCGCGATCCGCGGCGCAGCCCAAGATGGTTTAAGCGCGCCGAAATCGAGAGCCGCGACCTGCTCCGATCCATCGAGACCCTGGAACACGATATGAGTATTGAAGATCGCGGCATTCTGGAAAATACGAAGAAGCGGGTGGAAACGGTGCACGACAGCCTGTTGCGGGGATTGATGGAGGGCAAACGGAAATGAAGAGCCTGCTCTGGTGTCTGATCATTGCTGCTCCACTGTGGGCGCAGCGCGACTTTCTGACGGCCAACGAAGTGGACCAGATCCGCGAGGCACAGGAACCGAATGAGCGCTTGAAGCTCTACGCAAAATTCGCTAAGGAGCGAGTGGAACTGGTGCAGAGCCTGGTCAACAAAGAGAAGCCGGGCCGATCCCTGATGATACACGATACGCTCGAAGCGTATTCCAAGGTGCTGGACGCCATTGACGACGTCACCGACGATGCGCTGCTTCGTAAGCTCGAAGTGAAATTAGGCCTGGATGTAGTTGCGGCCACCGAGAAGCAAATGCTTCCGGTCCTCGAGAAGATTCAGAACAGCCGGCCCAAAGATCTCGCTCGTTACGACTTCGCGCTACAACAGGCAATTGAGACAACGCAAGACAGCCTGGCTGCATCGCAGGAGGACCTGGAACGTAGGAGCCAGAGCCTGGAAGCGCGCGAGGAGAAACAAAAGAAGGAGATGCAGCAGACATCGGGTCCAGGAAACGGGGATAAATCGGACGATGACAAGAAGCCGGATTCCACTCAGCCTCCCAAACGCAAGGCGCCGACGCTGAAGAGGCCGGGGGAGCAATAGGCAAGAGGTCCATCCGTCAGGCGCTACGCCGAGGCCGGTGAATCGGCCGGGTCCATTCAGAAGTTACAATTTTTTGAACAGCCGGTCGAAGGCGTTGCGGGCGTCTTCCGGGTTGCGCGGAGCGGGCGGCGCAGCATTCACGGGCGGCGCAGAGGCCATGCCGTTGGCGGTTCCCTCGCGCGCCACAGTCACTCGGGCCGTGAATAACGCGCATTGGTTGCGCTTGTCTTTGACCGCGATCCGCACCGGAATGGGCTTCAGGCATTGAAAACGCGTGGACGGCTCGAAATGAGAGCACTGCTTGCAGCAATGCAGTTCTGCATTGCACTTGGGACAGACGCCGTCCAAATCGGTTTCCGGCGGCAACGCCGTAGAACAATTGAAACAACGGGAAGCCGCGACGTGTTGGACCAGCCGGGGTAAACGCGGTCCGGTAAGATCTATCGGGGGTTTCGGTCCGTTGGTCTTGGGGCGGTCACGGAACTCCCGGTTATCACGATCGGAATCATGGTATCCGGGCTGTCTATACTTGCGGTCACTGTCCATGGAGAAGAGCTCCTAATTCGGGGAGCAAAGAACAACCTCTGTAAGTCCGGCTTTTACTGACCCAACCCGGCCGTGTGACTCCCCGAAACGGTAGGCCTTCGCTGGCCAACGCATGCGGGAAGTCAAAGGTTGACGAAGGGATTTCGCGGGGAAAATGCCGAACCCGCTACTACTACAAATCTATTCTTACCATAAACCGGAGAAATTTGTGCAACAGATTTATTGGAGTACGTTCCGGTAGCTAGGCGTGAACCGAAAGTCCCAGGCTCGTGCTGCTCAGACCGCACTCCACTTGAGCAGACTGGAACACGGCCGGGTGAGAGGATCATCGAAATGATTGGGACTGACTCGCAGCGCATAGCCCAACCTTCCTGTGCGCTCCGGAACGATGTCCTTCTGGAAGATCGCAACGCTGCGTTCTTCCTCTACCGGTGGGAGTACCAGAACTTCAGTTTCCTCCAAGTGCCCGTTACTATCCACTTGGCCCATCACTACCTCTACGCGAACATCCTCCGGTTGCAACCCCGCCAGATCGATCGCCGCGCGCACCGCCACCGGTTTACCGCTGATCACACTGCCGGCCGGCCCGGGTCCCGCTTCTACGAAATGCACCCGGTCCCAAACCTCGCGTACTTTGGAGTTCCAGTGGGCCTTCTCCCGCACCACACGGTACCCGCTCTCCGCAATGCGCAAATGATGCGAGTGCGCCGGCTCATACAGCTCGCTCATGTATTCGCGCACCATGCGGCGGCAGTCGAAATTCGGACTGATATACATCAGCGATTGC
>JAFAWA010000544.1 GCA_019242155.1 Terriglobia bacterium | reverse complement strand
GTTGTCGATCTCAAGCTCGATGACGATCAGGATATCGACCTGGTAACCGGCGAAGTCGGCCTTCACGCTACGCCCATCGTAGCCCGCAACGTAGTCATCGTCGGCGCCGCACATCGCTCGGGCGGTGTACCCAAGACTAGAACCAATGTGAAAGGCTATGTCCGCGCCTTCGACGTGCAAACCGGCAAGCGCCTCTGGATCTTCCACACCATTCCGCTATCCAATGAGTACGGATATAACACCTGGGAGAAGGACGCCGCGAGCTACACCGGCAACGCCGGTGTATGGGGGCAGATATCTGTCGATGAAGATCTTGGGTTGGTGTACCTGCCGGTTGAGTTACCCACCGGCGACTATTATGGCGGCCATCGGCCTGGGAACGGTCTCTTCGGCGAAAGCCTGGTAGCCGTAGATCTGAGAACCGGCGTACGCAAGTGGCATTATCAGCTCGTGCATCACGGCATCTGGGATATGGACATTCCGTGCGCGCCCATCCTGGCCGACATCACCGTGAATGGCCGCCTGATCAAAGCAGTAGCGCAGCCCACCAAACAGGCGAACCTTTATGTGTTCGATCGCGTAACCGGAAATCCCGTTTGGCCCATTGAAGAACGGCCCGTACCTAAAGGTGATGTGCCCGGCGAGTGGTATTCGCCGACGCAGCCCTTTCCGACCAAACCGCCGGGTTACGATCGGCAAGGCGTTTCGATTGACGACCTGATCGACTTCACACCGGAACTGCGCGCCGAAGCGGTAAAGATTGTGTCTCGCTACAAAATCGGCCCGATGTTTACCCCGCCCGTTGTGAGTCAGCGCGAAGGCCCGATCGCGACGCTCTCTCTCGCCACGGCGGGCGGCGGCACCAATTGGGCGGGTGGGTCTTACGATCCCGAACTGCACCGCGTCTTTGTGTTTTCTCAGAGCAGCCTCACTCCGCTCGGACTCGTGCCGCCGCCGGCCGGCATGTCGGACATGAACTACATACAAGGCACAGCCACCGAAGGCGCCCGGCGCACGCTCGGCGCGGGCGGGGCCGCGGGAGCAGACGCCGCCCCGGCGTCCGCTGCGCCTGCTGCCGCTGAAGGCGGCGGCGGTGGCGGTCTCACCGTTCAGGGGCTTCCTCTAATAAAACCGCCCTATGGCCGGATCAGCGCCATCGATCTCGATAAGGGCGAAATCGTTTGGCAGATCGCGCACGGCGAGACTCCGGACAACATCCGCAATAACCCGGCGCTCAAAGGCCTCAACATTCCACGCACCGGCCGGCCGGGAATCGTCGGCACCCTTGTCACCAAGACTCTCGTGATTGCCGGCGAAAGCGGTTTCTTCACCACGCCCGGCGGACAGCGCGGCGCCATGTTGCGCGCCTATGACAAACTGACGGGCAGGGAAGTGGGCGCAGTTTACATGCCCGCGCCGCAAAGCGGCTCCCCGATGACATACATGCTCAACGGCAAGCAGTACATTGTGGTCGCCATCAGCGGTGGACTTTACTCCGGCGAATTTCTGGCGTTTCGGCTTCCTTCCTAGCATGAGGACGCACAGAACCCCGCAGGAGGGCGACTGAATGGCGTACCGCTTCAAACGAGACGAGTCTGTCGCTCATGCAATTCGGCGCATCGCCCGCGACGAACTGGATTCGGTCGTCGAACAATTAGGGCAAGCTCAGAATCCAAAAAGAGACGAGGCCATTCATGAAGCCCGTAAGAGCGTCAAGAAACTTCGTGCGCTGCTGCGTCTGGTGGAGCCCGAGTTAGGCGCAGTCTATCGGGCGGAGACTCAACTCTTGCGCAGTGTGGGCCGCACTCTCTCTGAACTTAGAGATGCCGGCTCAGTCATTGAGAGTCTCGACAAACTGCAACAGAAATTTGCGAACAGACTACATAAGCCCGTCATTAACTCCGTCCGGCGAGGTTTAGAGGTCAGTAAGAAACAGCTTGAGGAGCGCGATAACGTTGACTCGAAACTAAGCGGAATCGCTAAGAAACTCAAGGCCGCGGGCAAACGCGTTAAGAAATGGCCCATCTCGCAGGATGGCTTTCCGGCTCTTGAACCCGGGCTCGAAAAAACGTTCCGCAAAGGGCTGGCCGCATTCCATCAAGTGGAGAAGCACCCCTCTCCGGAGAACTATCACGACTGGCGCAAACGAGTGAAAGACCATTGGTATCACATCCGCCTGTTGCAGAACATCTGGACTGAATGGATGCGCGGTTATGAAACCGCACTGAGAGACGTAGAGACGTGGTTGGGGGATGACCACAACCTGGTGATCCTGCGCGAACGTCTGATTGCCCAACCGGACCTGTTCGGAAAAGAAGAGACCACTGAGTTGGTTCTCGATTCCGTCGACAAGTATCAGAAAGAGTTACGAGATAACGCCGTATCATTCGGAAAGCGCATGTATCGCGAAAAACCGCGCCAGTTTGTAAAGAGCATCCGCCATCTCTGGGACGAATGGCAGACCCAGCCGACGAGTCTCGAAGATATGGAAAAGGCCGCGGGGAAAGACGGAGCGGGCGGTTAGACTCGCTCCAACTCTGGAACCTGAGTGCCTTCCTCTTCGAGGTACAGACGCGCGGCGCGCTGCCCCAGGGCGGTGATTTTGTCGAGCAGCCTGTTCCGCTGGATATAAGGCCGCATTACACGCATCTGCCGGCCGCGGCCGCGGGGCAGAGCGCGATTCACCATGCCGAGAGCATCAGCCGTTAAACCCGGGAAAACTCCATGAAACAATGACAGCAATTTGGCCGGCGTGCCCAGAACCTTTTCCGCTGTGCCTCGTTTTGTGGCTGTGATGATCTCGTCGACCGCGCGTTCCGCGCTGATAGAAAGCCCAGGTAAACTGGCCGCAACACCGAACCAGGCCGCTTCCGCTTCGTCGTTTCCTTTGAACTGCGTGTTCAGGAACGAACCGGTACGCATCAACCCCGGAGCAATGGTCACGGTCTTCACGCCGGTGCCGCTAAGTTCTGATCGCAGCCCCTCCGAAAAGGCCACCGCGGCGAATTTTGCGCAGCTATAGGGAACCAGATGCGGAACGCTGACTTTACCCCCGATGGATGTGATGTTCACGATCCGGCCTTCACCGCGTTGAAGCATGTCGGGGAGTACCGCGAGACTCGCATATACGTGGCCCCAGTACATCACTTTCATTGCGGTCTCGAAGTCTTCCACCGTTAGGGTTTGCAGAGGTCCGACCTGAATGAGTCCGGCGTTGTTTACCAATACATCGATGCGGCCAAATTTTCGAAGGGACGCCTGTACGAAAGCCTCCACCTGGGAGCGTTCGGTCACATCGGCCGCCATGGTGAAAACGTCGGTCGTCCATTTCTTCAGGTCGCTCGCGGCATTTTCGAGTTCGCGCTCGTCGCGCGCGCAAAGCGCCAAACGCGCCCCCTCCTGAGCGAACCGCCGCGCGAGTCCCAGGCCGAGGCCTCGCGATCCCCCGGCGATCAAGACGACTTTTCCCTTGAGTTCGAAATCTTTGCGGGGGCGCCGGAGTGCAACTGCCACCCCCGCGCCCACCGCCAGTCCGCCCAAGAGGAGGCGGGTTGGGTGAATGGTCGATTTCTTCATTGTTCGCTTAGCGGTTGGCGGAACCCGGTTCCGATTGTTTGCGGTGCATCTCGGCCGCCACGGTATCCGGCAGCATGTGCCCGCCCGCGGCTTGCAGCTTGTTCTTGAAGGAGCCCGCGACGATGTGGTCCTTGCCGTCCATCAGGGCCTCGAATCCCTCCTTTGCTACTTGCGCGGGATCGTCCTTTTCGTTGGTTCCGAGCTTCGTGTCTTCCATGCCGGCGCGCTCGAAAAATTCGGTCTCCGTCGCCCCGGGCATGAGCGTCGTTATCGTGAGGGGCGTGTCTTTCAACTCGTTGCGTATGGCCTGCGCGAACGATGTCAGGAATGCCTTCGAAGCGCCATAGACCGCTAAAAAAGGCGCGGGCATCGTGCCGGCGATTGAGGAGGTAAAAAGAATTTTGCCGCGGCCATTCCGGAGCATATTCTTTACGATCCGCTTTGTAAGATGAACCGGGCAGACGACATTGAGCTGGATTAAGTTCAGCTCCGCCTCGAGGTCGGTATCCCGCGAAAAGTCGCCGCTCACACCCACGCCCGCGTTAATCGCGATCGCGTCGAGCACGCGGCCCTCTTCTTCTATCCTGCGGTACAGAGCCTCCACGCCGTCGTAGGTCGCGAGATTAGCGCGAAAACTCTTGACGGATGTACTGTGGCGGCTGAGAGATTGTTCCGCTTCCGAAATCCGATCGTGTTCCGAAGTGATGAGCAGATCGAAACCGTTTTGCGCAAATTGACGCGCGAGTTCGTATCCGATGCCGCTCGAAGCGCCGGTTACGACTGCGAAAGGTCTTGATAGTTGCTCCATAAGTCTCCTTCTCTGTTCTCCCTGTTCAAGGTTTGAGCACCACTTTGATGCATTCATGCTGCTTATTTGAGAACATCTCAAATGCCTGCGGCGCCTGATCTAAAGGCAATCGATGGGTCACAACGAAACTGGGGTCGATCTCGCCGTTTTCGATTCGTTGCAACAAGGGCCGCAAGTAGCGTTGCGCATGCGTTTGGCCGGTGCGGATCGTAATCGAGCGGTTCATGATCGATCCGAAGGGTATCTTGTCGACCATGCCGCCGTACACACCGGCAATCGATACGACCCCTCCGTTCCGGCAGGCCAATATGGCTTGCCGCAGCACTACGGGGCGATCGGTTTCGAGCATCAATGCCTGTTTCACGCGATCGTAAGCGCCCTGCAGGCCGGGTGCGTGCGATTCCATCCCCGCCGCGTCGATGCAGGCGTCCGGCCCACGGCCGCCGGTCATCTCATGAAGTGTCTCGAGAACGTCGGTATCTTCATAGTTCAGAGTCGTGGCCCCGACCTTTTCGCGAGCCATGCGCAGCCTTTCGGGGAAGCGGTCGATGCCGATTACGCGCTCGGCGCCCAGCAGGAATGCGCTCTTCATTGCGAACTGGCCTACCGGTCCGCAACCCCAAACCGCGATCGTATCGCCCGGTTTGATGTCGCAAGCCTCCGCCGCCATGTACCCGGTGGGAAAGATATCGGACAAGAAGAGCACCTGCTCATCGGTGAAGCCGTTCTCGATTTTGATCGGCCCTACATCGGCGAAGGGCACGCGCGCATATTCTGCCTGGCCTCCCGCGAATCCGCCTAGCAGGTGAGAGTAGCCGAAAATGCCGCTGGGCGAGTGCCCCCAGAGCTTTTCCGCCATCCACGCGTTGGGGTTGGAGTTCTCACACAGAGAGAACATGCTCTGCCGGCAAAAGAAGCATTTGCCGCAGGAGATAGGAAACGGAACTACGACGCGGTCTCCCTTTTTCAGGTTTTTCACGTCCTTTCCAGTTTCCACTACTTCACCCATGAATTCATGGCCGATGATATCGCCCTGCTCCATGGTCGGTACAAACCCGTTGTACAGGTGCAGGTCGGACCCACAGATTGCCGTAGAGGTGATGCGTACGATTGCGTCCTGCGAGTTTAGAATCTTGGGGTCAGGTACTTCCTCCACCTGAACCTTCTTTTTGGCGTACCAGCAATTGGCTTTCATAATTCGCTCCTCTCCGCATGCTTAACGGGCAATGGCATCCAACCAGGTGGTCGAAGCACGACGTCCCGCGGGCTGGCCTTCGGTTGTGATCACTTCGCCTACTTCGAGCAGTTGTTTCAAGCGGCGAAGCGACTTATACGCAATCTGCTCCGGATGCTTGCCGGCCATCTTAGCGAGGGGCGCGATTAGAGGCCTCGCCGTGTGGTCGAAATCCAACTGGACGCGAACCAGAGTGCCCCGCCCGCCGGGTGCCGCCTCAAAGTTCACAGCGCCGCGAACGAACAGGTCGCTGCCGGGCAGACAGCGCCATGAGATTCGTTGATTCGGGACATCGTCGTCGATCTCGGCGTCCCATTCAATTTGGCCGGCGCCGCCGGGCAGGCCTGCGATCCAGTGCGAGGTGCGATCGCCGGTGACTCGCACGGAACGCACTTCATTTACAAAGCGGGGGAAGTTTTCCACTTCACGCCAGAAGCGGTAACATTCCTCCGGAGAGCGGCTGATCAGCACGCTGGACTCGGCCCGCTCAGGGTCATTGCCCGTACTGTTCACTTCCGCCGTGCAGTTTTGTGCACACATGACGTCCAAGGCGGTTACCCCGGCCACGGATGCAAGCGCGAAGGCCGTGGCCCCGCCGCTATTTTTTCGAGCGCCTCCGATCAGAGACGCGATGTCCACCAGATCGCCCGCCACTCGTGACCAAAGCCACGGACCGGGGTTGCGCTGGGTAAGAATTCCAATGCCTGCGCCAATTTCGCGCATTCCGTAGAACCGAATCAGGCCCCGGTTATTCCTTGTTCCCGAAATTAGTGCGATTGCACCCGGAGCAATTATTTCCGCCGCCCCAAGACCGATACTAAACCACCCCAAGAATCGGGTCAGGCCTGAGTTATTGGCCTGGAGCGGTTTGGGCATGCGGTTCTCGAAGTCGTTCGGCTGCTCTGGCCGGGCGGCAAATACGTCCGTTCCTGTGTAACTCGACAAAATAAGCCTCCTGCAATTTGCGTTACCGGTTGTCCTGGCAGGTGACCGCCCAGTGAACGATTTCGAATAGTATTGCGAACTGGGATTTTGAAGACGGGCGCGCTCTGTTCGCTAATTCACGGAGTAAAGGTAAGCGGCGATATCCGCGGCGTCCTGCGCGGAGACGCCCAGGACCGGCATGGCGGTTTTGGGATTCAGAGATTTTGGATTGCGTATCCAGCTCTCTAAATTGTCGGGACGGTTCTCCAGGATGCCGGCAACATACGTTCGATTGCGAATGCCGATGAGCGGCGGTCCGACGAGACCAGTCGCGCTCCGGATGCCGGAGATGGTGTGACAGGAGCCGCACCCGTAGCGGATGATTGCGGCCGAGCCGCGCCGCGAATCGCCTCCAGCAATCACCACGGCCTCTCTAGCTGTGCCGCTGCTACATGCGTCAAGTACTCCGGCGATGACAATGAGTATGACTCCGGCCATCCAGTTATTCCGCATAGCGCCTCCTGCGCTCTAGCGCAGCATCGCTCTCGCGCAGCCACGCCGCGAAGAGAATCAAACCGGCCACGGTGTAGATCAGACCCGCCGGGACCCACATGATTAAGCCTCCAATCTGTTGGTCTTCAAGAGCTGTGAATCCCCAGACTGGGGCCGTGGCTGAGTATGCCGGATAGAGGACGATCGGCGAGAAGGTCAGAAGAGCACCCAAAATTCCAGTGTGAATCGCCGTGGTAAAAATGTAGAGAACCGCTCTTCCATATCCCGGCCGCGAATAGAAGAGCGACCACCAGAAGAGCAGCGCTGAAACGAAGAAACTCAGGTGCTGCGCGGTGTGCACCAGATCACTCTCGAGCGTTGCCTGAAACAGCACAGGTACATGCCATATCCACAAAACGGCGGCGTGGATCCACCAGGCGCTAAGAGGTTCGGTCAGATGATGCCAGGCGCTTTGAACGACTTGAGCTTTCGACAATGAACCGGCGGCTCTTCGCCATGAAAACGGAATACCCCACAGGAAAGGAACAAGCGCCCGCGATAAAACCAATAAAGGCGCGGCCACGAGCATGAGCAGTTCGTGTTGTGCCATGTGCCCGCTGAACAGCACTTCGCCGAGCGGATGCAGCGGTGACACCAGGGCGAGCGCGAGTGCGGCCATGCCGGTCCAGAAAAAGATTGCATGCCGCGGGGCGACGCCTCGCGAGCGCCGGGCTCCGCGAGTATACAGTACGGCCGCAACCAGAATTGGGACTACAACCCCGGGGTCGAACTGCCAGGCTGACCAAAGGTCGTCTGGATGGAGAGGCCCGGTGTCGTGTGCCCGCAACAAGGCACAGGCTGCGAGGCCAACCAGTGGCGCGCGCGCCGATCTCAATCGCACGCTCCGAGAATGACCTCGACGATGAACTGCGACACGATTACCAACGCAAAGGTCGCGTTTACGATGACTCCTCCAGAAGCCAGGGCTCGGGAACGCGGAACCACACCATCAGTCTCACCCGGGAACTCACGGCCGATTCGTTGCCACTCAAACCAAGCCAAAACTCCCGACCCGGCGGTCAGCAGAAGTGCAGACGCTGAAACCACGTAGAGGGCCGGCTTCCATTGCAAGGAACATGCCCAGGGAGCGAGCGCAAAGTTTGCGCCGAAGCTTACCATCCAGATGACCGGTCCCGTGAGGATGGCGAGCCACAGAAGAACGTCGCGTTTCATCTACGGCGCTCCCACGATGTGCGGACCCCAATAGACGGTGACGTATAGAGGGATCCATATCGCCACAAGGAAGTACCAGACGACGCTATCGACGTGGACTCCGAGGCGCACCCTGGGACCGTAAGCGCCGAACGCCGCAAAGAACACGAGGGCCAGGGTAAAAATAAGATCGGCCACTACGTCCAAGGTGTGCAGAAACAGGATGGCCCAGGTAATGGAGCCATAGGCTCCGCTGTCCCAACGGAAATTCCAGGAGTGCCAGGCGGCTGCGCGTAAAGCCAGAGCTGCTAGGGCCAGTACGACGTTCAACACCATCCCGCCGATTATGCCGCCGCGGTCGTTTTTTTTGGCGGCTTCACTCGCGATGTAGGAGCCCGCGCAGCTTGCGATCAGCAATGCCAGCTCAATCGCCGGCAACAATTCATGCGGCAGTTGAATTCCAGGCGGCGGCCAGACGTCGACATTCAGCCGGATGTAGAAATACATTGCGATCAGAATGCAGAACATGGTGCCTTCGATGAAGGCGAGGAAGATCTGACCCCACCAGAGCGGGGCGTTGCTCGATATCTCGAACATCGGCAGGTGCGAAACGTCGAGCGTACGTTGCGCTGTCATGGCTCGATATCCGCGGGCTTCCGCTGCCAAAACCAGCCCAGCAGTCCAATGGTCGCCAACACCATGCCCAAGTAGTACCACTGGAATTGGAAAACGGAACCGATTAAGCCGATGGTGGTCAACACGGAAAGTAGTAGCGGCCAGATGGAAGGGCCGGGCAGCACATAACGATGCTGCGGTTCGCCATCCATGATGCTAGTCACCAAGACTTCGCGGCGGTCGTTGCGGAGACCGGTAACGGCAACGCGCTCCTTGGGCAATGTCCAGAGTGGATAGCGGCTGGTCGCGGCGGGCAGGTAAACGAAGTTATAGGGCCGGGGCGGGGAGGTGGCTGCCCATTCGAAGGTACCACTGCTCCAGGGATTATCGCCCGCCATTACGCCGGTATTCCAACTTTTCACCACGTTCCAGATGAAGAGGACGCCCCCGGCGGCAATTACGAATGCGCCGATTGTCGCGAGCAGATTCGCAGGGTCCCAGCCCATTTCGGCTTGGTAGGTGTAAATGCGGCGCGTCATTCCCTTGAGCCCCAGAATGTGCATCGGGAAGAAGGTCAAGTTGAAGCCAACGAAGAGCACCCAAAACGAGAGTTTGCCGAGGGATTCGTCCATCATCCTTCCGGTAAATTTTCCGAACCAGTGGTGGAATGCGCCGAAAAGGGGGAATAGCGCTCCGCCGATCAGCACGTAATGGAAATGCGCTACGACGAAGAACGTGTCATGGACCTGCAGGTCGAGCGGAATCGCGGCCAGCATGACGCCGGTGAGACCGCCCATTACGAAAATGAAGATGAAGCCCAGAACAAAGTGCATCGCCGTGTTCATGCGGATGCGGCCGGTCCACATGGTTGCGAGCCAACAGAAGATCTGTACTCCGCTCGCGATTGCGATCATCATGCTGGCGGCGGTGAAATAGGCCTCACCGATTTGCGGCAGCCCGGTGGCGAACATATGGTGTACCCACAACCCGAAACCGATGAAGGCCGTCGCCACGAGCGACAACACCATTGCCGGGTAGCCGAAAATGGTGCGGCGGCAATTGGTGTCCATAATCGACGAAACCATCCCGAGCGCCGGAATGAAGATGATGTACACCTCGGGATGGCCGAAGAACCAGAACACGTGCTGATACAGTAGCGGGTCGCCTCCTTCCGCCGGATTCGAGAAGTGGGTCCCAATGGTGCGGTCGGTGAGTAGAAAAATGTTGCTCGCCACCATAATGGCGGGCATGGCAAAGAGTACCATGAGCGACTGCACCAGCATGGCCCAGCAATACATGGGGATGCGGTTCAGCGACATACCCGGAGCTCGCATTTTCATAACGGTTGCGGCGAGTTCCGCGGCTACGCACATGGCCGAGATCTCTGTGAACGTGATCATTTGCGCCCAGACATCCACGCGCTTTCCCGGTGAAAACTGCGGCCCGGAAAGCGGGGTGTAGGCAAACCAGCCGACGTCGGGCCCTGTGTTTGTGAACAGGCCCCAGTACAGAAAGAGGCCCCCAATGACATACATCCAGTAGCCGAATGCGTTCAGGCGGGGAAAGGCAACATTACGCGTCCCCAGCATCAGCGGCACCAGGTAGACGCCCATTCCTTCCATGACGGGAACCGCGAACAGGAACATCATGGTCGAGCCATGGACCGTAAAGATCTGGTTGTATTTATCTGCGCTCAGAACATGGTTGTCGGCATGCGCTAGCTGCAGACGCATGAGCAGGGCCTCTACGCCGCCCGCTAATAAGAAGATGAAGGCGGTTACGATGTAGCGCAACCCGATCGCCTGGTGCGTCGTTACGGAGAGCCAACCGTACATTCCGGGACGGCGGGCCCAAGAACGCTCGAGTTCCCTACGCGCAGGTTCGTCATCGAGTTCCACCGCGGGCGTATCGGCCAGTGGGGTCATTGGAGACTCTCCAGGTAATCGAGCAGCGGTTCGAGTTCCTCGGGCTTCAGCGCGACGGTGGCCATGCGGTTGCCGGGTTTGACGTTCTGCGGATCACTGATCCAGCCTCCCAGGCTGCCTTTGGTGTTGGGCAGTGTTCCGGCCGCTATGGTGAGGCGGCTCCCGAAATGTGTCAGATCGGGGCCGGCTTGCGCAGCCGCGGCGGTACCCCGGATGGTGTGGCACAAAACGCATGCGTGATTCAGAAATATCTCCTGGCCAAGGAAGGTGTTCGCGTTCGCGGGAGAAACGGCCGGCTGCAACTGCCGGTTGATCCATGCTTCGAACTGATCCTCGGGTTCAGCCACGACCCAAAAGGCCATATGGGCATGCTGCACACCGCAGAATTCCGCGCATTGCCCGCGAAAGCGGCCCGGAGAATCTGCC
>JAFAWA010000541.1 GCA_019242155.1 Terriglobia bacterium | reverse complement strand
CACCCACCGAATTGACCTGAAGCGGTCCATCCAGGCCGTCCGCTTCGACATCGCCATCCGATGTATTAATGTAGGCTGCCGTCTGACGCGGCGTTTTTATGGTGAGATGCTCCATAACCGTGCCGCCCGGCGGGTTGATGAGGACGGTGTCACCGCCGGCTGCGACCGGGATGGAATATTGGCTTAAGATACGCCGTGCTTCCTCCTCGCTGCGCGCGCGGACGCTGAGCTTGGCAGTATAAGAGATCTCTCTTCCGTTTCCGCCTTGGACTAACACAGGACCCTGCGCATTCACCCGGAGCCTGGCCGCGGCGGGGAGGGTTCCGTTTAAAGTAAGCACCCAGTCAGAACCCTCACGGCTCAGATTTTGCGCCCATAATGCCGCACCCAGCAGCATGGCGCAGGCAATGAAGCGGAGCGGGCGAGACGGCCCGCCTACGTCTCGCATTGATGATGTGCCGCCGTTGCCCGGAGTGGAACGCCGCGACTTGGCGCGGGCGCGCTGCCGCGGGGGCAGCAGCTCAGAACGTACCAATCGAAGCATTCATGTCCTTCAGAGCCTGTTCCGATTTCAGGCGCACGTAGCTATTGTTCTCTTTCTGCATCAGATTCTGAAGCACACCCACGATGGCATCATCGCGATGGGCTACCAGCAGATCGACAACCTGCATGCGCACCGCCGGGTTATCGTCGGCCAGCAGCACCTGCGCCAAAGTCTTACGCACATCCGAATCGCCTGCGATCGGCTTCAGCCCTTCGACCGCTTTTAGACGCACGGCAGCGTTCGGGTCGTGTGCCACTGCATTGAGTAGAGCATCACGGACGCCGGATGATTCCGGGTTATCCTTCAGCACTCCCACCGATTCCACCCGCACCGCGGGATTCTCTTCGCGCGCCGCCGCAAGCAATAGCTGCTGGACGTTCTGATCGTCCATGCGGCCCGACAGCGTGCGCCGGCGCGTCTCGTCATAAGAGATCTGCACATGGCCCGCTCCATCGGGCTGCACCGAACGAACCGTATGCATTACCGGATCTGCCGCCGGGGCCTGCGTTTGGTTGGTTGTAAGCCGGGCAGTAACAAAACCGAGCGCGACCAAGGCGGCCGCGGCGGCCGGATAGCGCAAGCGTTCGAATCCTGCCAAGCTCTCGCCCAAAGCCCGCACGAACAGGCGCCAAGGACCCGGCGGACGGAGCGCGCGCGGCGCGCCCCCTTGAATGGCGGCCATCAGATCGGCGCGGCAATTCGCCAAAAGCGGCGGCGACGGCACGAGTTCGCGGCTGGCGAGCGCTGCTGCCAGGCTGCGCTGCCGTTCCATCTCTCTCGCGCAATTAGCGCACCGATGGAGATGCTCTTCGATACCGTCTTCTTCGGCCGGCGTCAGCTCGCCATACGAATACAGGGGAATTAACGTTAGAACCGAATCGCACGTCATACAAAATCTCCCAGCTCGGCGCGCATTTTTTGGGTAGCCCGAAACAGGCAGTTCTTGGCCGCCTCCTCCGTGGTTCCCAGGATTTCTCCTATATTGCGCAAGCGCAGACCTTCATAATGCCGCATCTCGAACACCATCCGTTCCCTCGGCGTGAGGTTGCCAAGCGCATCTTCGATCTTTTCGCGAAGCTGCCGGTTGCGCATGGTGCGTTCGGGATCGGCTTGCGCGGACTCTTCTTCGAAGGAGTCCATGCGGTCTATAGGACCCTCCGCGGTCTCCACGATGGAGGGCTCCTCTTTTCGCACCTTGCGCTTGCGCAGGTGGTCCAGACAGATGTTGGTCACGATCCGGTACAGCCAGGTATGGAAGCTGCAATCGAAACGGAAGGTATTCAGGTTCTTGTAAACCCGTAAAAACGCCTCCTGATATACGTCTCTGGCCTCTTCCGGCGAGCGCAGCAGGTTCATGGCCAGCCGAAGCACACTTTGGTCATAGGTGCGAACCAGAGACTCAAAAGCGTCCTGGTCGCCCCGTTGAGCGGCCCGAATTAGCGAATCGATCTGTGGGCTCAATCGGGCGCCTACCGCTTGGGCTGCGTCTGGAGCCATACTCGCGCCCGTTTGGGGCATTACGGAATCGCGTCCTGTTTCCTGCTAGATTGGACGCGCCGCTCGAAGAAATGTCACCGGGTGGTAACGGCCCCCCTATTTACAGTAGCTTACGAACCTAATGGTACGGCATTCCGGATGCGTCGCCGGTCCCTATCGTCACATGTCGGCCTGTTTGTTTCGAAGGAGCGCACTCATGCTCGAACAAGTGAACCTCATTCGACCGATAGGAAAGACGCCGGCTCCAGCCGATGTACAATGGCGGCACTATGACCCGCTACCTTTTCGCCTTCGCGCTCGCCGCGGCGGCATTTGCCGCGCCGGAAAACTTTCAGACTACGGCCGGGGCGCTTCAACTTACTCCGATCCAACACGCCAGCCTCATGATTCAGGCCGGCGGCAAGACGCTTTACGTGGACCCGGCTGAGGGCGGCTACGATGGATTACCGCAGGCCGATTACATCCTGCTCACCGATATTCACGGGGATCACCTGTCCGCTCCGATCATAAGCAAAATCAAGAAGCCGGATACCGTAATCGTGGCTCCGAAAGCCGTAGCGGCGGAGTTGAGCGGCGTCAAGGTGCTCAGCAATGGCGAGAAGACGACTATCGGCCCGTTTGCGGTGGAGGCGGTGCCGATGTATAACCTGACGCGCGGCCCTTCCGCCGGCCAGTTATTTCATGACAAAGGCCGCGGCAACGGCTATATCGTCACGTACGGCGGGAAGCGCTTCTATTTCTCCGGGGACACAGAGGCCATTCCCGAGATGAAGGCGCTTAAGAATATCGACGTCGCCTTCGTCTGCATGAATCTGCCCTATACGATGACGCCGCAGGAGGCCGCTCAAGCGGTCCGGGCATTTCATCCGGCCATTGTCTACCCGTATCACTATATGGGCTCCGATACAGCGGAATTCGCCAAGGCGCTGGCCGGCACCGGAATCGACGTGCGGCTGCGGAACTGGTATTAACAACCAGAGTCACTCGCCGGGGCTCGCGAGACATGCCCGGCTCTTTTTCCGTGAAAGAATCAACGGTGCCTTTCCCGTCGCGCCGCGCTCCAACACCTCGACCATGCGGACGGAAACCGGCGGTGCTACCGCGCCCTGCGACTCGAGCAGCCGGCGAACTGTTTCGCTGAGGGGATGGCAGATGGAATCGTCGCGCAACCCGGCAAGGGCGATAGAGAGGCCGCCCTCCTCATGGACCACCTGCCAGCCGGAAACGGGAACGGTTTCCAGCGCCTGGTGAAAGAGATTTGGATGGATGGGCACCATCTCTCCCGATCTTTGGCGGCGAGGAAAGTAGAGTACATCCTCGGTGCGTCCTTCAATCGATTCGATGATCCGGAATTTCCGCCCACAGGGGCATTCGCCGTCGATGGGCCGCACCATGTCGCTCATTTCGTAACGGATCAGAGGCTGGGTATAGCGCCCAAACACCGTGAGCAACAGGCGATCCCCCATCTCGCCGGGAGGGACAGCGCGCCCGCGCTCATCCACAATTTCGATGATGGCGCCGTCTTCAAAAAGGTGTTTTGTCCCGTAAGCGCACTCGGCGGCGATTGGCGCGTATTCGGTAGCACCGTAAGTATCGAACATACGCAGGCCCCAGGCGTCGTGAACGCGGCGGCGGGTCTCCGCAGTCAGCACTTCGGCGCTGGTTGCAACGCTGCGCAAGGTAATCCGCAGGCGGCCGGCGATCTGCTCTTCGGCCAACTGCCGCAGCACCGAAGGGTACCCGGCGAGGACCTCCGGTTGCCAGTCATTCAACCGGCGCACCATGGAGTCGAGCGGCTCGGCGGCATCCAGCCGCAGTGCGGGCAGCAGCCTGCTCGAAAGCGAAAGCGTGACGCGGGCCGAATAGTGCCAGGGTGTAGTGGAGGCGATCATGGCCGAGCGCGGTGGTTTGCGAATTCCGCCGCTAAGTCCCGCCCAGGCCATCGGTCGTGTGATTGCGGCGAGCGCAGCCATCCATTCGTTTACGCTGAACAGAAACACGCCGCGGCGCCCCGTGCTACCCGAGGTGGAGAGTACGACATACCTGCCCTGAAAAAGACCGGCTCCGTCGTCCGCACGCAGAAAGGTCTCCACGTCTGCCAACCGTATGTTTGGGTCGGTTACGAGGGCGTCGAAGTTCTCCATCAGGGTCGCCTTAGTCAGGACAGGAAGGTCGGTGAGCGGCTTGTCTTCGAGGCCGCGATGGAAGCGGCGGTAAAAGGCGGAGCGCTGGAGGGCAAAGAGGCGCAGCGCCGCGAGCCGCCGTTGCTGCCCGCTCTCCAGGGCGGCCCGGCTCCAGCGGCAACTGCGCTCCTGTGCGGCGCGCTTCCACAGCACACGAAATGGCGTTAAGGCGTTCGGCCGCATGGTTTCCTACTGTAATACGGAAACGATCGGCCGGTGGATTAGCGCTTCTGACGGTCTTCGAGCATGGCCTTGAGCCCCGTAATTTCGCGCTTCAGGCGGCGTTCGCGGCTAACCATCATCAGGACATACACTGTCAGAACGATCCAGGCGGCGGCGAAGCCGTAACTCAAGAACTCGAAGTTGCGCTGCAGCCGCCCGATCTCCCGCGTGACATCCTCGGGCGAGACTTGGGCGGCGAGCAGAACCGGTAAGGTCCAATGCATCAGCGATCCGTTAGAGAGCATGCGCTAACCGGCGCAAAGAGTCGATTTCGCGCTGTGCCTGTTCCTGTTGCAAGCGGACCGAAACCAACACGCACGCGAGCATCACCATCGCCAGAATGTTCCAGCCCATAACAGCACTCCAGTCCGGCGGGAAGCTGCCGCCACTGGAGAAAAATACCGGGGCGGGATGCTGTGTGCGCCACCACCGGATCGAGAAATACACGATGGGGACATCAATGAACGCGAGAATCGAAAATACCGCCGCAAAGTTGGCCCGCTGCGTAGGCTCTTCGACCGCGTGCCGCAGCATCAGATAGCCGGCGTACATGAGCCACAGGATCAGGGCCGAGGTTAGCCGCGCATCCCAGACCCACCAGACTCCCCAAATGGGCCGGGCCCAGAGAATTCCGGTAGCCAAGCCTACAGATAGAAAAGCCACACCGACTTCGGTGGCAGCCACGGCTGTGGCGTCGTATTTGAAGTTCTTTGTAACCAGAAATAGGATGCTGCTCAACAGGGCGGTGGTCAGCGCAGTGCCCGCGGCTACCCACGAGGGCACATGAAAAAAGATGATCTTGAAAGCATTGCCCTGCGCCACTTCCGGCGGAAAACCGGCAATGATAAAAATGTCCCGCGCCAGAATTGCGAACGCAATCACGCCCAAAGCGTATAGAAGTTTTTCACGCATAAGCTGCTAGCCTACCAGGACGATATCCACTAGTATTATAGAAGCTGCCGTGTAGAGGATATCGAAGCCAACTAATAGTTTCAACCAAACGGTAGCGTCACCGGCGATCGATTTGCCGTTCATCAGGTCTACCGTGAGTTGCATGGCGCCCATCAGCGCAGGCGTCAGCATCGGATAGGTAATCATCGGCAGCATCACTTCGCGCAGCCGGATGTTCACTGTAAGCGCGCTGAACATTGTGCCGATGACGGTAACTCCCCACGTCCCAAGCGCCAGTACCAGCATCACCTGCCAGAAACGCTCGTACCACCGCACGTAATACAGGATGCCGAACACCGGCAATGCCACCAACTCTACGGCCGCTACCAAAAGGTAATTGGCCAATGCTTTGCCGAGGAAGAGCGCAGATCCCGGAATGGGCGCGGCCACCAGTGCATCCAGGCAGTCGTTGGGAATTTCCCGCGCAAAGCTGCGGTTCAACACCAGCGTGCCCGCAAAGGCGAACACAATCCACAGCAGGCCCCCGGCGAACATTTTGGTAGTCGCCTCGTCCGGGTCGAAGACGAAGCTGAACAGCACCAGGATCATCACCGCGAACGCCAGCGCGGCATTCACAGCTTCTTTGGTTCGAAGTTCGGCGCGTACGTCCTTGGCGAGAATGACGAGCACCTGCCGGAGGAACTCCATCAACCCTCGCCGTAGCGCGCGTAGACCAGCCCGGGGTCGGCTACCATCTCGGGCGTACATGGGCCGTCAAACGCCACTTGGCCGCGGTTCAGCATTGTAACGTGCGTGGCCAACTCCAGCGCTTCGCGGAGTTGGTGGGTCGACATGACCACGGTTCGGCCCTGTGCGAGTGCCTCGCGCAACAGGCGCTGCAGCACTGCAATCGCCCGATCGTCGAGCGCCGTGAAGGGTTCATCCAATAAGAGAAGCGAGGGCTCGTGCAGAAATGCGCGCGCGACTGCCAGGCGCTGCCGCATGCCGCGTGAGAATTCGCGGACCAATCCATCGCGCACGCGCTCAAGCCCGGTTTCGGTGAGCCACTGGAGAGCCTTCGTGCGTGCGTCCGTTAAGCCGTAGAGCCGCGCGTAGAGCATTAGATTCTCCAGCGCGGAAAGCTCGTCGTACACGGCAATTCCATGGCCGATAAAACCGACATTGCGGCGGGTGGCCGTCTCGCGGGGGGAGCCGCCCAGAATCTTGATAGCACCCTTCATGGGCCGCGAGAAACCCGCGATGGTACGCAACAAAGTGGTCTTGCCCGCTCCGTTGCGTCCGATCAGCGCCAGGCAGGAGCCCGCCTCACATGTCAGATTGATATCGCGTAGAGCAGGATAATCGCCGTAATACTTCCACACCCCCTCAACGGCGAGCGCGTTCATTCAGCTCCTTGGCGGGCATGCGATAGAGTAGGACGAATCCCAAGGCAAGAATTCCAAACGCCAGCGGCAGGATCAGATTGATCTTGCTGTAGATCCGCGGCATGATCTGCTGAATCGGCGGCTGGCCGTCGTTCGCATCTTCCGAAGAGGGGTTGGCATCGGTGTTGCGAGCCGAGACGGTCCCGGTTAATGCCACTTCGTAGGATTTATTTTTCAGAC
>JAFAWA010000252.1 GCA_019242155.1 Terriglobia bacterium | reverse complement strand
GTACGCTCTGACTCGGTGAGAAGGTCGAGACACCAGTCGAAGATGAGGGCAAGTTGCCGTAAGTCGCTGCCCGGTCCTAGCGCCCATGCTACGGCCTTGCGGCCCGCCGCTCTGTCGCCGGAGATCTGGTAGTAAAGGGCTTGTGCGAATGCGCTTTCGGGCATAGGGGCATCGGCGGAAACATAGGCCTCCAACTGCTGCCAGCGGGCGGAGGCGCGCTCGCGCTCCTTCCGCAGCAAGCGCAGACGGGCGGGCCGCAGGAACAGACGCGGGTGATCGGTAAAGACTACGACCGGGCCGGTGGCCGAGGGCGCTTCGGACGGCTGCGCGCGGCAAAAATCAGGGTACAAGAGCAGCCCGAGGAGCCCGGCGAACAGGGCGGAGCGCATACTCGAACATTGTGTCATACGGACACAGCAGCCACAGCCGCAGGTCCCGCGGAACATACCGGCCGGGAGACAAAACTTTTGGAAATAAATGGGTTTTCTACATTGACACCTGGAGGCGCGATTGCTAAAGATAATGTGAATTGGCGAAGTAAACTTCAAGCCTGCCCTCTGCGGCAACAGCAGGCGGAAGAAGAGTGGGCCAAAGGGACAGCGTGCTTGCGGGAGCCGGTGTTTGCAAGAAACTTAGTCTACTGTTCTTACGTTGGTGGTTGCGGCAGAGGGGTTTTTTCGAAGGCATCATTTCCAATCTCTCCAGCGGATCATGGGTAGCGGCGTTGTCTGGCATTTCTGGGAGGGAAAATAGGACGCGGACCTGACCAGGAATGAATTGGGGTTCGTAACCAGGCAGCTCGTAGCCGGATCCCAGCCCAACTTGGGCGAGCCGCATCGGCGCAAGTCCCGCAGGTCAGGGGGCAGGCCCGATGCGGTTTTTCTTTGGCGTACCGGTACGGCATCAGTTTGGTTCCCGCGCCGACAGATCCTAAAATGAACCCGTGCGAAACCTGAAGTGGACTGAGGAACATTCGGTGTGCGATGCGGCTATGGATGAGGAGCACCGGAGCTTATTCCTGGCGGTCGAAGAGCTTCGCCACAGCGTGCTGGCGGGACATTCGAGGGAAACGGTAGGAGTGCAAGCCGGACGGCTCTCGGGCCGTTTTGCCGCGCATTTCCGGAATGAAGAACGGAGCATGCGAGCTTCCCGGTACGGCGGCATCACCTGGCACGAGAAACAGCATCAGCGCGGGCGAGGTCTTTTGAAAGCCCTGCAGAACGCGGTTTCGGGCAAAGGCGGGGAAACGGTACACCAGGCCCTGGATGCGCTGGCGGGCTGGATGCTGAATCACGTCAATGTGTCCGATCGCATGTTCGGCGCATACTTCCGCAATTACGAGCGCGAGCGGACGGTCGAGGTCTAGACCGCGAGGGCTTGCGGGTAGTTCCTTCCAGACTCAGGCAAGACGCGAGTCGTTGTCATTATGCCGCCGTCCGCGTGCTTGCAGGTGCAAGCGCCGGCAATAAGACGAATCTCTTAATACAGATTTCAGTACTGCTAGATCTTTCAATCATCCGCATCTTCGGTCAAAATCAAAATAACAGCGGCTGGTTCTTGGTTCCTAAGGCTGGTTGTTTGTTCTTGAGGCTGGTTGTTTGGTTCCTGAGAGGACGTTCAGCGGCGCTGGTTTACTCCTTGGCCAGCGCCGCATCTTTCCGCTATTTGGGAGTTGAAGGATCGGCCACTTCGGCGCCTAGTCCCGCATACGCCTCTTTCACCTTGATCACTTTATCGCCGTTGAAGGTGACGAACGTGATCTTGCCCGGAGGGGTCCCGAAGACCCAATCCTCGAACTCTACGCCGTCTTTAGTTTCACGGGATTTGTGGGTGGGGCGGCCGATGGCCAGGATGACTTCCTCGCGATTCATGCCTTCGGTCACCTGCTTGTCCTGAATAGCCTTCTTCATTTCGGGCGTCAGCGTATCCACGAATAGTTCGGTCGCGCTGTGCTTCTCGAAATCGAGAATCGGCAGCAGCATCTTCTTCACTTCAGCGGCCTTGATCGGTTCGAGAGGCTTGTGGAATAAGACGGCTATGTAGGTGCCGCTGGTGGCGTTGGAGTTCCCTTGCGAGACCGGCGACGTGGTGGTGCCCATTCCTATCTGCACATGGTCGTACCAGTGTCCGCCGCTCTTGATGCCGCCGTTGATTTCGAGAATCAGCTTGTCTTCATCGATGGTGAGCCTGGTGATCTGCACGGAATCGCCGGTGCGGGCCGCGGGGCCGGTCTGTTTGGCGATGGCATCCCATTGCTTTTTATCCCAGGTGCCCGCGGTATCGAAGTCCAAGGGCTTCTTGGAACGGGGCAGGAGCACTTTGACGGTGGCGTATTCGGCGGTAAGACCGCGGGTGAGTTCGATGCGGTCTTCGAAGGTCAATTTATTGGCGAACGAAAGATAGGGTAAAAGGCTCAGGGTGATGGCGGCGATGAGGCTGGCGCGCATAAGGTCGGCTCCGCGTTCGAGTCAATCAAGGGCGCAGTTTGCCGGCGCAGCGGCGCTCTCCAGAGGAAAACCAGCAGCACAACCAGCACCGCGGAAGTCAGCAGGCTGGCCTCCGGACCGTATTCGCCGCCGCTCCATAGAGGGCCGACAGCCCACACTATCTCATGACTCGTCACTATCATTTTAAGCCCGCTCAGATTTACGCCAAACAGGGGCAGTGTAAAGTTCCAACCGAAGTGGAGCCCGATGGGTAGCCACAGATCCCGGCTGCGGAGGAAGGCGTAACCGAACAGCACTCCGAAGCCGGCGGTATTGGCGAGCCCGAATGGGCTCTCGTGCGGATTGGCACTGTGCATGGCGCCGAAGATCACGCCGACCAGCAGGACCGCGGGCCAACGGCCCAGCATACGGATGAGCGCTTGAAATCCGTAGCCATGAATCAGAATCTCCTCACCCGCTGAGCCCGCGGCTAATAAAACGATGAGGAACGGCAGGGTTCCGACGCCCGGGGCTTCCGGCAACCGAACCCAATGCGCCGCGCCGATCAGCAGCGGCGGTGTGAGAACCAGACAGGCCGCGCCCGCGCCGCCGAGGATTCCCAGGGCCAGATTTTCTGCCGAGGCCCGGTGCGCATACAGGCCCAGCGCGAGCAGCGATCGATCTTCATAAACGCGGAGAGCTAACCAGTTGGCGAAGATGGCGGCGGAGAGCGTGGCCAGGGTGAATCCGGCCAGCGTCCCCGCCATGCTCAGCATCAAGAAGAAAACGATTTGACCGCCCCAGGATACGACCGCGTAAACACCTATGGAAACGGCAATGCGCAGCGGGTCCTTGCGGCCTGCCATGCGGGTCAGCCGTGCTCCGCGGGAGATTCGGGTATCGAGATCTGAGCAAGCGGGGGGAGATGTCCGGCGGTCATGTTCTCGAGCGGTTTTGAGGACCGGCTGAAGGCTGATATCTTCATGGTTAAGTCGTTCGAACGAACAAGGCCACGGTGCGGCGCGAGCCGAAACGACTACTATACCGAACGGGAGGGCGGCCGGACTATGTCCGCTGCAGGCGAAGGATCCGCTAACGGGCGGGGGCGGCTGTACGTGGTGGCCACACCGATCGGAAATCTGGAGGACATCACCTATCGCGCCGTGCGCACCCTGGGCGAGGTGGATCTGATCGCCTGTGAAGATACCCGGCAAACTCGCAAGCTGTTGGACCATTATGGGATTCAAAAGGCCACCGTCAGCTACCACGAGCACAATGAGACGGAGCGCGCGCCGGAGCTGGTGGAGCGGCTTCAGCGCGGGCTGGCGGTAGCGCTGGTCTCCGACGCCGGGGTGCCGCTGGTTTCCGATCCCGGATACCGCCTGGTGCGCGCCGCATGCGAGGCGGGAATCGAAGTGGAGCCGATTCCGGGCCCTTCGGCGGCGCTCGCGGCCCTCAGCGCTTCGGGCCTTCCCACGGATGCATTCCATTTCGGAGGCTTTCTGCCGATAAAACCGGGGCAACGCGCGCACGCTCTCGAAAAGCTTGCGGACGAGCAGGCAACGCTGATTTTTTTTGAAGCGCCGCACAGAATCATCGAGGCTCTGCAAACGGTGGAGCAGGTTCTGGGCCCCAGGCCCGTGGTGCTGGCGCGGGAGCTTACCAAGATTCACCAGGAGTTTCTCCGCGGCACGGCGGGGGAGATCGCGGCCCAGCTCGCAGCGCGCGAGGTGCTTAAAGGCGAGATTACGCTATTGATCGGGAAGGCTGTGGGTCCGCCGAAAGACGACACGCCGGTGCCGGAGGCGGTAGCGAGCCTGGTCCGTAGCGGCGTCTCGAAGATGGAAGCCATCAAGCAGGTTGCGCGCAGGCGCGGCCTTTCGAAGCGGCAGGTCTACGACTGTTTGCTCGAGTAAAGCAGACCGGCACCCCCGATTGTCATTCGCCTGTAAACGTTCTCAGATACGATTGACAAAAACGCATGAAGACGATTTCCGCGGTCCTGGCTTTTGTTGTGTGTCAGGCGGCCGCCGTAGCAGAGGACCGGAGGGATCTGTGTGCTCGTCCGGCAATCGGCAGCGCTGTTCCGAGTCCGAAGGAACTGCGGAGTGTCGCGGGCAAGCTGAGCGTGGATTTCCGGTTCCTTACTTCGGTTGATATTTATGGCTTGCCCGTGTATTGCTACGTCCAGAACGACGGCAGTGAAGCGCCGACGCTGCGGGTGAGGGCAGGGGACGAACTGATTCTGAGGCTCAAGAATGAGTTGCCGGCCGGGGAACACACCGCGCCGGGACACACTCACGCGCCTCGCGGAGACGCACCGTCCGCGACGCAGGCCTGCGCCGGCGGGGCGATGACCAGGTCGACCACTAATTTGCATTTCCACGGCCTGAATATTGCGCCCAAGTGCCATGAGGACGAGGTGATTCATACGGCAATTCAGCCCGGCGCGGAGGCATTCGAATATCGGATCCATATCCCCGAATCTCAAAAGCCGGGCGTGTATTGGTATCATCCGCATCCTCACGGGTTCAGCGAGGGCCAGGTGCTCGGCGGTGCTTCGGGCGCTTTGATTGTGGAGGGGATCGAAAAGGCTGTTCCCGAAGTTGCCGGCCTCCCGGAGCGAGTGTTGATCTTGCGCGATCAGCGCGTGCCCGGCCTGTTGGAGGCGGCGGAGGATGCCGGCCCCGGCAAAGATGTTTCTATAAACTTTGTTCCGGTTATGTTCCCGCTCTACCGGCCCGCCGAAATGACGGTGAAACCGGGCCAACGCGAGTTTTGGCGCGTTCTGAACGCCTCGGCCGATACATTTTTTGACTTACGAGTTCTTCTGGGACCCACCATTCAGGATGTCCACATTCCGCAGCCGCTCAAACTGATTGCGGTGGACGGCGCGGCGATCGACCCGGCCGCCCCGGAGCAGATTGCAGTGCGGGATCATGTGCTTCTTTCTCCCGGCGGCCGGGCCGAGTTCATCGTCAGTACGCCGCCGGCGGGCACGATCGGGCAGCTCGTTACGGAGCGCTACGACACCGGCCCTTTCGGTTCGGCCATCCCGCATCGCACCCTCGGCAACATCCGCGTCGATCCCAATGCGCCGTCTGCGCCTTCGGTGATTGCGAACGCTTCCGCGGCGGCGCCTGCGCAGTTCCAGGGTCTGACGAACATTCCGCCCGCGGCTCATCGAAAACTCTACTTTTCGGAGACTGGCACCGACCCGGCCGATCCCAAGGCAACACCGGAATACTTCATCACCTTGGAAGGCGCGAAGCCGAAGGTGTTCGATATGAATTTCAGGCACCCGGACATCACAGTTCGTCAAGGCACAGTGGAGGATTGGATTATCGAAAACCGGGCGCGCGAAGCTCACAGCTTCCACATTCACCAACTCCACTTTCAGTTGTTAGAGCGGGACGGCGTCCCGAGTGCGGAACCGATCCTGCGCGACACGATCGACCTACCGTACTGGGACGGCCAAAACCCGAAGTACCCGAGCGTCAAACTGCGCATGGACTTTCGCGACCCGCAGATTGTGGGCACCTTTCTTTACCACTGCCACATTCTGGAACATGAAGACAACGGCATGATGGGGTCGATCACTGTGCGGCCGGGCCTCTAAACATTCGGCCTGACACGGAATATTTACAAACGCGTCAAGCCCCCGTAACAAGAAGCTGGCATCCTTACCATTTGCAAGTTCGTTAACTCACACAAGTTGTACAAGAGGGATGCAGATGAAAAGCATGTTCCTGATACGCAGGTGGTTCGCCCCTTCGGTGTGCGCGCTCTATAGCTGGGCTGCGCTGTCGGTTCCATCGGTTCTGAGGGCTCAGAGTACAACCACGGCGACGACCGCCACTCCGATCCAACACGTGGTCGTCATCTTCAATGAGAATGTTTCGTTCGATCACTACTTCGCCACCTACCCGAATGCCGCGAACAACAGCTCGAGCGAGCCGGCATTTCACGCGGCGAACAACACGCCCTCTATAAACGGTCTGTCGCCGGCGCTGTTGACGAGCAATCCGAATCAGCATAACCCGATCCGGTTGACGCGGGCGCAGGCAGTGACTTGCGATCAGGACCACAATTATCAAGACGAACAGAAGGCCTTCAACGGCGGACTGATGGACAGCTTTGTGCAGTTCACCGGCTCCTCGAGCGCGAGCTGCGACATCATGGGCTACGGCAACAACGTAGTGATGGGCTACTATGACGGGAACACGGTAACGGCCCTATGGAACTATGCTCAGGCTTACGCGATGAGCGACAATTCCTTCAGCACCAACTTCGGTCCTTCGACCGTAGGCGCGGTGAATCTGATCTCGGGCAACACCTCGGGAGCGACGCTCACTGCGGGAAGCGCGAGCGGCAACGTGGGTTCCGGCGGAGCCGTGATTGGCGACCCTCGCCCGGATCCGTCTCTGGATGATTGCACTTTGGCTCCGCCCCGAGCCTACATCAAGATGTCCGGAAAAAATGTGGGCGATCTGTTGAATGCTAAGAATCTGACCTGGGGCTGGTTCCAGGGCGGCTTCCGGCCGAGTTCGCGCATGGCGAACGGCACGGCGGTCTGCGCCAGCGCGCACAACAACGTTTCCGGAGCGTCGGCGGGTAGCGACTATATTCCGCACCACGAACCTTTCGAATACTACCCGCAGACTTCTAACCCGCACCACCTTCCCCCAAGTGCGACGGCGATGATCGGACAGACGGATCAGGCCAACCACCAATACGACACTTCCGATTTCTTTAACGCGCTGGCCGCGGGCATATTGCCGGCTGTGAGCTATCTCAAGGCCCCAGCCTATCAGGACGGACATCCCGGCTATTCTGATCCGCTCGACGAGCAAACGTTTACGGTGGGCGCGATTAATGCAATCATGAAGTCGCCCTTTTGGAGCACGACGGCAATTTTCATCGCCTACGACGATTCTGATGGCTGGTACGACCATGTGATCGGCCCGATTCTCAGCCAGTCGGCAACGTCGGACGACAATCTGACGGGTCCGGGTACGTGCGGTTCGGCGTCCAACACCGATGCCGCTGCGAGCCGCTGCGGCTACGGCCCACGTCAACCTCTGCTGGTGGTTTCGCCATATGCGAAGGCGAATTACGTAGACCATACGGTGACCGATCAGGCGTCCATTTTGCGGTTTATCGAGGATAACTGGAACCTCGGCCGGATCGGCAACGGTTCACGGGATGCGATTGCCGGCACGCTGAACGGGATGTTCAATTTCACCAACGGCGGCGCGGCGCCCGGTCTAATTCTGGACCCGAGCACGGGGCTCGTGACGAGCGGATCAACAAGCGGTGGCGGCGGATCGACCAGTTCGGTTACCAAGGCTGTAGCCAATCCCAAGAACGCGCAGACTACGGTTTTGAACATGACCCTCGATGGCTCCGGTTCATCCAGCTATAATGGGCAGCCGCTGACTTATCTCTGGACGGTGGCTTCGAGCAGCCAGGCGGTCCAGTTGAACAATGCAACCTCTGCGACGCCGACAGTGACGTTCCTCGGAGGACCGGGCACCTACACGTTCCTGTTGACTGTTACCGACTCTTCGGGCGGTACCTCGACCGACACGGCGACGGTGACGTTTCTGTAGGGGGTGGGTTGGCGGGATGGGCGCCGGCGGGCGCGGCAGGGGCTTGGGGGGGGAACTAGTTGGATGGCGCTCCCTTGTGCCCGAGGCAATCTGCAGGGTCCGCCT
>JAFAWA010000242.1 GCA_019242155.1 Terriglobia bacterium | reverse complement strand
GCCCCTTCGATTCGAGCGCCTGAGAGAGCTGTCCTAAATTCCTCGAGAGCAGTTGGGAGACAGACTGGGAGGAGGTCGAAAATTTAACGGAAATCGTGTCCTCGGAGCGAGTAACCTGTACCCGCAGCCCCTCGAGGGTCTTGGAATTAAACTGCACGTCGACGCGCGCAGCCCCGTCCGGCGCGGGGGTTGCCACGATCTCCTGAACCAGGTTCCGGATAATGCCGGCTTCGGCCGGCGCCGCGCCCGGCGTAGAGGCCTGCGGGATCACGGAAGCCGCGGGATCGAAAGGCATGGGCACCGGGGCGCCGGCTGCGATTGCCTGGCCGCTCACATCCGGCTGCTTATTTTTTTCCTGTTTTTCCTTCAGCAGCCGGGCAAACGGTTTGGATTCCGGCTTGCCGGAGCCGGCCGCGGGCGTCCGGCTCTCGGAAGCCGCTCCCGAAGAGGAAGTGGATTCAGCAGGCACCTTCATCGTATGGACCGCCTCCCGCGAGAAAACAGCATACTGCCGATTTCATCCTGATCGGCCGCTTCCTTTCTCTCGGCCTCCTTCAGAAATCGTTTTTCCAGGCGATCGCGATGCTTGTTAAGAACTTCGACCTCGCGGGAGCACTCGGCCAGAGCCCTTCGCGCTTTCCCAACATTGTCTTCGAACTCCTGCACTCGTAAGCGCTGTGAGAATTCGGCGTCTCTCGCCGCTTCGACGTCCATCACCAGCCCGCGCAGATAGTCCCTATACTGCTGGATGGCCAGACCGCTCATCCCTAAGGGGACTCGCTTTAAAGAAGCCAGCTTCTCTTCCATCCGGGCTCGCGCGGCTTCCAGCTCCTGATGAGCCTTCTGCTCTGCGGCAAGTTCCGCGAGACGTTGGGCCAGATCCCGCTGCAGCTCTTGCTTCCGTTCGAGCTTTAAATCCAGAAGCGTTTGTAACCGGTATTTGAATGGCGCCGTCAGGCTTGCCGAACTCACCCTTGGCCCCCAAACATTTTCTGCAGCGCTGCAGCGGTGGCGGCCGCCGGGACTTTTTCGTTGGTGGCCTGCCTGAGAAACAGATTCACCTGGTCCAGCATGCGAACGGCATAATCCACTCTGGGATCGGTTCCTTTTTCATAAGCGCCGATCAAAATCAAATCCCTGTTCTTCTCATAAGTGGAGAGCACCTCGCGCATGCGGGCAGCCGCTTTTTGATGTTCGCTCCCGGTTACGGCCGACATCACGCGGCTGATACTCTCGAGCGGCGCGATCGCCGGATAGTGGCTCTGGGCCGCCAGATCGCGCGAGAGAACGATATGCCCGTCGAGGATAGAGCGCACTTCGTCAGCGACCGGTTCGTTCATATCGTCACCGGCTACCAGCACCGTGTAAAAGGCGGTGATCGAGCCTTTATCCGAATTGCCGGAGCGCTCCAGCAGTTTAGGCAGCTCGGAGAAGACCGAGGGCGTGTAACCGGCGCGCGCCGGCGGTTCTCCACATGCCAGCCCAACTTCCCTTTGCGCCCGGGCAAATCTGGTGACCGAGTCCATCAGCAGCATTACCTTGCGGCCCCGATCGCGAAAATATTCGGCGATCGCCGTGCCGACGTGCGCGGCCTTGAGACGCACTAACGCCGGCTCGTTCGAAGTGGCGCAAACCACAACGGAGCGTTTTAGCCCCTCCGCGCCGAGATCCTGTTCGAGAAAATCCCGCACCTCGCGGCCGCGTTCGCCGACCAGCGTAATTACAATGACCTCGGCTTCGGTATTGCGAGCGATCATTCCCATGAGGGTGCTCTTGCCGACCCCGGCTGCGGCAAAAAGCCCGATGCGCTGCCCTTCGCCACACGTCAGCAGCCCGTCGATGGCGCGGACGCCGATGGAGATCGGGGCGGTAACCCGTCGGCGTCGAAGCGGATCGGGCGGAGGCGCATAAACCGGATACTCATGCTCACACTCGAGCGGCCCGGCAAAGCTCCTGTCCATGGGCTCCCCGACGCCGTTGAGCACGCGGCCGAGAAGAGCATCCCCAACCTTGACCGTAAGACAGCTCCCGGTGGCTTCGACCTCGCTCTGCGGGCCGATATTCGTCAACTCCCCGATCGGCATGAGCAACACATCACCGGATTGGAACCCCACTACCTCCGCCTTCACCGGTATGCGGGAGCGGGGATTGTGGATGAGACACAGTTCGCCGACAAACGCTTGCGAAAGGGAGGCGCGAACCACCAGGCCGATCACCTCCTTCACGCGGCCTTTTACGTGTACCGGACAGGCGCTTTCGATTTCTCGAAAATACCGGTCGAAGTCTATGGCTGGGGCGGGTGTCATTTCTTTCCCGCGACCCGCAGAAGAATCTCTTCGAGACGCCGCAACTGTGTCTCGAGCCGCGCGTCGACGGCTCCCATATCGCTATGCACGATACACCCGCCGGGGGCTATCGCGGGATCGGCAACGATTTGAATGTCATGGCCGGCTTTCACCACTTCCCGAAGCCGGTCGAGCATTCCCGCAACCTGCTGGCTTTCCCCGGGGTTCACTTGTACCGTGAGGCGTTGTTCGTTTCCGACGCTGCGCAGCGCCTCCCGGACGATACTGACGATGGTTTCGGGCCGGGCGCGCAGTTCTTCGCCGATGATTTTCTCGGCTATTTTTACGGCCAGTTTGACGAGCTCCCCCTCATACCGTGCGTTCAGGGCTTGGTCGGCCCGTGCCACCGAATCGAGTGCCGCGGCCCATTGTTCCAGGCCGTCCTGGTATCCACGCTGTCGAGCTGCTGCGACCGCCTCTTCGCCGCGCCGGGCCGCTTCTGCCAGAATTGCTTCCGCCTGCTGTTGGGCCCGCTCGACGATCCGCTGGGCATCTATGCCGGCGTCGTAAACGTCTTTTTTTAGGACCTTGGGCAGAGTCATCCCGCGCCCTTCGGCGTCGAGCCTCGCTTTAATGATCTTCTCTTCCATCGGACTCCTGAAGACGCATACACAACCACCGCTGTAGGGAGGGGGACAAAGCTCCCAGCAGCGGTGCAGAACCGCCGGGCAGCCAGTGCGCGGCAGCGCGCGTGAGCTGCTTAGCGGCGCTCACATCCCGCGTTTGCTCGAGCGTACTCACCAATTCCTGCGGGGAACGCCGGCTCAATTGTTGAATGCCCTCGCGAATTCGTTGACGCCTAGCTTCGGGAAGAATCTCGGTAATGCGGTCGAGCCGGTTTCGCAGCCGCAGCAGACCGAAGCAGCAGAATGCCACATCTCTTGCGTTCTCGTTCACGCCGTAACCCTTGGGCGCTCTGCCGCCAGTTGCGCGCGCAATTGTTCGATGGTGGCCCGGTTGCGCTTGTTTTGCAAAACCAGGAATAGCGATGCGATGCTGGCCAGTATCATCAAAGCCAGCGCCGCGATCACTACCTGCTGGTCGCCCAGATACCACGCCACGCTCCGCTGGGGCGGGTTAACGGTAGCCGTTCTCTTGAATACGACCGCGACATTGTCGGCCTGCAAGCCTTCAATACCGCGCGCCACCAGCTTCTTGACCTCGTCTTCGCTCAACGGTAACGAACCGCCCCGATACCGGATCAGAACCGACGCCGTCGTGGGGCTCCATTGGCTTTTATCCAGAAGCGGACTATTTTCAGGAAGGACGATCTGGACACGCGCATCCACCACTCCCTGCACCGTCTTCAATGTCCGGCTGAGTTCCCCCGAGAGCGCCATCAAAAGACGGGCCTTCTCCTCGCTGGCCGTGGGGATCATGCCGGTGGTGGAGAAAACTTCTGCCAGGCCTTTCACCTGTTGCCGTGGAAGGCCGTTCTCCTGAAGGATGCGCCACGCCGACACGGCGTTTTGTCCGCCGCCGCGCAGTTCTACTGACCAGCTGGGTGCAGCGTTCCGATCCGCTCCCGCTACCCGGACCGGCTCCGCATCCAAGCCTCCCTCTTTCAGAACGGCGACAATTTCCTGCGCATCCTGTTCGCTCAGGCCGCTGGCCACCTCGCGCCTGGCACAGGCACACAGAACCAGCGCCAGACTGAGGATCAGCAGCCATTTGCTGTTTGACCCTATCGCGTTTCTTGCCACATCACACCTGCATTTGCAGCATTGTCTTGACGCCCGAGTTTACTGAATCGACGACCTTCGAAAGGAGTTCGACGTTTTCAGAAAGTTGATACATCTGCATCTGAACCTTGAGCAGGGATTGAGGATTCATGTCCTGAGTATTGTTGATGAGCGTGCCCGAATTTTGAAACTGCGTTTCAATAGAACGCAAGCGCTCCCGAATCGGAGTAAAGCTGCTGTCGGACGGCAGCTTACTCACGGCGCTCGAGAGATTCTGAATCTGGAGCTGCGTGTTCTTCCTCTGCACTCCGAAAAACTGGCCGGCGTTGGCGGCCGTAGTGCCGGTTAGCCGTTTGCGGAGTTCGCTCTCCAATTGCGTTTTCTGCTGTTCGGAAATCTGTGCGGGCGGCGGCAGCTTCAGATCCGTGGATACCTTCTGTGCGAGCTGCGTCCGGATCTGGTCGAATTTCGATGGGCCGGTCTTGTCAACGCCCTGTGAGGCTTGCGAGGGATCCGCAGCGGAAGCCACTTTGTTCACGCCCGTTCTGACGATGGTTGGATCGGCCATGCGCCTCCGCTTTACCTCCAGTTATCGTTGCCTGCGGGTAAATGTTGCGTCGGCAGGTTCCGGCTATCCCGCTTCTCCGTCTGCCGCAGGGCTTCGCGCAGCATATCCAGGCTCTTGGCGTGGAGTCGTGAAACCCACGATTTGGAAAGACCGAGGCGTTGGCCGATGGCATCCAGGGTTTGGTCCCGAAAATAGTAATCCTCCAGGACCTGACGATTCTTGGGAGGGATCTGTGAGAGTGCCTTGTGCAGGTTCTTTTGAGCTTCGTTCTGAGCGTACGACTCCTCTGGGGACTTTACCCCGGTTTCGGGCAGTTCCTGGGTAACATTAGAAAGCGAGAGAAAATAGCAATTTACAACAGAAGACGCGATATCTTGTAGTTCCGCGTAAGTTTCCTGAGGCGATCCGTTGGCCGCGGCCGTTTCCGAGTAATCGCTCATGTACTCGTTGGCTGCGCTTTCAAAGCGCAGGCGTGTTCCCTCTTTCGCAAACCAGCCCATTTTGCGGAGGTTGTCATAGACAGCACCGCGTATTCGATAATACGCGAAAGTCTTGAACAGCACGCCGCGCGAGGGATCGAAGCTGCCGGCGGCTTCGACCAGCCCTAGTTCCGCCGCTCCCCGTACTTCATCCCGCTCGAGAGAGGGGAACTTCCGAAGCACCTCCGCTGCGATCGCATGAGCGTACGACCGGAAGGTCTCGACTAACCGATCTCTGTCAGGTATAGTAACGGCGGTCATTTTGGGATCATGGCTCAAGCGGCGGTTATCCTAAAATAGTGCAAGTCGCCCTTATTTAGTTACATCCCCCGCCGAATACACTTGGACTTTCTATACCGAACAACAGGATAGCGGTGTCGGTCGCAGCCTTGAGTAATGATGATACTACTCCGCAGCGATAGGAAAAAGTAATACCTGCTGGATTAACAGTTTGGCGGTTGGATGCAGTCCCGTTCGTACTAGAAGCTATCACCATAGAGACTGACCGGTGCAACACACAACTAGAGCGGAAATTCCACGAGAACATAAGATAGATCGCCGTGCCGAAAAACCACCAGTTTGGTAACTCCGATTCCTCGCGTGAGAATTTACCAGCCAGTACCGTTCGTCTGGAGACTCTGTTGCCGCAGAACCCTTCGCAACCGGAAGAGTGCGTCCCGCTTTTTCTTAAGATCGTCCGCCGGTTACGGGAAATTCATACTGCCGGGCTGTTCCATCACGAACTCTCGCCGGGAAATATCCGGCTCGAGGGCGGAGCGGTGGAACTCGATACGTGCGCGCCGCCGCCGGCTCAGGCGACATTGCAGATCAGGAACGCGAAGTACACGGCGCCCGAGCTTTTCGTGTCGCAGGTTGCTTCCGACGAGGCGGGGCATATTTGCAGCGATATTTACGTCCTAGGGTTCCTTTTCTATGAGTTTCTGGTGGGCCGCTCGGAAATGGACCGTCAGTTCTCCCAGTTCTCCGATGTAGGGAAACACCTGCAATGGATGCGCTGGCACGCCGATCCGGCGATGAAGCTGAAACCCTTGGAAAGCGTAGCACCGGCGTGCCCCAAACCACTCGCGAGTCTGATCGAGCGGATGTTACAAAAGGAACCGGCCAAGAGAATCCGTACGTTCGAGGAGGTGGAGGCGAATCTGAGCACTGTAGGCGTGCGCCTGGATCGGACGGAGGCCATCCCGATTACAAGCCGTCTCATTCCACCGCCTAAACGAAATTTCGATCGAGGCCGAAAAGCGCTGGGCGTAGCCGTTATCACCGGACTCCTGCTGACGGCGGCATTCTGGGCGGCGCACAAGAATTGGCCTGCCGTGCGGCGTGAATTTTCCTTTGCCTCCGGCTTCTGGCAAACTCATATCGCCGGCGCACCCAAACTGCCGCTCGCCTCCCGCGTCTCCAC
>JAFAWA010000120.1 GCA_019242155.1 Terriglobia bacterium | reverse complement strand
CCCTCTGAAGACGCTCTCGTTCTTGCGTCATAAGATCCTGCACGTGCATCTAACAAATGTTTACGACAATTTGCCGAACGACGAAGTGCTGCGGCGGGACGGCCGTCTTTATTTCATTCGGGTGCGGGCCTTCCTTCCCATGAACGAGGTCGTGCGGATTACGGAGAAATACGGCCTGTCTCTCGAGAAGGCCCGGACCTATGTTACTCGCCTGCTCGAAGGCGGCCCCGATTACCTCGGCGATTACGATCGCGGCATGGCCTTCTGGATGGACGTGTGGGAGACAATGCGCCTCGAAGAGCAACTGGTGCCCCTCGAAGATGTAATCGACACTGTGCTGCCGCCCGGCCTCGACCTCGATAAGATAGAAGAAAGCGTCAAAAACGCGCCCAGTGATTTACGCTTCAGCCTGAGTTCCGGCGCGCTCGAAAGCTTCTATCAGACGATCCCTCTGCTCTATCCGCGCGGCTACTTGCAGGTGCAGGATATCTTTGTCACCGACATGAATCAATACCGGCTCGGTTTTCACGGGCCGGGCAAGCTGGATGGCTCCATCGTCAACTGGGTGAACGGTGTGCTATTGCGGGAGGTGGGTGAGCGGGCCGGATATGATGTCCACTTCGCCCCTTTCCACTACCGCAAGGGGTCCAAGACCTCCATCCTTTATACGACCCAACGGGAGTAGATTGAACCGATGACCCTTCCCATTCTTCCCACCACCGTAGTGGGCAGCTATTCGATGCCCGGCTGGCTCGAACGGCTAAAAACTGAATACTTCGCCCGGCGCATCAGCCGCCACGATCTCGATGAGATCCATGACACCGCCGTCAAAGCCGATATCAAAGACCAGGAGGTTGCCGGCATCGACATCATCACCGATGGTGAAGCGCGCCGCGACAACATGGTCGATTACTTTGTCGAGCGCTTTCCCGGCGTCCAGATCGATCGCTCGTCGAAGAAGTTCTATTACGACTTCTACGACAGCGTGGTACAGGGACGGCTCCCCATGGCCTCGCTCGGCCTTGTAGCGGATTTCAAGTTTCTCCGCGGAAACACCGATCGCGAAGTCAAAATCTGCATAACCGGACCACACTGTCTCAGCAAGCGGATTCGCAATCTCTATTACCCGAGCGAAGAGGCGCTGGCCATGGATCTTGCCCGCGTCATCAATCTCGAGATGAAAGAACTGGTGAAGGCCGGGGCAACCAATATTCAAATTGACGAGCCTTACTTCTCCGGCTTCCCCGAAGATCTGCCCTGGGCCATCAAAGTCCTGAACTGCATGGTGGAGGGCGTGAACGCCTCCGTCGGCCTGCACATCTGCTACGGCAATCGCTACGGCAAGCCTTCGTGGGAGGGCAGCTACCGGTATCTCTTCCCCACGGTTCTGAACGCGCGCGTGCAGAAGCTCACTCTGGAGTTCGCCCGCCGCGGCGGTGAAGATCTCGATCTGTTCAAAGAATTCGAGACGCCCTTCCAGCTCGGCGTAGGAGTAATTGATGTCAAAACACACGATGTCGAGACTCCGGACATCGTGGCCGAGCGTATCCGCAAAGCTCTCGATATCGTTCCGCCGGAACGTATCTTCGTGCTTCCCGATTGCGGCCTGTTCCACCTGCCGCGCGACGTGGCTTTCGCCAAACTGAAAAGCATGGTAGAAGGCACCAAGGTGGTCCGCGCCGAACTTGGACAATAATTCGCATGGCATTGGGAAATTCAATTCGTGAAGGCCTTGCTTCGGGCAAGTTCTGTTATATGGTGGAGCTGGTCGCAAGCGGCCTCACGCGCGAAGCCAAGCTGCTTCAGGTGGCGTCGGAACTGGCGCAGGTGCCCGGCCTGGTCGGCGCCGGAATCACCAGCTATGCCGGCGGTGCCATGGGCCACGATCCCATTCGCGTTGCCACCGCCGCGCGTGCCCGCGGATTGACTCCCAATGTCCACATCACCTGCGTCGGTAAGGACCGCCTTACCATCCGCCGCGAGCTTGACGATCTCAATGCGCTCGGGATCGAGAACGTGTTTGCGATTACCGGCGATTACCCCAAGGGCGTCGATCACTTAACCAATCCCACGCCCTACGATTTAGACTCGGTCCAATTGGTCGAGTTCCTCAGTGAACTGCGCGCGGCCGGGATGCCGTTTCAAATCTCTGTCGCCGTTTCGCCCTTCAAATTCATCGAGCCCGATTGCGTCTATCAATACCTGAAGCTCGAAAAGAAGATCAAGGCCGGCGCCGATTTTGTCATCACGCAGCTCGGCTACGACTCTAGAAAGTTCCGGGAGCTCAAACGCTACCTCGACGAACGCGGTATCAAGACGCCCGTCTTCGGCAACGTCTACGTGCTCGCGGCTAAGCCCGCGGAGCGCATGTCGAAGGGCGATCCTCCGGGATGTTGGGTAGCTCCGGAGCTGGTTGCCCGCATTCAGGAAGAGACCAAACAATCCACCGATAAGGGTCTAGCCGGACGTCTCGAGCGCGCCGCTCGCATGGTCGCCATTGTCCGGGGCCTCGGATACGCCGGCGCTTACCTCGGCGGCGATCACCAGGCGTCCCGCGTTCGCTGGATCATCAAACGCTCCGAGGAGATCGCGCATCGCTGGGAGGAGTTCGCCCAAGAGATCAGCTACGCCCCCAAGAACGCGTACTACATATATGACTCTCCGCCCAGCCCCCCGCAGAAGCGCAGTCTCTGGGTAAATCTGGCCGATATCGCCGAGCCGGCTAATTGGCCTGGTCCGCTGCGCCGCGCCTTAACTGTTCTGTTCCGATGGATCGATAAACGGCCCGCGCTTTCGCAGGCCCTCGAACGCGCCGAACTTGCGTTCAAAGAGCCCGTCTTCGGCTGTCAGGCGTGCGGCAACTGTGTCCTGGGGTTCATGGAATACGTCTGCCCCATGACCTGTCCCAAGAATCTGCGTAACGGGCCGTGCGGCGGCCCGCTGAACGGTATGTGCGAAGTGCTTCCTGACCGGCCCTGCATCTGGGTCCAAGTCTACGAGCGCGCCAAAGCCGCGAATCGCATCGGCGACTTAAGCGAGTACATCCCGCCTCGCAACCGCGCTCTCAAGGGAACCAGCTCCTATCTCAACTATCTGCTGAAGCGCGATAGCCGGCCTGGAAATACCGAGCCTTTGATCAACATCACCGCCGCGCCGCACCCCGCCGCTGTTCCTCCCCGAAGCCGGCCGTCGAACACGAAGAGCATTCCAACGTCCCCATCGTGAAATGACAATGTTTGCTACTGCCCGTAAGTTGACCAACATCCAAACTCGGGTCCCGAGTGACATCGAAATTGCCCAATCGGTCGCGCCGATCCCCATCGATCGCATCGCCGCTGAGGCCGGCATCCTTCCGGAGGAGCTGGAACTTTATGGCAAAACCAAGGCCAAGGTCCACCTTTCCATTCGCGAACGATTGAAGGACGTACCCAACGGACACTATGTCGTAGTCACGGCCATCACACCCACGCCGCTCGGCGAAGGCAAGACCACCACCACTGTCGGCCTGAGCCAGGCATTAGGCGCTCACCTCGGCAAGAAGGTCTTCACCTGCATTCGGCAGCCCAGCCAGGGCCCCACTTTCGGTATCAAAGGCGGCGCGGCGGGCGGCGGTTACAGTCAGATCATTCCCATGGAGGAGTTCAATCTCCACCTGACCGGTGACATCCACGCAATCACCGCCGCCAACAACCTGCTTGCCGCAGCCATCGATACCCGCATCTTCCACGAACGCACTACGCCTAAAGATGACGCGCTGTTTGAGCGGCTCTGTCCGCCCAAAAAAGACGGCAGCCGTAGTTTCTCCCCCGTAATGTTGCGCCGCTTGCGCAACTTAGGAATCGCCAAAACGGATCCGAGCGACCTTACACCGGAAGAGCGCAGCCGGTTCTCGAGACTCGATATCGATCCCGACAGCATCACCTGGCGGCGTGTCATGGACACCAACGATCGGATGATGCGGCAGATCACCATTGGACAGGGTCCCGAAGAGAAGGGTGTCACACGAGTCACCGGATTTGATATGGCGGTGGCGAGCGAAATTATGGCTATCCTCGCCCTGGCCACCGGCCTCGATGATATGCGCGAACGCCTCGGCCGCATGGTTATCGGCACCAACCGCCAAGGCACGCCCATCACCGCCGATGACATTGGTGTCGGCGGCGCGTTAACCGTGCTCATGAAGGACGCCATCAACCCCAACCTCATGCAGACGATTGAAGGCACACCCGCGTTCGTGCACGCCGGTCCCTTCGCCAATATCGCGCACGGCAACTCTTCCATCGTTGCCGATCAGATCGCGCTCAAACTCGTGGGACCCGATGGCTACGTTCTTACCGAAGCCGGCTTCGGCGCCGATATGGGCATGGAGAAGTTCTGCAACATCAAGTGCCGGTACAGCGGGCTCCGGCCCGATTGCGCTGTGCTCGTCGCCACCATCCGCGCCTTGAAGATGCACGGCGGCGGTCCCAAGGTTGTGGCAGGCCAGCCCCTGTCTCATGAGTACACCAATGAGAATCTGGAACTCCTCGCCGACGGCTCGAGCAACCTGGTGCGGATGATTCAAAATGCCAAGCACTTCGGGATGCACGTAGTCGTCGCCATCAATCGCTTCAGCACGGATACGCAAGCCGAGATCGATCTGGTCCGCAGCGTTGCCCTGGCCGCCGGCGCCGCCGATGCCGTGATGAGCAACCATTGGGCCGAGGGTGGCGCGGGCGCGGTAGCACTCGCTAACGCCGTGGTCACCGCCTGCGAGAAGCCCGCGAATTTTCAGTTTCTGTATCCGCTCGAAATGGGAATCAAGGATAAGATCGAGGCCATCGTCCGCGGTATGTACGGCGGCTCCGGTGTCGAATACTCCGAAGAGGCGGAAAAGAAGATCGATCTCTACACCCGCAACGGCTTCGATAAGCTGCCGATCTGCATGGCGAAAACCCACCTGAGTTTGAGCCATGATCCCAACCTCAAAGGGGCACCGGTGGGGTTCGTCGTCCCTGTCCGAGACATCCGAGCCAGCGTAGGCGCAGGGTTCCTTTATCCTCTGCTCGGAACCATGTCCACCATGCCCGGCCTCTCCACCCGCCCGGGCTATTACGATATCGATATCGACACGGCTACTGGCCGCATCATGGGTCTATCTTAGTCGGTGAATCTTACTTTGTAAGTTCCTGGCGGTATCAGAGAGAACCGGTGGGTTCCGTCTGCGCCCGTCAGCACCGTCCGAACCTGCCCGGTATCGTTGTTTGTTAGAGTGACCGTTACCTTAGGTACTACCGCTCCGGAAGGATCAGTCAGTGTCCCTGCGGGTGCGCCGGTTCCGGATGACTGAGCCATTATGGGAGCGGCGGAAATGGCGAGCAATAAAATCAACGCCGCCGGAGTCGTAAATTGCGATCCCATACTTCCTCCTCAGGCCGCCAAGTTAGGCAAACAAGGCAAGCTTACGACTGGAAGCCTCTCTCCCCGAGGCATTGCTGGGCGGGGTTATATCATGGGCCGCATTAAATCAATAGCCCTTTTGTGGCAAATCTTCGGGGGTTAGTAGCTTGGGAATAGCGATAAAAAAGCTCCGGTAACACTCAGTTACCGGAGCCTAAAGACAAACAACCAGCAGAGTAGCGGCGTCTGATCAGAAGATATACTTCAAGGCAAACTGCATGATCCGCGGATTGACGGA